>JAKVCR010000003.1 GCA_022448985.1 Roseibacillus sp.
CGGATTGTTTACCTACCCACTCACCGGACATTACCGGGTGAAGTAGGGCCCATTTGGCACCCGGAAAAGGAATCGCGGACCCCGGGAGCAGGCTCCACGGGAGGCGTTACAATCAAAGAGTGTGATTATAATGAGGAAAATCGCGGGAAGGGTGTTTATTATTAAGAAGCAAGCAAACCACCTGACCATCATGAAGCATCACGAAAATGACAGCGAGCCGGGGACCGAAAGCGGGTCGACGAAGAGGAAACGGCACTTTGATTCCTTTGGCGAAGCCTTCCGTGGCGCCAGGGAAGACGCCACCCGCAAGGCGAAGGAAGCGGCGCCGAGGATGAAATCGGCGGTGACAGAGGTGGTCTACGAACTGGCTTATGGCGGCGCTTATGGCGGAGTCTTTCTGGGAGCCCTGGCCGCGGAACTTGTGCCCGAGAATATTAAAGAAAGCGTGGCGAGGGGAGCTCGCGCGGGGCGGGAGAAAGCGCGTACTGCCGCGGACAGGGCCCGGGAAGCGATGAAGCCCAAGGCGACTGCCGAAGCCGGAGAGGCCGTTATCGATATTGAAACCAACCCTGCCGGGGCCTGAAGAATCCCTAGTAGAGCCGCATGGGGCCACCAGCCTGGGGCTGGGGAGCCGTTCCCCCGGGGGGCAGTGCGCCGGGGAGACCCCTTGGACCGCCGCCGGGGCGCATCATGTGCAGGCGGCCCATCCAGTTGATGCCCTTACAGATTCCCGCCATGAGTGGGAAAATAAGGATGAGACCAATGCCGAATAAGCCAGCGATGCAAAAGGCCAGAGCCAAGCCAGTGTTAAGTCTGGGGCCTTGTTGAAGATTAGGATGAGCGGCCAGCACGCGGTTCCAATCCTTTGGAAGACCGGCAATGGCCACAAATATCCAATAGAGGTTGAAGCCGGGGATGAACATGAAGCCGATCGCCTTGCCCGGGGTGGTGCGGACATTGCCGGGTTGGATCAATCTCCACGCGCGATAGAGGTATATGTAGCTCAGGACCCCGGTCCAAGCCATGAGCGCCACTGCCGGAAAGAAGAGGAAAGAAAGCTTCTCAATAAGCCCGGCCACTATCAACAAGACGAAGGCGCTGCTCGGAAGGCTCAAAAAGAGGCCGAAGCTGGCCTTGGCTGCTGCAGGTGGGGGAAAGAGTTCCCCAGGCGCAATGATGGTCTCTACCCCGGGCGGAACGACGTGTCCAGGAGCGGCGGCCTGGGCGCCGTCCGCGGATGAAACGGCCTGCTGGGCCGTGCCCGGCATGGACGCGGGGATCATTCCCGGGGCCACCTGTCGCTGAGGAGCAACGGCCGCTGGCTGAGCGGGGGCCACTGGCTGGGCGGGGGCCGCAGCAGGCTGCTGGGTCGGCATGGTCGAAGGGATCATCCCGGGAGCCGCCTGCCGCTGGAGGGCAACGGCCGCTGGCTGAGCCGGGGCCGCAGCGGGCTGGTGTGCAGACATGGGCGCCGGCTGGGCTGGTGTGGACTGGATGGGTGCAGCCTGGATGGGTGCAGCCTGGAGGGGCCTGGCTTGCAGCGGAGCCGCTCCCAGTGGTTGCGCACTTTGCGCCGCGGGGCCAGTAAGCAGCTGGGGGCGCACGCCTTGGGCTGGCTGGGCTGGCTGGGCTGGCTGGGCTGGCTGGGCGCCTTGGGGAGCGAAGAGTCCTTCGACGTTAGCAGCGGGGATCCATTGATCCTCCAAGGCCTCAGTCCATATCATGGTTTCCCTTGTGATTGACCCGCTGGCAACAAATCCCTCTAACTGGTCAGCGGTGTAGGGGCCATATTGCTCCTGGTTGACCACGCTGATAAAATACCACTGTTGTTCCACCTCGGACATGTTTCGCGGGGGGGTTTTAGAGTCGAGGTAGCCGGGCGGCAAGTAGCCAGTGCGGGGGATTCCGCGAGGTGGTTAAGGGAGCAAGGTATTCAATATATCCGCACAGGCGTCCTAGCGGGGCAGGGGCGGGAGGAGCGGATTCGCATTGTTGAGTTTTTCGGGGAGAAACTCAGGTGGAATGAAAAGGGGACTTACTTCCTGCACATTACGCTGTTTTGCGAGGGTGCGGGGCCAGGCTTGGTGGTCGAGCAACTCTCCATTATAGCGCAGCTCGACGACTTGGCCGAAATGCTCGCGCTCCCCAAGGAGGTGGATGTCACGCTCATCCCCGGGCGGGATAACATAGGTGTATTGCAACAGCTCCTCCCCGCTATCGTTCCAGTTGAGTGGCGCGGTGAGCCACTTGTGGCTGAGTTCACTGTCGGAAGTAGCCTGGTGAATCTTGCCATTGCGCTTGTCGTAGAAGGTAACCTCGATTGAGAGTTTGCTATCGTCAATCTCCTGGCCCGGGGCCGCGAGGATGGGGATAGAGAGAATAATACGCTCGCCGCTGTCGACGCGCTTGTCTTGGAAGTGGCGAATGCGCCCGAGGGTCATCTTGCCCTCCATCTTCTGAGCTTGTTCAAAGCCCACGCTCAGTTTGTGGGAGGCCAGTTCATAGAGAGCCCCGGCCTCGACGGGTCCGAGATTGAAGACCTTCTGGTAGTAGTCGGCGGCCTTCTCATAGTGGCCCACCGCTCCGAAAACTTCTGCGAACTGATAAAGGACGTTTGGTTCTGCAGGGGCCCTCTCCTCGGCCGCTTCCAGCTTGAGAACAGCTGCCCCGATATCGTTCTTCACCCGGGCCACCCGGGCCTCATTGACAAGACGCTCCACCTCGGGGTCGTTAATGAACGGCGCTTTGAGCGTGGGAGTCGTCCTCAGGCGGCCAGCCGGGCTGCTCAGCAGCTCCGATTCATTAGTAAAGGCCTTCGGGATCGGCGGAGCAGAAGAGGGCACAGGTGAGGGCACAGGTGCCGGCGTTGGCTGGACCTCCACCGGGGGCAGGGACATCGGGACGTATTCCGTGACGACACGCTCTACCACCGCCGGCGAATGAGCGTCGTCGTTGCGAAGGGCAAGAGCGACACCAACTGCCACCAGCTCTACGAACGCCACTACGGCGAGCATCCAGCAGGCTGCGCGGAAGGTGCCGAGTCTGACCTGAGACTGAGGCTTGGGTGGCGACACGGGACCGGGAACCTAGCGGGGCAAATGGGAGCCGTCAATATTGCCCTGTTGGAGGTTTACGGGTGCGCAGGCCCTGTTTTACAGGCCTGGACGGCCCCCTGCAGGGGAATAAAAACTCCCTTACGGGGGGGTTTGCAAGTGGGGGCAATCCGCAGTATCACTCCTGTGTTTTGCAGCGCGGTCTCCGTCCAGCGCCGAAATTCCGGCCTGTCGATCTTGCCCTCGGCCCTGCCGAGGTGGCAGCCGCGCTACGCCATTTGCCAGGTTTGGCCTTCTTCGACAGCGCGGGCAATCTCGCGCGGCCCCAGGCGATTTCCATCATTGCGGCGCGGCCGGTCCGGGAACTTGTGGGGACGATCGATGATCTCGGCGAGTTGCGGAAGGAGCTGCGCGCGCGCGAAGTGGATCGCCCCGATTGCGGCTTTCCCTTGGGAGCCGCATGTGGGTGGATTACCTATCAAGGGGACTTTCGCTTCGGACTCTACGAGGACCTCCTCGTTTTCAGCCATGCCACCGGGCAGTGGTTTGAGGTCGGATCGCTGTGCGAGGATCTCCGGCCCTCGCCGCGGCATCGGGAGGAAATCTCTGCGCAATGGCAGAGCAACTTCACGCGGAAGGAATTTGTCGCACGGGTCCGGGCTGCGCAGGAATACATTGCGAGTGGCGATATCTACCAGGTAAACCTCTCCCAGCAATTTCACGCGGCCCTGTCTTCGCGGACGCCGCTCTTTGCCCTCTATGATCGCTTGCGGGCCGTCTCGCCAGCGCCAATGGCAGCCTACCTGCAGCACGGGGAGAGCGAGGCCCTTTCCTCTTCGCCGGAGACATTTTTACGGATGCACGGGAGTTCGGTTGAGACCCGCCCCATCAAGGGAACTCGGCCGCGCTTCGCAGACCCGGAGCTGGACAGTCGGTCGGCCTTTGAGCTGAAGACGTCGGAGAAGGAGATTGCGGAACTGGTAATGATAACCGATCTCGAACGCAATGACTTGGGCCGGGTTTGTGAATTTGGGAGCATTAAGGTAACCGAGATGCTCAAGCACGAGCGTCTTGAGCAAGTGCATCATCTGGTTTCCAGCGTGACTGGCCAGCTTCGGGAAGACGCGGATCAGCTCGATGCTCTGCAGGCCTGTTTCCCGGGAGGAAGCATTACGGGCGCGCCCAAGAAGCGGGCCATGGAGGTGATTGCCGAGCTGGAGACGGCGCCGCGCGGGCTCTACACCGGGGTTATCGGGTATCTCGGATTCAACGGGGAGAGCCAGTTCAACATCGCAATCCGGACCCTGGTGCGGGAAGGCCCGAGGCTGACCTACGGGGTGGGGGCGGGGATCGTCGCCGACTCTGATCCCGAGATGGAGTATGAGGAAACCCTACATAAGGCGGAAGGCATTCGGATTGCCCTTGGCCCGGGGAAAGGCAGCGGGGTCCGTCAGCGACAGAGGTGTCGGTAGACCGCGCCAGGAAGAGGCAGTGGACCCTTACCTCCGCCGTCCGCGGAAGCGATTGCGCGGGTCGCGCTCGTCCACAGTCTCGTCATCCTTGTAGCGCAGGATACCATAGTGACGGAGATTGCGCATGAAGGTCTTTGCGTCTCCTTTCATGTCGCGGTCGTAAGCGAGGGAGCCGAGGAGGCCCTCGCTGTCTGTGACGCTCCTGAGGGCGCCCTTGGCTTCGTCCGCCACTTTGGAAATGGAGTCAACCGCGTGGGGCACCTTTTGCAGAGTGGGGCCAAGTTTGCTGATCTCGGAGGAGGCCTGGGAAAAAGTTACTTCGGCCGCCTTGGCGGCCTGATCGAAGCTCCTGATGGCGTCCTGGGCATCACCGAGGAGCGGCTTGATGTCCAGACTGGCCTCCTTTATGCTACCGGTGGCATTTTCCAGGTTGTCGAGGGCGGTGGTGAACTTGGACATGTTCTCATCCGTGACCAACCCGCTGTTGATGCGATCAAGGCTTTCTCCGAGCTGAGCGGAAACCGACCGAAGGTCATCAAGGGCTCCGTCAACCTTTGTGAGGGTGGTCTTGCCGCGGGAGATGAGGACCGCCGCATCGGAGGCAATTTGTTCGGCATCTGTTTGCAGGGCTTCCAACCCGCCAGCTTCAGCGCCCACGAGGAAGTCCCCGTCCTTGATGTATTCGCCCGCCTGCTCCTCCGGGGTTCCCGGCGGCGTGATCATAATGGCCTTGTCGCCAAGAATGCTGAGGGAGGTAATCTGGAAAACAGAATTCCTGTCGATATTGGGAGTGTCTTTCCGGATGACCATTTCGACTTCGATTTTCCCCTCCGGGGTGAGCGCGGGGTCCTCGACCACCTGGCCAACCTTCGCCCCCGACAGGCGGACCTGGCTGCCCTTGATCAATCCCGAGGCGTCGCTGAAGGAAACGGTCACAGTGTAAACGCCCTGAAAACGGTCAGCGAAGCGGCCGAACTGCATGATAAGAATCCCCAGCAGGGTCAACCCCACGAAGAGGAAAAACCCCACGAGGGTCTCAATGCGCTTGGGCGACGTGGCCATGCGATATGTTCCCCCCGCTATTCGCTGGTGTCAATGCGAGGAGTGCCCTGATCCCATTCGCCCCGGTTTTCCGCCCGCCCCTGCACGAAGTTGACCAGTTCGGGGTCCTTGGAGGCGGCCAGCTCCTCGGCCGTTCCACTCCAGTAAATGACGCCCTCTTTCATGAAGGCGATCCTGTCTGCGATGCGGAAGACGCTGCGCAGTTCATGAGTGATGACGACGTTGGTGATCTTGTGATCGATCTCAAGATCCTTGATGAGATGATCAATGGAATCAGAAGTGATGGGATCGAGACCGGCATGCGGTTCGTCGTAGAGCACACAGAGGGGCATTTCCACCACCGCGCGGGCGAGGGCCACGCGCTTGCGCATTCCGCCGGAGAGATCAGCGGGCATTTTCTTTTCCTGCCCGGGCATGCGCACGATTTCCAATGCCCGGCTGACACGGGCATTAATCTCCTTCTGGTCGCGCAGGCCGGCTTCCCGCAGGGGGAAGGCAATGTTTTGTCCTACCGTGAAGGAATCGAAGAGAGCGCCGCCCTGGAACATCATGCTGACCTTGCGCCTGACCGTGCCCAGGGCACGCTCAGGGAGATCGGTGATGTCCTCGCCCTCTACCACAACGGAGCCCTTCCACGGGCGCATGAGGCCGCACAGGTGCTTGATGAGGACACTCTTGCCGCCACCAGAACCCCCAAGGATGCAGAGCGTCTCCCCGCGGTAGATTTCGAGATTCACGCCTCGCAGGACCCGGTGCCTGCCAAAGCGCTGATGCAGGTTCCGGACTTCGATGAAGATTTCGCGGTCGTTGGACATTGGCTGGGAGGCCGGGTTGCTGGAATGACAATGGCTGAAATTTCGCCGGGGGACAAAAACACTCTCAGTTCACCGCGGGCGGGCCATTGAGGCATTGATGCCGGAACTGGGCAGGCTTTTTTTGGGGCAACCCTGAATACGGGAAAATGATGTCAGTTTCAGGCCGGCCGGCCCATTTTCTGGAGAAAAAGGTAATGTGATTTCAGGCTGCTCAGGAAAGTGTGGTGGGCGAAATACCCAATCCCAAACTCCCGGCATGTATTCTCGACAATTTCGGACAGGGCCGGGTAATGGACATGTGAGATGCGCGGGAACAGGTGGTGTTCAATCTG
This sequence comes from Roseibacillus sp., assembly GCA_022448985.1. GTDB lineage: Bacteria > Verrucomicrobiota > Verrucomicrobiia > Verrucomicrobiales > Akkermansiaceae > Roseibacillus_B. The sequence goes on from JAKVCR010000003.1 coordinate 6,735, forward strand.
GAAGTTCAGCCCGCCGATATACCAGTTCAGGAGATGATTCTTCCGTGCGAAATTGACGGTGGTCTCAATTTGGTGAATCATCCACTCGTTTTTCATCTGGAGCGATTGTGGATCCGGCTCGGGAAAATCGGCTTCCTCGAGACAATGGGCCAACTGAAATATGACGCTGGTGATCACTCCGATCGTGCAGGAGGTAAGCAGGTAGAATAGACAAATCACCCAAAACGGGTGGAAGAATGCGGGGATCACGAAAACCAGGGAGAAAAAGAAAAGTTTTCCCCCAAGGAAGATTAACAAATTCAGGCCTTTGGGGCGAGGGAAGGGTAGTTTCCCGATGTGGCCCCTAACCGTATGCTTGAAGTCATCAAAAAAGGCCCATTTGATCTGAAGAAATCCGTAGAGCCCCCAGATATAAAAATGCTGGTATCGGTGAAAAGGGAACCTTTTTTGGTGGGGGCACAGCCTGCCCAGAACCCCCAGATTGATGTCATCATCATGGCCGTGAATATTGGAGTAGGTATGGTGCATCGCATTATGCTTGTAGTTCCATATATAGGAACTACCGCCCACCATCTCCAGCGTCAGGGCCATCAGGTTGTTGATCAGCCTGCTTCCCGAGTAAGCGCCGTGGTTGCCATCATGCTGGATGTTGAATCCAACGGCAGCCGCGGCAAAGGCGAGTGAGATGGAGATCATGATCCCGGCCCAGGTGGGCAGCGGGGCAAAGACAAGAAAGGCATAAGACGTGAAGAACCAAGTGATGATGGTGGCTGTTTTCACATACATTCGAACAGAGTCCCGAGGCGACCTGTTCAGGCGGGCGAAATAGGCATTCACGCGGCTTTTAAGGACCGTTTGGAACCCCTCACTTCCGGGGAATCGAATCTTTTTCTGCTTGTCGGCAGACTGAGCCGTGCGCTCAGGATGGCCCTTTGCGGAACTATCCAGGATCGATGCTACGCGCATTTGGCACCTTCTCTTGGGGTTGTGGACTTGTATGGATTAACCACGGGATGGAATGGGGGACATAGGAAAGGCCAGTCAGGACCTTTTGACATTCTGCAGTTATGCAGGGTGTTGAAGTCGATCTCCATGGGGTGAAGGCGGCGGCCTACTTCGGAAACTCGTTGATAGTGTAGTAAGCGTTCTGGTGCCAGAGCTCGCTCCCGGCCTTGCTGCGGACACCGGGAGACTTGAGGTGGTGGCAGTGACCCGCCTGGCGGTTGGCCACCTTCAGGCGGACGGACTTCCGGTCAGCTCCCACTGTGACGGCCTCAATGGTCTGGGCGGTCTTGTCCACCTCCGGGCTGCCGTAGCCACTCTGATAGACGTAGGTCCAGGAGTTCATCGAGTAGCTGGCTTTGTCACCCGCGGTCTTGGGATCGATTTCCCCGGTGAAGGTCAACTCGAAGCCGTCCTTTGTGATGCGCATCTCGTGGATCTCGAAGGGAACCTTGCCGGTCCAACGGGTGCGCTCAAAGCTGAAGGGGAGTCCGCCGCGTGCACCCCACCCGCGGTTGGTGGTGCCCACGAAGAGGGATCCATCATCTGCAAGACGGAGGGGCACGATGCCTGAGCGGTAGCCTCCGAGAAAGGGGAAGGCCGCGCCCTGGTAAACGCCGTTGATCTTTTCCAGGAAGACCCGCTGGACCTGTGAGTGGGTCTGCTCCCCGACGAGAACCTGCCCGGCGAACGGGCCAAAGGCGCCCTTGGTGTGGTCCGGGATGATGCCGGTCGGCGATTGGCCCAGCTTGCCGTGCGGAAGCCAGACCGCGGTAGGCACGAGCTGGGGGATGCGCTTGCGCTCGACTTCGATTCGCGAGCCACTTTTTGGAGCAGCAGGCTTGGGGCCCATGTTTGGAGCCTGCTCCCAGAATTTATTACCATTGGGATTGCCCACGAAGCCGCCCGGCTTGAGATGTTTGAGGGAGGAGGAACCGTTCCAGGTTCCCTGGTTGTCACAGTAGAAAACATCACCCTCCATGTTGAATCCGATCCCTCCCGGGGAACGGATTCCGGAGCAGGTCGGGATCGACTTGCCGTCCGGGGTGACACGGAAGCACCAGCCGCGCCAGGGAGAATTGGCGTTGAAGGAGCCGGTCAGGCAGAGGACCACCCAGACGTTGCCTTCCTTGTCAGGGGGGGTGCCGAAGGCGTACTCGTGATAGTCTCCGTTGATGCCCCACGGGGCCGCGACCGTCACAAACTGGTCAGCGCGGCCGTCGCCATCGCTGTCCCGCATCCGCGAGACGTCCGGACGCTGGGTGAAGGTGAACCAGCCATCCTTGTAGGACATCCCGAGGGGCTCATGCAGCCCGCTCGCGAACTTGGTCCAGGTGACTTTGCTGAGATCGTCCCCGAAGGCGCCGTCACAGATCCAGACGTCTCCGCGGCGGCTTGCGAGGGCGACTTTCTTGTTGTCGATAATGGCGATGGAGGCTCCCTCCATCACTTCTCCCTCAGGGAGCGGGATTTCCTCGCGCTTGTAGAAGTCCTCCATCGTGGGGGCGGCGGCGGCGAGCGAGGTAACGGCCAGCAGGGCCATGAGAGAGAGACGCCTGACAGTGGCTCCTGGTAGAGTGATCGTTGATTTCATGAAAATATGTTCCTTGGTAAGTTGTGATCCCGTAAGTGGCGGCTACTCGGCCCATTGGTAGGTGATCCCAAGCTGAGCGGTGCCGTTCTTGAATTCGATGGGCACGCGCAGCTCCCCGTTCTGGATGCTGGCCCTGCCCCCGGCGATGGTGATGAGGAGTTCGTCATTAACGAGAAACCCTTTCCCCTCGGCCGCGACATTGCCGGAAGCGGCACGGAAGTAGAGGTTGCCCGGGGCGGCCTTGCTGGAGAGCCTGAGGGTGCGCCTCAAGTGGCTGCTTTCCTCCCCGGCCACGGGGGAGGGGGTGTCCTCAATGGAGACGCCCCCGCGTTCATACCGGAAGGTGGGGTGCTGTTGCTTGTTGAGCTGGTAACCGCGGAAGCGTAGCTCCGTGGTACGGGGTTCGGCCTTGGGCCAGGCGGAGGTCGCTGATTCCAGGGTGGCGAATGCTACCCCGGCGGGTAATTTGATGATCGCCTCACCTGCGGGGGGCTGGAAACCCTGCCCCCGGCCGTTCCAGTGGCGGGCGCCATCCATGAAATCGCCCTGCCAGATCTGGGCGAGACGCATGTTGTTGGCATCAAAGGTGAGATTCACGGCCTCGTCGTAGCCGACCCCGATGGCCCGGGGCCCGGCATCAGCGATGAAATTGCGGTAGATGGCGGCTTCGCCCTCCTCGGCTGTGATCAGCATTCCGCTCGGCCCCCCTCCACCAGCAGGAGCACCCTTCGAAAGGGACTGTTTCTTGAAGCCAGGACCCGACCAGCCCACGTAGAGGCTTTCCTGTCCGCTCCCTTCGAAGTAGTGGACCTCGATCTTGCGGTTACCGGCCTTGAGCTTGGCCTTTCCCTGGGCCCCCTTGTGCGCATGCACCCCGTCATTATTGACTACCACTTTATTGTCGATGTAGAGGCGTGAGCCATCGTCGGAGGCGATTTCGAAAGTATAGGTCCCGTCCTTCGGGCATTCGATCTCACCGGCAAAGACGAACCCGAAACCGTCGCCCCGGTCACGGGGACCGAGCTCGAAGAGCCCACTGGCCAGCGTTCCGGTTTTCTTGGGCTCGAGCTTCGAGAAATCGGGCAGGGCAGTCCAGCTGCCGTGGTAAAACTTGTAGGTCAGGTTGGTCACCGGGTTGGCCCGCTTGGAAACCGCCATCATTCCATTCATCAGCTCAAAGTGGCCAGGGAAGGTGCAGATGTAGGGATAGTTGCCCTCCTTCTTCGGGGCCTTGAACCAGATCACGGTCTCCTTCTTGGGCTGCACCATTCCGGAACTGTGGAGGATCCGCGGGTGGCCCTTGGGCTCCCAGTCCTGCTCCACGCCCTTTTCCCCGAGCTTCAGGACGGCATCGATGACTTCCTTGCCCTTGTCGCCGCCCTTGGACTTGCCCGGCGTGCAGATGATGAGGTTGTGCGGCAGGTCGTCGGGGTTCTTGAAGGTCAGCTTGACCTTGGCGTTCGGTTTGACGCTGAAGGAGCGGATGTCATATTTCATGGCCGCCTGGAGAGTCGAGATGACGATTTCCTGGTCGACCTTTTCAAATCCCTTGGGCGGGTTTTGGGCCTGAAGCGGGAGGGCGGCGCAGAGGAGCATCGCGTAGGGGAGAAGCCTTGATTTCATTGAGTAAGGTGTAGTTGAGGTCTCGGTTCTGCAAAATGGAAACAGGAAAAAGCGAAAGGGGGCGAAACGCTGCATCCGACGGCTGAGCATTACGGAGGCTGGAAGAGGATCTGGCAAGAAACTCGGTGCGAATTCTGCCGCCACTCCTCAGCCCTTGGTCCAGGGGGCGCGGGCGTTTGTGGTGATTTCCTTGTCCAGCGTCTCCATGCGCTGGCGGAGCGTTTTAACGATGTCGGGGTGTTGCCCCGCCAGATTGTTCTGTTCGCCGAGATCCTTGCTGAGATCAAAGAGCAGGACCTGGCTGGCATTGGCGGGAGCATTCTTGTTCTGGTTCCTCCGGCCCCGCGGGTTTTTCACGAGAAGCTTCCAGCTCCCCTGGCGGATACCCTGCAGGTCTCCCCGGGAGGTGTAGTGGAGAAACTCCTCCCGGGGAGACTCCTTGGCCTTGCCCAGCCAGAGGCTGGAGACATCCAACCCGTCGATCTTCTTTCCGGCGGGCAGGGGGGCGCCGGTGAGCGCGGCGATGGTGGGCAGGATATCAATTGTGCCAGTCAGCTCGGAGCACACCGTCCCGGCCGGGACGCCCGGGCCCCGCATGACGCAAGGCACCCGCTGGCCACCCTCAAAGGTCGTGCCCTTGCCGTCGCGAAGCGGACCGGCAGATCCCCCATGATGCCTGAACTGGAGCCAGGGACCATTGTCGGTGGTATAGATCACGTAGGTTTTCCCGGCGAGCTTGAGCTCATCGAGAACGTCAAGGAGGCGGCCCACTTCCGTGTCAATATGCTCGATGGTGTTGATGTAGGCCTTCTTGGGATCGGGATCGCGGACGTCGTCGGGGACGTAAAGGGGGATGTGGGGCATGGAATGGGGCAGGTAGACAAAGAAGGGCTTCTCCTTGTTGGCCTTGACGAAGTCGATGGCCTTCTGGGTGCAGCGCCGGGTAATCGTGCGCTGGTCGACCGGCAGCTCGACGATCTTTTCATCCTCGAAGAGGGGCGTCTTCCACTTGGTGAGGGTCGACTCCGGGTCGTTCCAGAGGATGTCCATGCCTTGCCAACCCCCTCGCGGCTTCCCCCTGTTGTCGGGATGGTTCATGTCGTTGGAGTAGGGGATGCCGTAGTAGGTATCGAAGCCGTTGGAGGTGGGGAGCACTTCCGGGAGGTGGCCGAGGTGCCATTTTCCGAAGCAGGCGGTGGCATAGTCCTGCGCCTTCAGGTGGTCGGCAATGGTGTGCTCCTTCGGGTGCAGGCCCTTCCGGGAGGACGGGAAGAGGACGTGCTGGTGCATTCCCACCCGCTTGGGATAGCACGCGGTCAGGAGGGCGGCCCGGGAGGGAGTACACACCGGGGAGGCGACCATGAAGCTGGTGAATTTTCTACCCTCGGTGGCAAGCCGGTCGATGTTCGGGGTCTTGATGGTCTTCGATCCGAAGCAGCTCAGGTCGCCGTAGCCCTGGTCATCGGCGAAGATGATGATGAAATTCGGCTTTGCAGCCCGGGCCGGGTTGGAGAGCAGCGCGAGGGCAGCGAGGAAGGGAAGTAGACGATGAAACATGGGTTCGGGTGGTTGGTTTGCAGAATGGCTTTGCAGGATGAAGGCAGGCCCGGGCGGAACGCCGGGAGATGCGAGGACCTGCCCCGATTTCATTCCGATCTCCGCAGAGCGCAAGATCCGATTGGGGGGTCGCCTCATCGGAGGCGGCAAACACCAGCCAGGACGGAGCGGAACGCTCTTCTGCCCGCCCAGCCAGGCACGATCTTTTCATCCCTGATGGTGCGGAGTGACGGACTCGAACCGCCGACCCACTCGGTGTAAACGAGTTGCTCTACCAACTGAGCTAACCCCGCATCTTGGGAAGCAGCGGCGGGAGAATGCCCGTTCCGGGGGGCAGTGCAAGACCTTCTGGAGGCTTTCCGCGGGCTCCAGAGTATTGTCCTAGCCCATCTCGTCCCCGAACTCGCTGTCCCCGACCTCGTCGAAATCGACCTCGCGGACGCGCTTCTTTTCCCGGAGAGCCTCAACTTCCCGGCGTAGGATCTCGCCAACTTCCCTGGGACCCTTGATCGCGTGGAGGGTGGCTTTCGGGTGGCTCCGGTCGGAGGTTTCGAGAACGACGTGGCCCAGTCCGAAGAGACGAAGCCAGAGGGGTTGCAGAATCCGGGTATCCTTTACGCGGTAGAGCTCGAGTTCGTCCACATTCCGGTTAAGCACGCCCTGCACCGTTTTCAGGCGCTCGGTGCTGATCTCGAACCGATGGCAGCGCACCACGAGCCATTTCCACCCGGCCCAGAGCGCAGGGATGACTGCTCCCAGCATGATGTAGTTCTGGATTTCAGGGAACTGGGGCCCGACCACCAGGAAGACCATGGCGACAAGGGCGCTCGCTACGAAGGCGGGGAGATTCACGATCTGGGAGGGCCCCCCTTTCCAAACTGCATTTTCCGCGTCACTGCTCATTGGTCCATCCTTTTCCGCCTCCCCTGGATTTTCAAGGCGTTTGACATCCCGGGAAGGCGCGGCATTCACAAGAGCTTCGCCCGGGCTGCGTCGAGGAGCTCTTTCTTCTTCCCGCGATCGGCTCCCGCCCCGCGGGCCATGTCAGGCTTGCCCCCGCCCTTGCCGCCCACGATGGGGGCGAGGTCCTTGATGAGGTTTCCCGCGCCGTGTCCGGCATTGTTGCCGTCCGCCCCGCAGAGGGCTCCGAGGTGAAGCTTTTCGCCGTCGTCTACCACCAGGAAGGCGGCCTGGCTGAAATGAACCTTCCTGAGCCCATTGAGCAGCTCCTGGAGGAGGGCAGGGGAACCTTCGAGGGACTCCACGAGGTTGGCGCCAACCCCGTCTCCCTCCACCAGGCGGGCCAGGAATGCGTCGGCCTGGCGGGAGGCCTCGGCGGTCCGCGCCTTCTTGAGGGCCTTCTCGGCCTCCACCGCAGTGGCCTTGATTTGCCCGGCATCAGCTTCCTCAGGAGGGCTGAGGGGTTCCGCCCCGAGGGCCTCGAGGGCCTCGTTGGCGGCGGTTAACTTGGCGCGGGCGGCCCGCTCTTCTTCGGCCCCCCGCTCGGCGAGTTTCGCCAGGTAGGCTTCCGCGGCGGGTCCGCACACGGCCTCGATGCGCCGGGTGCCGGCCGCGATGGCCTCCTCCTTCCGGATCTTGAAGAGGCCGATGTCCCCGGTGTTGCGCACGTGGGTTCCCCCGCAGAGTTCCATCGAGTAGCCATCGAGGGCCTGTGCCTCCCCGCCGATCTGGACCACGCGGACCTGGTCCCCGTATTTGTCCCCGAAGAACTGCATGATGTCATCCCGGCCCTGCACCTCGCTGAAGGAAACTTCCTGCCAGCTGACCGGCTCCCCGGCCTCGATGCAGGCATTGACCTTGTCCTCAAGCGCGGTGATCTGCTCCGCAGTGACGGCGCTGGAGGTGAAATCAAAACGCAGGCGGTCCTCGGCAACGAGCGATCCCTGCTGGGTGGCTTCCGGGGACACAATCTCGTGAAGAGCCCAGTGGAGGAGGTGGGTGGCGGTATGATGGGCTTCGATGGGGCGCCGCCGGGCGGCATGAATCCTGAGGGTCACCTTGTCGCCGGGTTTCAACGCGGATGATTTTTCGGCGGGGAGACCATGGGCCCGGGCGGCGCCGATCTGTTGCAGGGCGACCACCGGGATTTCGGACTCACCGGTGACCAGGACCCCAGTGTCCCCAACCTGCCCACCCATTTCGGCATAGAAAGGGGTCTGGTCCGTGATGATCCACTGCAGATTCTCCTCGGTGTGTTCCTCCAACACGGTGGCTTCGCACTCGCCCTGCTCGAATCCGACGAACTCCGTGACCACCTCGCTGGTGATATCAAGGGCGGAAACGATCTCGGACTTCTGGGCGGCGCGGGCGAGTTGCCGGGCTTGTTCCATAAGCCCCTCAAAGCGGGTCATCTCAAGGTCGATCCCCCGCTCACGGCAGAGCAGCTGCGTGAGGTCGATCGGGAAGCCGAAGGTGTCGTAGAGCCTGAACGCAGCATCGCCCGGAAAGGCGCCTCCGGAGAGCTTGGCGACCTCGTCCTCGAAGAGCTTCAACCCCCGGTCGAGGGTTTCGTTGAAGCTGCGCTCCTCACGCTCCAGGGTTTCCACGATGATGGGCTCCCGCCCTCTTAATTCTGGAAACACATCACCCATCTGGTTCACCAGAGTTTCTACCAGGGCCTTGAGGACGCATCGATCGCCGGTGAACCCCAGCGACCGCCCGTATCGCACTGCCCGCCGCAGGATGCGCCGCAGGACGTAATTGCGCCCGGTGTTGCCCGGCAGAATGCCGTCCGCGATTGAAAAGCAGAGGGTGCGGAGGTGATCGGCGATGACCCGGAAGGCGACCGCGGTCTTCACCTTGTCGTCCTGGTTTTCCTGCCCCGGTTCGGGATAGACATCGAAATATTCCTCGCCACTGAGGCGTTCCAGTTCGTCGAAGATCGGCCGGAATACGTCGGTGTTATAGTTTGACGGCTTGCGCGAGAAGTCGGTGAAGCCCTTGGTGTTCTGGATAATCGAGCAGGGGCGTTCAAAGCCCATGCCGGTGTCGACGTGTCTGGAAGGGAGATCGCGGAAGCTGCCGTCCGCCTCGGCGTTGAACTGGATGAAGACGAGGTTCCAGATCTCGATACACTCGTCACTGTCCTTGTTGACCAGCAGGCCCCCGGTATCTCCCTCCGGGGTGAGGTCCACATGCAGTTCGGAGCACGGTCCGCACGGACCGGTCGCGCCCATCATCCAGAAGTTGTCGGCCTTGTTGCCATCGACAATGTGCACGCCCGGATCACAGCCGGCCCTTTCAAAGAGGGCCTTCCAGCAGCCGTAGGCCTCGTCGTCGAACTCGGCCGGGTCGCCCGGGCCGGGGCGATAGACGGTGGCGTAAAGGCGTTCGGGTGGAAATCCCCACTTGTCGACCATGAGCTCCCACGCCCAGTTGATGGCGTCCCTCTTGAAATAGTCGCCGAAGGACCAGTTGCCCAGCATCTCAAAGAAGGTGTGGTGATAGGAATCCTGTCCCACGTCTTCAAGGTCGTTGTGCTTGCCGCCCGCCCGGATGCACTTCTGGGTATCCGCCGCCCGCGGCGGACTATAGGGGGCCTTTTCCGTTCCGAGGAAGTAGGGCACGAACTGGTTCATCCCGGCATTGGTAAAGAGAAGGCCGGGGGACTGCGGGAGGAGGGAGGCCGAGGGCACGAGGGCGTGCTCCTTCTCCTTGAAGAAGTCCAGGAAGCTCTGGCGGATTTCCGCGGCGGTCATGGGGCGGAGATTTGGAACTGCATTCGAAGCGCTTAGCAAGGCCGGAGATACGGAGAGAGCGAAGTTTTCCGGGATAACTCAGGTGGGGGAGCGTTGCGGCCGGACCTAAGCAACGAGGGGGAGGAGAGGGCGATCGACAGAGATTGACGGAGATATGGGGGGGGGCTAATTTGAACTCCCTCCTCCCCCTTCTTTCCATGAAAAATACCCATCGCGGAGGCGCGCTCCTGGCAAGCCTCCTTGTGTCGGCGATTGCGCCTGCATCTGCTCACTCGATTGCCCGGATGTGGAACGAGCAGAATCTCGCCGCCGTGCGGCTCTCGTTCCCGGACCCACCCGTGCATGCGCGGAACCTGTTCCACGTCTCGGTGGCAATCTACGATGCCTGGGCCGCCTACGATCCCACCGCGGTAGGCTATCTGCACCGCGANGATGCTCCCGCGGGGGATGTNTCGGCGGCCCGCCACGAGGCGATTAGCTATGCGGCCTACCGGGTGCTCAGCCATCGCTACAATACTGTCAAGCACCCCAACACCTCGGCGGTCAACGCCCAACAGGCGCAGAACCAGTTCAATATCCTGCTCACCATTCTGGGCTATGACCGGAACATTACCACTACCACGGGGGACAGCCCTGCGGCGGTAGGCAACCGGGTGGCGGAGACGATTATAACCTGGACCGCGAATGATAATTCGAACGAGACGGGAGGCTATACCGACAGCACCTACACTCCGGTTAATGACCCGCTTATCCTGGAGTTTTCGGGGACGACCATGAATGATCCCAATCGCTGGCAGCCGCTCGAGTTTGTGGAGGCCTTTTCGCAGACGGGACAACCGCTGACCTTTACGATCCAGGAATTCGTGGGATCCCATTGGCGCGATGTATGGCCCTTTGCCCTGAGCCGCGAACCGGGCGAGGTCCTCTATTTCGACCCGGGGGAGCCTCCCCAGCTGGAAGGCGATGGAGATGAGGAATTCAAGACCGGGAACGCGGAGGTGATTCGCTACAGCAGCCTGCTCGACCCAACCTCCGCTCCTGTTAAGGATTATTCGCCGGGCAACATTGGCAATAACTCCCTGGGGACAAATGATGGAACGGGCCACTCCCTCAATCCGGTCACGGGCTCACCCTATGCCCCGAATCTGGCAAACGAGGCCGATTTCGGGCGGATAGTTGCGGAATACTGGGCTGACGGCCCGGAGTCGGAAACTCCCCCCGGGCACTGGAATGTGATTGCCAATGAAGTGGTGGACGATCCCTCCTTTGAGCGACGCTTCATGGGAACGGGTCCGGTGGTCGACGAAGTTGAGTGGGATGCAAAGATGTACTTTCTGGTCAACGCATCGGTACACGATGCCGCGGTGGCGGCCTGGACCTGCAAGCGGGAATACGATTATGTGCGGCCGATTTGTGCTATTCGTTATATGGGGGGCCGCGGGCAGTCGAGCCACCCTTCTGGCCCGGCCTACAGCGAGGAAGGCCTGCCTTTGGAGCCTGACCTTATCGAGGTTGTGACCACCGCCACCGTTCAGGCGGGCGAGCGCCACTGGCACCTCGGTCTGGGGGCAGTCGGGAAGGTTGCAATCCGGGCCTGGCAGGGAGAGCCCTTCGACACGGAGAACGACATTGGTGGCGTGGACTGGATTCTGGCAGAAGACTGGGTCCCCTATCAGCGCAGCACCTTCGTAACGCCCGCATTCGCGGCCTACCTGTCAGGGCACAGCACGTTCAGCCGGGCTGCAGCCGAGGTTCTGACCCGTCTCACGGGAAGCGAGTTCTTCCCAGGCGGACTTTCCACCCACGAGGTGGCCGCCGGCGAGCTGGAGTTTGAAGCGGGACCAACTTCGACCGTGCTGCTGCAGTGGGCCACTTACTACGACGCGGCGGACCAGGCGGGGATTTCCCGTCTTTATGGGGGTATTCATGTGCCGATTGATGATGGACCGGGCCGGATTGTGGGAGCGCAGTGCGGCATCGCCGCCTGGGAACTCGGCCTCAAGTATTTTGACGGCAGCATTTTACAGGAGCAGCCCCGGCTTACCATTACGGCCCTGCCGAACTCCACGTTCCGGCTGGATTGGACCCAGCGACGAGGGCTTTTCTACAAGGTGCGCCGCAGTGCCGATCTGCAGAACTTCACCGACGAGTTTGCCTATGCAAGGGCGGCGGACGACCGGGGCTCCTATACGATCAGCCCCCCTGTTCCGGCGCGTGAGTTCTACCAGGTCCAGCAGGCGGAGTAGCAATGACGCGCCGCCTGATAGTAATGCGCCACGCCAAAAGCTCGTGGGGTAGCGCGACGTGCCCGGATCATGAACGACCTCTCAATGACCGGGGCCGCAATGACGCGCCCCGTGTCGGCGCTGCCCTTGTCGAGAGAGGGTGGGTTCCTGACCTTGTCCTGAGCAGCGACGCACAGCGGACGCGAGAAACATTTGCCGGTCTCAGTGAAGCGTTCCCGGGGGAGGTGGAAGCTCGTTTTCTCTCGTCTTTTTACCTTGCTGGCCCGGGGGCAGCGGCAGGGGAGGTATCCGAGGTAGCGGGCGATGTGGCCTGCCTCCTCTTACTGGGACACAACCCCGGGTGGGAAAGCCTGGTGGAGGAGTTGTCCGGGGAAGACATCATCATGAAGACCGCCACCGCGGCCCTTCTGGCCATGGACCTTGAGGACTGGGGCGGAGCCATCCAGCCAGGGAAGTGGACCCTCAAGGACGTGATCTACGCGCGGGAGCTCTAGGCCAGGTCCGCTCACGCAACATCAGGCAGGTTGCCGGGATCCTGGGGAGGGCCTCGTGTTCATGAGCGGAAGGCACTGGCACCGGGAGCACCGCTGTTAGAGCGCCCGGCCTTAGTAAGGCCCTGCGTTATAGAGTTGGCCGTTGAGATCCTCCTTGCCGATAATGCCGAACTTGCGCTCCAGGGGTCTGCCGTTTTTGCGGTCGAATTCCTTGACCGAGACCCGGCCCTCGCCCTCGCGGGTCTTCATGGTGGCCGGCTCCAGGATGCGCCTCCACTCGAAGTAATAATAGGAGTTGTCCCACTTGGCGAGGGCGACATGATCCTGCGGCTGCAGGCCGCCAGCCCGGGCCTGGATTACTTCAAAGGAGACAACCGGGTAGGGGTTTGACGGGCGCTTCTTGAACAGGAAACAGCCGGGCAGTGCTAGGAGGGCCAAGATGATGAGCAGGAACCTCATCGCGCAGGATCTAATCAGGTGCCTTCCGAACGGTCGAGGGGAATTCAATGTTGCGGGTTTGCGGGCCGGATGGTGGGATGGTTTCTTGCCGCACTCCGGCCAGTTTAATGCATCTTCGCTTCACAGAGGAAGAACTCGGCGCTCTGATCGACATGGTCAGCCTCGCAGCCGAGGTCGCATCCCTGAACCGTCGGCCCGGGGCGAAGGAAAAGTTTACGCGCTTTGAAGAGCTGGAGAACTCGATCCTTGAGAAGGTGAATCATCTCGGATTTGGCGACATTATTGAATTCGATGAAGTCCAGCAACGCTACCGGGTGACCACCGACTACCTGACCCGCTCCTTCGTGCAGGAATCGCTCGACGAAATGCGGAACGAGATATTCTGGGAGGAACTCACCCTTCGCCTGGCCGAGCGAGATGTAATCCGCAAGATCGGACTGTCGGCCTGGAATTCCCTGGATGAGGAAGCGCGCCGGGAGCACACCGGGCCCATCGAGAAGAGTTACTGGGAGGAATTTACCAAACGCGGAATAGATACCCTGCATCTAATCGCAAGATTCGAGACAGGGTAGATAGCCACGGGGTTTAGATCTCAAATGCCAGGGAAACAGATCTGAACCGCGGACCGGAAATCCAATGCCGCCCCTCATCCAGAAGCGTAAGCAGCACTACCCGGTGTCGAGCTTCCTTCTCCAGTATCTGCAGCACTTTGGGCGGCGTTCCGGGATCCCACTCGTCTACGATGATCTCCTGCGGTTTTCGGAGGCAGTTCCGTATGAGGATCCGGGCGGGGAAGAGACGCTCTGGCTCACGGTGTCCTATCCGCAGGAGGTCATGGAGGACCTGCGCCCCAAGCTCACCGAGATTTATGCCGCCCTGAAGATCGGGGGAGACCTTTCGCTTGCGGAACACCTCAGCGTAGAGCGGATCGATTTTGGAGAGTTTGGCAACTCGCGGCCCTTCCGGGTGAGGATAACAAACCAGTTTAATGGAAACTCGGACTACTACTACGTCAAGATTGCGGACGCGAACCGGATCTACGGGCTGGAGTTAGAACACATCCTGTCGCCCAACCGGATCAATTACCTTGTCAACGGGAACACCTTGATTGAGGAGCACATCGCGGGCGTCCCGGGGAACATCTTCATCAAGGACTATCTGGGGGAGAGGGAGCTTAACAAGGTGCGGGTAGCGAAGGAATTCGTGAAATTCGGGGAGCGTTGCTTCCTGCGCCTGCTGGGCGACATGCGCAGCGTGAACTACGTGGTCGACATTACCCCGGACTTTGAGGAGGTGCAGTACCGGGTGAGGCCAATTGACTTCGACCAGCAGTGCTACGAGGGAGCCCTGGGCGTGTATCGCGCGCACAACTTTCCGGACAATAAGCCGGTGGATGAACTGGTGCGCCAGCATCTCAATCCCACCACGATCCTGCAGTATCGCAGCGAGGAGCGAAGCCAGATGGCCCGCCGTTTCCAGGCGTCCCGCGTCCGCCTCAAGGGGGTCCTTAAAACGATGTGCAAGGACACCATTGCCCCCCGGGATAAGCTTGCCGAGCTACGATCCGCTCTTGGCGAACGGTATGGCACTCAGGCCTTTGAAGCGTGCCAGACAATGGGCGATCTCACCGCCCGGCACCTGCAGTTCATGCTGGAGTAACGGGCCAGCCGGGGCGGCAAGTCCCGGAGGGGGTGTGAGGGGCCGACATTCAGGACTTATCGAGATCCTCGTCTGTTACCGGCGGCAGAATGGCGATGACCATGCCGTCGCGCTGGCTTTGCACCAGCAACCCCGCCAGCTGTCGCCCGCGTGCGAGCTGATCGGGGGAGAGCTTGGAGATTTCGCCGTCGAGAAGGGTGTGCAGGTGGGCAATGGCGGGAAGCTGCAGGGCTTCTGCTTCAATCTTTTTCCGAAGGTCCCGCCTTAACTTCATGCGGCGTTGACGGAAAAACTGGGGGAACGAAACGTCCTTCATGGTGAGGGGGTGGGCCTCTTTGGCGGCCACCCACTCGAGCTGGAATTGCTTTTTCTGGCCCTTGAGATCCTGCAGGCGCTTGATTACGTTGGGGGGAATTCCCGGGGGAGGGCGGTCCCCCCAGGCGGCCTGCCAGTAGGCCCGCAGCTTGTCGGGGTTTTCAGCGAGGAGCTGATCGAGGGGGGGCCCTCCCTCCACGCCTTTCCAAGTAACGAAAGTGCGAAAGAGAGCAACATGAAGAACATCCGCAAGGCGGAGCTCTTCCACCGAGGCCTCCTGGATCTTCGTGGGGTCAATTTTGGGGATTTCCTTGCGGAATGCCTCCGTGCCCACGAGGGGCTCGACAGCTTCCAGCCGCAGGCTGCGCTCTCCCTTTTCATTCGGATACCCCTGGCCGGCGAGGAGGCCTGTCTCGCGATGGAGGCGGAGCCAGCTGCCATCCTCAAGGACGAACTCCACGCTGTCAGCCAGCTCCCGGATTTCCTCCACCCGGGGACGGGCAAGCTGCGAGAGCGCAGGAGGCTGGTTGGCGCGGTTGGAGGCGAGGAAGATGGAGATCGTGTCTTCGCCAAGATGTATGGCCGGCACCAAGAGAGCTTGGTGGGGACGGTTGGCGCGTTGTTGCCCGAGGAATACGAGGTCGTCGTATCTGCGGGTTAATTCGGCAAGCCCCTGAACCTTGAAGGCATCCTTGCCGAATTTGGCGAATGTGCCGCCGGCCTTCCCGCCCTCGTCCGGGAGCCACCAAACTGTTCCCCCGCCGGTGGCGGCAGAGTGCATTTTTACCAGGCAGCCGCCGCTGTCGCGGTCCTCGATAATGAAGCCCTGCAGCGGTTCCTCGGCGGTAGGCGATACCGCGGTGTAGATCGCGCGGAAACTCCCGAGAGCTCTGTAATTCTTTCCGAGCTCAGCACTCCATTCCTCCATTGAGCGCTCCGCCCATAGAAGGGGGGGAGCCAATAGGAGACTGAGGCAGGCAGTAAGGGCGGAGTTCATGGGAGCAGGCTCAGGATTGCCAGTCTTTGTGCTGGCAGGTCCAGACGAGCATTCAGGACTTCACGAAGCATGATAGCGGCTCGCAGGCCACGGCAGGGCATTGCGGAGATAACGAGAGATCCGCACCCCGAGTTCAAGGTCTTTTTCCTCCTGAATCAAAGGGCCATCACCAATTCTCCCATAGGAGCGGAGGATGGGAAACGCTCTTCTTCTCCAGGGCTTTGAAGAACTGGGCAACGGAGGGCGCCCGTTCCTGCCCGGCCTTGACATTCCGCAGGTCCCGACCAGCTTCAGGGCGGAGCGTCCTGTTGGGGCCGTTCCTGAACTCCGTGTTGTTGCATGTCCTATGACCTCGTTGTGATTGGTGGCGGCCCGGGCGGTTACGTAGCCGCCATCCGGGCCGGGCAGTTGGGTAAGAAGGTTGCCTGCGTTGAGGTGGAACGGGCGGGCGGAACATGCCTGAACTGGGGATGTATACCCACCAAAGCACTCCTTAAAAACGCCCATCTTTTTCACACCCTGCAGCATCAGGCGAAGGAATTTGGCATTGCCTTTGAAAACCTCTCCTACGACTGGGGGGCGGTGATCGGCCGTTCCCGGAAGGTCTCCGACAGACTCGCAGGCGGAGTCGAATTCCTTTTCAAGAAGAACAAGGTAGATTACGTGCGTGGCTATGGCTCGATTGTGGACAGCACGCATGTGGAGGTGAGGGCAGAAGACGGGAGCACGGAGGTTCTTGAAACGGCCAACATCATTATCGCCACCGGTGGGAAAGCGCGCGAGCTTCCCGGGCTCCCCTTCAACGGCAAGAGCGTCATTGGCTCGCGGGAAGCGATGATCCTGCCTGCCCAGCCCAAGAGCATGGTCATTATCGGAGCGGGGGCGATCGGGGTGGAATTTGCCTATATCTACAACGCATTTGGCACCCAGGTCACGCTGGTGGAAATGATGCCGCGGCTCGTTCCGGTGGAGGACGACGATATCGGGGATGCCTTGAAGAAGTCCTACTCGGGCCAGGGGATCAAGTGCCTGACCGATACCAAGGTGATTGCCAGTGAGGATCGGGGAGACTCGGTAAGCGTGACCGTGGAGAACGCCAAGGGCAGCGAGGTTATCGAAGCGGACGTTTGCCTGGTTGCCATCGGGGTGGTGCCGGTTCTGCCTGGCGGACAACTTCCCGAATTCACCGATCAGGGGTGGATCCGGATTGGAGATCGCTACGAGACATCGATGAGCGGGATCTATGCTATCGGGGACATCGCCGGGCCGCCCTGGCTTGCGCATACCGCCATGTTTGAGGCAACCCAGTGCGTTGATGGAATTTTTGCGGAGGGAGCTGAGCCGAAGCGGGTCGACGCTTTCCCGGGGTGCACATACTGCTATCCTGAGATCGCCTCGGTGGGGGAAACGGAGCGGGCCCTGAAGGAGGGAGGCGTGGCCTACAAGGTGGGCAAGTTTCCCTACCAAGCCTTGGGCAAGGCTCAGGCGGCGGCAGAGACCGACGGGTTTATCAAACTCCTCTTCGGAGAAGAGCACGGCGAGTTACTGGGAGCTCATATCATCGGGGCGAATGCGACCGATCTTATTGCAGAAATGGGCCTCGGCCTCACCCTTGAGGCCACGATTGAGGACTTTCACGCTACCATTCACGCCCACCCCACCCTTACCGAGGGTGTGCACGAGGCCTCGCTGGACGCGGAGGGGCATGCCATCCATTTCTAGATCCGGATGCGCTTGCCCGGGTGGCGGGATTCATCCTGACTTTCGACTTTGCGGCATTGGCAGAGTCGCATATTGCGGGCGTTGTCCCAGGCTGTGATGTCCGGCTCTGATAAAGATCAAGTCCGTCCTGCCCTCCAGGAGCTGGGGGATTACTTGCTGATGGAGCAAGTTTCGGAAGACGACATCACGCGAACTTATCAAGCCCGGCAGATTTCGATCGATCGCGCCGTTATCCTGGTGCGGATCAAGGGCAGGATGGAACCGAACGGGGCGAAAGCAGAGGCGTTTCTGGCAGACGTGCGGGCTAAGGCGGCGATTGAACATGCGGGAATAGGCTTGGTTTATGAGGCCGTGCATGAAGAGGCGGAGGCCTATTGGACGCGGGAACTGCTTCCGGGGACGACCTTCGCGCAGATGCATGACGAGGGCCGGGAATTCGCCCCCTTCATTGTTGCGGGATTCCTGCGCCAGGTCGGAGGAGCGATGGCCTATCTTCGGGAGCGAGCGCTGACCCTCCCGCTGGAGCCGAGGCACCTGGTCCTGAACGAGCACGAGGCAGTGCGCATCGCGAACCTTGCTATAGCAGGCAGGCCAGATCCAAGTGCAAGCGCCCAGGATCATTTCACGGTGGGAGAGCTCCTCCTTGGCCTGATGCAGACCGGCAGGCCGGGGGCCACCCGCACCGCGAGATTGTTAGGCATGATGATGGGGTTGGAAGAAGGACTAGAGTTGAGCTGGATGCAGGTGGCCAACACGGCCCGGCAGCTGGAGCAGGATCTTGCCTCCGAGGCACAGCTTTCACAGGCGCTTCAGGCCAAGGCCCTCCGCCGGGCACGGCTGCGGGCGGCCGGCATCATCCTTGCAGGGGTTTTAATTCTTGGAGTTGTAGTGATGGGCGGGCTTTTCCTGTTCAGGGGCCGGAGGGCCCCGGAGGCTCGCGACCTTTCAGGAATGATGGAGATCCCGGGCGGGACCTACCTGAACCATGCCGGCAAGGAGGTTGAACTGGATCGCTTCTGGATAGATGCCCACGAGGTCACGATCGCGGAATATGCCGAGTTTCTCGATGCGCTGGACGGCCTGGAAGAGAGCATGCGCAGTGCGTACGATCACATAAGCCAACCGGCCACCAAACTTAATCACCTTCCCGAGGACTGGAGCTTGGTCTTAAGCGCGGCGCGGGCAGGGGGGAGTTACGGGGGCCTAGACCTTGATCCCAATTGCCCGGTCACGCGCATTGACTGGTGGGATGCGCACGCCTATGCCAGCTGGAAAGGGGGGAGGATGCCCACCCAGGAAGAGTGGCTGGCAGCCGCCACCCAAGAGGGAGAGGCAACGATCAGGGCGAGCGGATGGGGTCCGGTTGATCAATCTTCCGGGGATATCACTTCTCGCAAGATTCATGGTCTGGCGGGAAATGTGGCCGAGTGGTCAGAAAACCCGGAACGCAACCCGGCCTTTCCCATGAATGCAAAAAGCCCAATAGCCTGTGGGGGCAGCTTTCTCGCTCCGGAGGGCGGGGTGCGCGCCCGTATCTGGTTGAACACCCGGGGGATCCGCCGGAGCGATGTGGGCTTTCGGATAGTTCGGCAGATCGCTCCCTGACAGGGGCGAGGACCGGCTGGGGACTGCGAATTAATCACAAATTATTGGAAGACCGATGAGTTTGCCTTGCGATTGGAACTGGATACGACGTAAACCCACGGAGCTCAGTTACGATCACCCGTCATGATATTCCCTTCCAGACTAAGGTCCCTGACTGTTGCGCTTGCCGTTTTATCTGTCGGTGAGAGCATTGAGGCGCAGATCAAAGCGAGCCTCGGCATGTCGAAGAAGGAGTACATTGCCCACGAACCAGTGATCGCTACCGTGACTCTGACAAATAACGCTGGCCGCGATTTGCTCATTCATACGGACGGCCGGACGACCTTGAACTGGCTCGACTTTGAAATAAAAAACTCGCGAGGCACGGCCCTCAGTCCTTTGGCGGCAATGAATTTTGGGGCGGTGACGATTCCCGCAGGCCGCAGCATTACCAGGAGCGTCGATCTCACGGGGACTTATCGCGTGACCGAGCCTGGCCGATTCCGCTGCAAGGCGGTGATCCGGCTTCCGGAGGGAGGGGGCCAATTCGTTACCAATACGGCCTACTTCAATGTCACGCAGGGCCGACGGGTATACAGCCAGCGCGTGGGAGATCCGGCCCGCGGCAATGTGCGGGAGTATAGGCTCTCTATCCATAATACCTCGCGCAAGTCCTCGCTCTACGTTCACCTCATCGAAATCCGCACGGGCCGCACCATGCAGGCTTTCCGCATGGGGGACGTCATAACGAGTAAAACGCCGAAGGCCACGGTAGACCGCGTCAACAACCTGCATGTTCTCTTCCTGACCGCGCCCGGGATTTACGCTCATGGCACGGTCTCACCCGATGGGAAGCACCTCGGCACGAAGTATTACAACCCCGCTCCTGGCAGGAAACCAGCCCTGGCGACCTTTAAGGATGGAGAGGTTGTGATCTCCGGGGGGATCTCCTACGATCCAAAGGCGGCAGCGCAGAGCAGGGCACGACTTCGAAAGCTATCGGAGCGCCCGCCCCTGACCTATCGTTAGTGGTCCCGCGGCGTCTCCGGGAAGCCGCCGCGAAAACCTTCCGCCCTGGCCAAAAGTCTTTGAGGGCGGGTAGCGATTGCCAACCACAGGGGGCTGGGATTAGTTTACAGAGATGATCAGGAATGTAGCCGGAGCCGCTTTTCTCCTCCTTGCCATGACGGCTTCGGGGAATGTTGTCATCAGTGAAGTTGACCTCGCTAACAGCCGGGTTGAACTGGTGAATACCGGGGCCCTTGCCATTAACATCACCAACTACTCGTGGTGCAACAAGGTGAACGGCGAGCCGGATGATTACCCCGTAGTTTCCTCGAATACGATCAACGAGGAATTCAGCACCACTCCTGATCTGGTGCTGCTGCCGGGCGAGGTCCTTGTCTTTAACCTGTCATCCTCCTTTCTCCCGCCCTCCGGGGGCGAACTGGGGCTTTACCAGAGGAGAAGTTGGACGAACCGCGCAGCGATGATCGATTACATCAACTGGGGCGCCAGCCGAGGAATTCGCGATACCGTTGCGGATGACCCGCCCGCGATCTGGGAAAGAAATGCGGCTATCGATATTTCGACTGTCGGCCCCGGCGATACCATACAGCTCCGGCCCGGGGCTGCGGGAGACTCAGTGCATGATTACCAGATAGCGGCGGCAAATATTGGCCTGGCCCAGTCGGTTGTGTCAGCTGAACTCAGGGTTAAAGGGTTCGGGATTCTGGATAGCGGCAGATTCTTTATTGAGTTTGCCTATAATGGCGATCGTTCCGTGCAAGCAACCGAGTCCGCGGACCTGATCAGTGCCTTTACGGACATTTCCGCCCGGACTCCTGTGTTCAGGCCTTCGGATACCCGCTTCGAATTCCAGCCTCCGGATGGGAGAATATTTTTTTTCCGGCTTGAGGAGCAGTGAGGCAAGGCTCATTTGCTTGTGGTAACTGCGCGCCCGGACCTTTGATCGTGACCTGCGTCCGGCCAGCCTTTAAATTGCATCGTAATTCCTCGCCCCGCGCCTTCCACATGCATCTGCCCCGGGTCTTCCTCCGTTCTCCCCTTCGGGGATCTGTTCTCGCCACTCTTGCGATTCTGTTCGGCGTGGCGGGAGCCTCTGCGGGGCAGTTCAGCCGCGTGGTGATTGATCCGGGCCACGGGGGAGACGATCGTGGTGGACGGACGGGGAAGGTTTACGAGAAGCATCTCGCCCTCGATACCGCCCTGCGCCTTGAGCATTACCTGTTGTCGAGCGGCTTGCGGGTAACCATGACCCGTAAGAGTGACACCTTTATTTCGCTCTCCCGGCGGGCGGCGATCGGGAATCGCTACCGCGGCTCGATTTTCGTAAGCCTGCACTACAACTATACGTGGAAGCGCTCTGTATCCGGGCTGGAAACGTACTATTACGGGGCGGGGAGCAGGCCGTTGGCGGAGGCCATCCAGGCGGGCATGCTGCGCCGCGTGAGGGCTTCCAACCGCGGAGTAAAATTCGGGCGCTACTATGTCCTGCGGGCTTCTCGTAATCCTGCTGTCCTGGTGGAATGCGGATTCGTCAGCAATTCCCGGGAACGATCCCGCATGAAAAAGGGGGCCTACCGTGATGCTGTGGCGCGTGGGATTGCGGAGGGAATTGCGAACTATCGACTTTCGCGCTAGAGCGGCAAAAACGCCGTAAAATGAGGAGTGCGATGAGGTTCGCGGAGAGTATGCTGTGCCCATGGGGCTGATCGATTGCGAGGGAATGCGCGAGCTGGAGGAACAGGCTTTCCGGGCCGGAGTTTCTGCCGAGGCCCTCATGGACAGAGCAGGGCGCCGACTGGGGGAGGCCCTGCGGCGGCTCTATCCGGAACCCGGGACGGCGGTGGCGTATCTGGGCCGGGGGAATAACGGGGGCGATGCTCTTGTGGCCCTGCAGGTATTGCGGGCGGCGGGGTGGAATATTGTGGCGCGGTGTCCCTTTCAGCCCCTGGAGCTGGACCTTCTCCCTCGCCGTAAGCTGCGGGAGTTGGGTGAGGTGGAGTTGCAAGGAGACGCCTTTGTCCCGATTGACCAACCGCCGCCCCTTTTGCTGATCGACGGGTTGCTCGGAATCGGGGCCAGGGGACCCTTACGCGATCCCCTGTGCGCCCTCGCTGCGGAGATGAATGACCTGCGGACACGCGCAGGTGCGCGGGTGGTGGCGGTAGATATTCCCTCCGGACTCGATGGAGATACGGGGGAGCCTGGGGAGGGGGGGGTGCAGGCAGACCTCACCGCCACCATTGGGATACCCAAGAGGGGACTGGTGGCTGACGGGGCCCTCAATCATGTTGGCCGGATCGAGGTCATTCCCCTTGAGGAGCTGCCTGTTCCGGCCGATGGAGACCGCCTGACCACCTCACAGAATCTCCGCCCCCTTCTAGCGCCCCGGGACTTTGAGATTCACAAGGGCCAGGCCGGGCGGGTCGGAATTGTAGGGGGGTCGCGTGGAATGCTCGGGGCCGCGGGGCTTGCGGCCCTCGGCGCTCTGCGCGGGGGTGCCGGGCTCGTGACAGTTTATGTCCTGGAGCGGGATTATCAGCTCCTGCTCGCGGCGGGGGTCCCGCCGGAGGCAATGGTCAGGCCGGTGAACAGTTATGCGGAGGTTGCTGATGCTGGGCAGGACGTTCTGGTGATTGGCCCCGGGCTGGGCCATCACGAGGGAGGCGAGGAGACCGCTCTCCTGGGTCTTCTCGGGCGCAACGATATCTCGCTTGTGGTCGATGCTGATGCGCTGAACCTTCTTGCTGCCGCGGGGGCAGAGGAGAGGGTGCACCGCCAGATGGTGCTTACTCCGCATCCAGGCGAAATGGGGCGACTTTTCCCAGGCGCGGCGGACGGGCTGAGCCGGGCCGAAAGGGCGAGGAAATTCGTAGCGGCCTACCCCTGCACCCTGCTCTACAAGGGTGCGCGAACCGTTGTGACCGCGACGGGGGAGGATCTTCATTACAACAGCACAGGGCATCCCGGGATGGCCACTGGAGGGCAGGGCGACGTCCTGAGCGGACTGCTGGGGGCGTTGGTTGCCGGAGGTCTCCGGCTCATGGATGCGGCTCGCGCGGCCGCCTGGTTGGCGGGACGGGCGGCGGAGCTAGCCATCGAGGAAGGGCAGTCAGCGGAGTCCTTGCTGGCTGGTGACACTGCCCGTGCGCTGGGAAGGGCATTCGAGGCCCTTCGCCGGGGATGCTAGGATCCGTTCAGACAAAGGCCGGAAGAGATTCCGCTTTAACCATGGGAAGGATGGAGGCATTCTTGTCAACGTTCCCCCTCGCGCCTTATGAACGACGGAATGCGCAGATTCGCTGTTTTGCTCGGGGTATTCGCATTGGCATTCCTCGCTGTATTTGTCTTCCGGAAGATCCAGGGGGGCGAGGGGCTTTTCGACATCTTTAAATTTGGGGAAAGAGACCGGGAGGAGAAGTTCGCCCCGGAGAGGTATACCCTGAGCAATAAGCCAGCGCTTTCTCCCGGGGAGGTAGAGTATCTCGCCGCTCTCGACGAGGAATTCGCCAAGCTGACCGAAGCGGTTGTCCCGTCCGTGGTCTCCTTGCACACCGAGGGCATCAAGCGCCAGCTTATGCAGGACTGGTTCGGGCGGATTTGGGTTGATGAGGGTTATCCAGTGCGCGGGATCGGGTCCGGGGTGATCGTCTCCGAAGAGGGCCACGTTGTGACCAACGAGCATGTTACAAACGGGAAGTCGAAGATCAGCGTCACCATGCATGATGGGAAGACCTATCCGGCGGTCGTGATCGGCGAAGACCGGGCCCTCGACATCGCGGTTATCCGGATCAAGGCGGATCGCGATTTCAAGCCACTCAAGTTCGGGGATTCGGGGCGCGTTCGGCAGGGGCAGCAGGCCCTCGCCATTGGAAACCCCTTCGGGCTTGGGGAAACCGTGACGCGTGGAATCATTTCGGCCAAGGAGAGGACGATCTCGGATCGCCAGCGAGATCTCTTCCAGACAGATGCGGCGATCAATCCGGGGAATTCAGGCGGCCCCCTGATCAATATCTATGGAGAGATCATCGGGATTAATGTCGCGATCTACTCTCCCGATACCGAGGACCAGGGCTTTGTGGGGATTGGGTTCTCTATTCCAGCCAGCGACGTGCAGGAAGTGTTTGAGCAAATCCTGGCCAAGGGGAGAGCGATCCGCGGGTGGCTGGGGGTGCGCTGTTACGATTGGAATCCCCTCGTGCGGGAAAAGATTGGCTGGCACGAAAGCGGCGGAGTCTACATCGCGGATGTGGTGGCGGATTCGCCTGCCCAGAAGGCAGGCTTACAGGCCGATGACGTGGTAGTCAGCTATAACGGGAAACCGGTGGCAACCCGCGTTCAATTCTTCAGTGAGATCCAACGGACGTCAGTCGACCGGGAAGTGCCTATTACGGTGTGGAGGGCTGGGGAAAAGGTGAGCCTTACCGCCACCGTCATAGACGCCGAAGATTCGGAGTCCCTGACGCGGTCGCGTGAACCGGGCACGCGCAGTGCTACCGATGAGCGGATCGTTCAGGACATTGGGATAAAGGTGCAGGAATTGACCCTCCTCCAGCGCACCCGGGGGGGCAGTGGCGTTCTCGTCACGGCGGTCTCCCCTGGCAGTCAGGCGGCCCGGCGGGGCTTGCGACCGGGGGACCTCATTCTGGGAGTCAATAATGTCAGAGTGGAGCACCCCGTCGATTTTTATGCCCGCCTGGTGGCGTCGGCGGCCGTCCAACAGACGTCCATCGCGGTCCAGCGGGGGCGGAAAATCTACCGGGTCAGGCCCTTTGAGCGGGTGGCCCGCATGGAGAACAAAGAGTAGAGACGGGAGAGGTTGGCCCTTTTCGTTTTCCAAGTTAGACCCTATAGTAGCGCATTGGGCTTTCGCTCATTCCTCCGCTCATGTCCTCCGCTCCTCACGACTCCTACGAATCCCGCAGCACATTTGGGATGGTAGGCCTCGTCGCGGTGGTAGTCATTTGCGGGGGGGCTCTTCTCTATGGCCCCCGCTTCCTTTCTTCGCAAGGCAAGGCGGTGGATGACGGTGGCGGGGTCGAAGAAACGGAAGAAGAGTTGCAAACACTCAACGTGCTCAATCAGCCCCCGGAAGAAACCGGCCTAGTGGAAGTGACGGTGGAACCGGAGAGTGCAGACCAGATCCTCAAGTCACTCGGGATTGGGGTGACGACCGCCGATCCCGCCCTTCTCGTAGAACAGATCGGGCGGACCCTGGAGGCCGGGAAAGTCCGGGCGGCAGCCAACCTGATCGGCCGGAAGGCCCTTTCGGAGGATCAGTTGAAGCAACTGCAAAAGCTGGCCAGCCAGGCCCGCCTCAAGCTCCATGAGGACCGTCCCATCAGTGAGATCGGGGAACTGGAGGTAAACAAACGCGTTCGCTGGGCCCTGAACCTGAGTGACGATTACGGATCGCGCATCTATCTGGACCTTCTCCGGGAGCAGGGCAAGTGGGGCGTCCAGAAAGTGGTTCTTCCCAGGGCCGCCATAAATGGGGAGGTGCCTGGCCGCGCGGTCCTGGTCGATGCCCTGGGTATTACCGACGCTTTTCTGCAAGCGGCCCTCAGGCAGAGGTTTGAGACCGCGAGATCCTTTGTGGCCCCCGGGGAGGTTTCCGACGCCAAGATCGCGGGTCTCTGCATAGTCTTTGAGGAAGGGCAGTATCAGCTGCGCGAGCACAAGCCCCTCCGCTCGGTGCTGAACCGCAATAATGTGGCAGCCTTCCTTGCCAACGTGGAAACAAGCGATGGGTTACAGGCGGCCCAGTTCGGGGTCAACCTGAGGCGGGCCGATGAAAACTCACCCTGGCGGGTGGTCGAGATCAATCTCGACCAGTTGCTGGCGGATTATGCCCAGCGCGTGGCGGGTGGGGATGTCTATTACACGCCTCTCATTCGTAATCCGAAGGGGGGTGATACCCTGATTCTCTACTTCGGTTTTGATGAGGAGGCACTTAGCCCACGGACTGCGCGGCAGCTGGAAATCGTGTCTCTCCTGCTGCAAACCGACAAGGAGAAGAAGCTTACCCTCAGTGGGCACACCGACGCCATTGGTTCTGAAGCCTACAACAAAAGCCTTTCCGGCCGTCGTGCCGAGACAGTTCGCCAGTTCCTTGTCGATAGCGGGGTTGCCCCCGGGCAGATCGAGACCATTGCCCTTGGGAAGACTCAACCCCGCAGGCCCAATACCACCGAGGGAGGGGAGGACAGCCCGGAGGGCCGCCGCGCCAACCGTCGGACCGAGATATACCTCGATTTCTGATCAGCCAATGGGTCGGGGATTTCGCAGTGAGATCGTGGTGGGGCTGTGCATCTTCGTGCTCTTCCTGCTGGGGGCGATTTTTTTTAATACTCCGCGCAAGAGTGACCCCATTCAATCACTGCGCTCATGGCAGGATGCGGACGCCCCGCCCGGCTATCCTGTAGGAGCAGGCGAGGATTCAGATGGGCGCATCCCGGTCTTTGACAGAGCCTTCGTGTTGCACGATGCCTTCACGCGCTTCCTTCTTCCTCCGGTCGTTTTCCTTGAGCAACCCCTCGGCTCCGAAAGGGGTGCATTTACCTACAATGCCCAGCCTTTTCTGGAGATGAATGAGCGGGCAGGAATGCCGCACCTGGGCGACGACTTGAACGGAATCGGCGGAGGCAATTCTGACCTCGGCGATCCGGTCTATGCGGTTGGCAACGGGCTTGTCGTTTTTGCTGGGGATAAGCGAAGCAAGTGGGGCAAGGTGGTTATAATGGGGCATCGTCTGCCGGATGGGCGTCTGGTCCACAGCCTCTATGGCCATCTCGACAGGATCTCCGTGGCCCCAGGTGCGGTCTTGGCGCGCGGGCAGCAACTGGGAACCGTGGGCACTGGCAACGGGGCCTGGCTTGCCCATCTCCATTTCGAGGTCTACGAGGGAGCCTGCCTTGAGCCGGGCGAGGGGTATTCTCTGTCGCCCCGGAACCGCATCGATCCCTCCGCCTTGATCACAGCCCATCGCCCGGATTCTTCCGAGGGGCTGGCGCCAGCACCGCTGGGAGTCTTTGAAGCGGTGCAGCAGAGGTTCAAGCTCGGGGAGTAGGAACCGCAGCGGCGTGCCCATGGAGCCGGAGCCCCGGGGCGGAATACAGGGCCCTGCGGGCAGGGGGTCCTAGCCCAGCAGCTCCTGCACCACCCGGCCATGCACATCGGTGAGGCGGATGTCGCGACCACTGAAGCGGTAGGTAAGCTTCTCATGGTCGATGCCCAGCAGGTGGAGGACGGTGGCATGGAGATCGTGGATTTCGAGCGGGTTTTCCATCGCCTTGTAGCCCCACTGGTCAGTAGCCCCGTAGACGGTGCCGGGGTTTATCCCGGCACCCGCCATCCAGAGCGAGAAACCGAATTCATTATGATCCCGCCCGTTGCCTCCCTGGGCAAAGGGCGTGCGTCCAAACTCGCCGGACCATAGGACCAGGGTATCGTCCAGCATGCCCCGGGACTTGAGATCCTTGAGCAGCCCTGCGATAGGCTTGTCCACCGAGCGGGCATTATTTCCGTGGTTCTTCTGGAGGCCCCCGTGGGCATCCCAGCGGTCCTCCCCGATATCAGGGATGGTCAACTCCACGAAGCGCACGCCGCGCTCAATGAGGCGGCGTGCAATGAGGCATTCGCGGGCGTAAGTCTTGGTGCCTTTGTAGCCATCGTCGATACCATAGAGTGCTTTCGTCGCCTCGCTCTCGTTGCTGAAGTCCATGAGTTCCGGGACCGCCAGCTGCATGCGGGCGGCCAACTCATAGTTAATGATAGCGGATTCCAGTTCGGAGTTGCCCTGGGTGGACCGGGCATTGAGGCGCCCGATGAGCTTGCGTTTGAGGAGCTGGCTTTGGGCGTTGCGTTCGTTAGGCCTTACGTTTGCAACCGGCGTGCCGTTGGCATTCAGCAAGCTGCCGCGGTGGGTGGCGGTGAGGAAGCCATTGGAAAAGCAATCCAGGCCGCCGGAGGGGATCCGTCCGCCGTTGATCACGACAAACCCGGGCAGGTTATCGCTTTCCTTGCCCAGCCCGTAGGAGGCCCAGGCCCCCATGCTGGGGCGTCCCTGCAGTCCGGTTCCGCTGTGGAAAAAATAGTTGGCAGAGGTGTGCTCCGGGAACTTGGAAGTCATCGACCGCACGATGCAAAGCTCGTCGGCTAGCTCGGCGATGTGGGGGAAGAGATCGCTCACCCAGGCCCCGCACTGGCCGCGCTGCTTGAAGTTCCAGGGGGACTTCATGACCTTGCCGATGTTTTCGAACTGGGTTTTCTCCAGTTTGCCGATCGCGCTGCGGGGATTCTGGCCATGATGCTTTTCAAGCATCGGCTTGTAGTCGAAGGAGTCCACCTGCGAGACCCCGCCCTCCATGAAGAGAAAAATCACATTGCGCGCCCGGCCGGGGAAGTGGCTGTCGGGAATAAGGGGCGAGGCGGCCTGGGTCTTTTCCAGGAGGCCCGCCATGGCGAGGGCCCCGAACCCCATCGACGATCGCTGAAGGATCTCGCGGCGGGAGAGAAGCAAATCGTTCGTCCTCATTGCAGGTAGATGAAGTCATTCATGGAAAAGAGGCCGTGACAAAGGTCTTGCCAGAGCCCGGCGGAATCCGGATTGCCACCATGCAACTGCATGAGCTCTGGCAGAGACTCCATCAGAATGGTCAGCTCATGAGGTTCGGGGTGTCGGGCAAATGCGTCCTCAAACATGCGGGTAAAGCGTTCCGGCGGCGAAGCTGTCGGCATCTCCTTCAGGATGCGTTGGGCCCATGTTTTCGACTGTTCGTAGATGAGCTTGTCGTTCATGAGAGCCAGGGACTGGGCGGGGACGTTTGTGATATCGCGCCTGCCCTTGGTGCTGAAGGGGGAGGGGAAGTCGAAGGCCAGCATGAGGGTGGGAAGAAAGTTCCGCCGTACCGAGGTATAGAGGGAGCGACGACCAGCTCCGTCGAGAGGGCCCCCTCCGGGGCGCCCGCGGCCCACTACGAACTCGTCGAGATAGGTGGGGACCGGCTTGCCGCCCACCTTGTGGTCGAGGCGTCTGGAGACCGCGAGAACGGCATCACGGATTGCCTCTGCCTCCAGACGTCGCACGGGCATCCGGTGGAGGAGGATATTCTCTGGGTCACTCTTATCGAATTCCGGATCGGCACTCTGGCTGGACTGCCGATAGGTCTGGGTGAGGAGGAGGCGCGCGATGAAGGACTTGGTGGACCACTTGTGGGTGTCTACGAACTCGCGGGCCAGGTAATCCAGCAACCTGGGATGCGAGGGGCGCTCGCCCAGCCAGCCGAAGTTATCAACGGTCCTCACAAGGCCCTGGCCGAAGAGCTGGTGCCAGATCCGGTTCACCATTACGCGGGCGGTGAGCGGGTTTTTTGGGTCACTGATTTGCCGGGCCAGCTCCAGGCGGCCGGAAGTCTGGGAATCGATGGGAGTGAGCCCGAAGGCTTTTGGAAGCCCTCGCACGGCGGGATCAAGGGCCCGGGCCGGGCTGCCCCGGTCCAGGTTGTATTCGTTCACCCCGTTGCCATCGAGCCAGGCTACCGCCAGCCGCGACTCCCACATCACGCCCTCGCGAATTTTCTCGAGCTGTTTAAGATAGGCGGGCGCGATCTGGGCGGCCTTGAGCTTTGGCTGCCCGACGATCCAGCGGGCGGCGTGAAGGGTTTCCTTCCGGATCACGCCATTAGCCAAGTCTTTCCAGGCCGCGGAGAGCTCGTGGCGGGTCAGGTTGAGTTGTTTCTGTTCAATGGGGGGAGGCTTGTCGGCTTCCACAACCATGAGGACCTCAAGCGGGCTGCCGCCCTCGGCCCCGAATTCGATGTGTGTGCGCAACCCGGCGTAGCGGGAGAGGTCGTGACTCACCCAGCGCGGGTGGTCGCCATCGATTTTCGGTTTCTGGATCAGCCGTCCGTGGAGCGGGCCCGTGACCATGATGTGCTGCCCGACTCCGGCGTAGACAGAGGCGTGACCGCGGATGAGGTAGTGGAGGCGGCCGCTTTTCAACTCAAAGGCGGGTGTGCGGATCATCTTGCCGGAGCGCGAGTGGCTGTTGAAGGAGCCGGAGTCGTTTTCACTGTCGATAATCTTGAGGCCGTTCCAGAAGGGATCGCGGCGAGCGGCTCCGTAGCCAGTAATCCGCAGCCCCGGGGCGTCGTTGCCGGAACCGAGCAGGAGGGCCCCTTCAGGAGAGGCCCCCGGGCCGAAGGAGGGGCCATTGACAATCCAAGGGGTGACTCCGGGGCGGGTATAATCGGCAAGCACCCGGACATTCTGCCCCTCCTGCGGCTTGAGAGTAAGCGGTCCCGGGACGCGGAAGGTGGCCCGCTTGCTCAGCTCGGCGAAGTGGGGCGCGGCGGCCTTCGTGAAGTTCTTGAGCACCCCCGCTTCCATCTTCCGGCGCAAGGTCTCCAGCTTCCGGGCCTGGGCCCTGTTGATCTCCATCGATTCGTAGCGGACCTGGCGGTAGCTTGAACTCGCGACAAACCCCGAGAGGGCGTAGTAGTCCTTCTGGTAGATGGCATCGAACATGTGATCGTGGCACCGTGCGCAGGCCACCGTGAGGCCGAGGAAGGTCTTACTCAGGACGTCAATCTTGTTGTCGGTGCGGTCGCACTCATCCTGACGGATGTCCACTGGGGAGTGCACTTCCTCGCCGAGGAACGGCCAACCGGTGCCCAGGACGGATTCGTTGGCACGGGTTTCCGGGTGGAGGCGGGGCGGGTTGAGAAGATCGCCCGCGAGATGCTCCATGACAAACTGGTCGTAGGGCACATCGGCATTGAAGGCGCGCACCAGGTAGTCCCGGTAACGCCAGGCATTTGCGATCCCGAAGTCGCTTTCATGTCCGCGGGATTCAGCATAGCGGACGAGGTCCATCCAGTGCCGGGCCCAGCGTTCGCCGTAGTGGGGTGAGGCGAGGAGAGCCTCTACCGCCTTTTTGTAGCGGCTCTCATTCTGGTCAGCCAGGAAGGCCCGCATGGCGGTCGGGGTCGGGGGCAGCCCCGTGATGGCAAAGTTGATGCGGCGGAACCAGTGGCGATCACTAGCTGGCGTCGTCGGCTTCATGGCGTTGCTTTCCAGCGCGGCCAGAATGAATTTGTCGATCTCATCACCAGGCCACGCGGCAGCCTTGACGGCGGGGGCGGGGGGCTTGGCAGGGGTTTCCCAGATCCAGGGCAGGCGCTCCTTGTACTTCTCAAATGCAAATTCAGCAGGGGCCAGGCCCGGCAGGAGGATCGCGATCAGAGCAGAGGGCGGAAGAGGAACTCGCATGGATACAGCCGTTTTGCGGAGTATCTCCCCGGCGGGGTGCACTTACAACGGGAAGTTTTGGCTGGCGGGTCGCGTCTTGGGGGGACCATGGCGGGGGCCGTATTCTTCGGGGCGCGGGTTCAGATGAATTTCCCGGGGTTGAGGATGCCCTTGGGATCAAGGGCGGTCTTCATGGCCCGGTGGGCGGCTACGCCCTCCGCTCCCACGGCCTCGGAAAACCACCGTTTTTTGGCCAGGCCAACTCCGTGTTCCCCGGTAATGACCCCCCCGTTTTCAAGGATCCAGGTGAAGAGCCGGTCGAGAGCGTCGTCGGCGTGGGCACGCACGGAGGGATCCTGGTAGTCCTCCACCATCAGGTTGGTGTGAATGTTGCCGTCCCCGGCGTGGCCGAAACACGCTATCGCAATTCCGGTTTCCTCCTGCAGTCCGTGGGCGAATTCGACCAACTCGACCAGCTTGGAACGGGGCACCACGATATCCTCATTCAACTTGGTCAGGCCGGTGTGCCGCAGGGAATAGGAAAAGTCCCGGCGGAGTTGCCAGATCGTCTCGCAGGCCTTGTCGTCGGGGTGGTGCTCCACCGCCAGGGCCCCGAGTTCCTCCAGCAGGAACGCGAGCTCCTCGCGCTCGCCGGCAACCGCGGCCCGCCTCCCGTCAATTTCGACGATAAGGTGGGCGTCCCCGGCGGGGAGGGCGGCAGGCCCGAGATATTCGCGGGCTGCCTGCAGGGTGAATCCATCCGTGATTTCGAGCGCAGAAGGGAGGTGGCCGGAATTGAGGATCTTCTGCACGGCGTGCGCGGCCTGGGGGAACTCGGCAAAGGTGGCAGTGAGCATGGCGCGGGTTTCCGGATGCGGAATGAGCCGCAGGGTGGCTTCGCTCACCACGCCGAGCATTCCTTCCGACCCCACAAAGAGGCCCACGAGGTCAAACCCGGTCTTGTTCTTGTGACACCGGGATCCGCAATGAAGGACCGAGCCGTCGGCCAGAACGACCTCAAGACCAAGAACGTAAGGGCGGGTGACCCCATACTTGAGGCACCGGGGTCCGCCTGCATTGGTGGCGATGTTGCCGCCCAGTGAGCATTCTTTCAGCGAGGCAGGATCGGGAGGGTAGTACCAGCCAATTTCGCGCGCGGCATCCTGCAGGTCCCCGGTAATCACTCCGGGCTGTACCACAGCGGCTCCGTCCTCGGGGTTGAGCTCAAGGATCCTGTTCATCCGTGAGACGGATAGCGCGATTCCGCCTTCCTGGGGCACGCAGCCGCCCACATAGCCAACGCCCGCTCCGCGGGTGGTCACCGGGATGGCCTTTTCATGTGCAAATTGCAGGACCTTCACGATATCCCCGGTGGTCTCTGCAAAGACCACGACCTCAGGCAGAGCGGAGGCGTGCCACTTGTCGGTTGCGTGGATGGTGAGAACTTCCGTGGCAGTGGAGACCTTGGGAGCGCCCAGGAGTTGGACAAGGGCATCGTGCACAGCAGTAATAAGGGCTATTCCGGGGGCGCGAGCGACAGGTTTTTTTTACCGTCACTTGACCTTCCCATGACAGTCGGAAGCATAGGGGCGATGAGTCGGCTGGAAGGCAGAGCCTGGGGATGCATGAACCGCTGTTGGGAGTGGCGCGAAGCGCTTCTGGCAGTGGCGCTTGGGCTCTGGCTGGTCGGTTTCTGGGTTGGGGACGGCTGGCATCACCGGCGGGCCCTCGGGCTGGTGGTGCCCTTTCTGTTGGTTGGTGCCGATCGGGTGGCGGGGGCGATCTGGGCGGTCCGCTGGCTCTGGGCAGTGGGGCTTTTGCTTGGGTGGCAGGCCCTGAGCCGAAGCTGGGCCGATCCCCCCCTGGTTGAGGTGGGACGGCCCGGAGATGCCGGGGTGCTTTTTTTGCTGGGGGCGGCATTCGTCGCAGTGGGGCGGCGGAAGGATTTTGGGATCTGGATTATCGGGGGGTTAGCCGTTCTTGGGGCCTGCCTGGTGGTTTTCCTGCTGGGAGTTTTTTATGGAGACCCCGCTCACGACCTTGCTTCCCACCGTTTCCGGAATGTCCTCGTCTACCGGGAGTATGGGGGACTGAATCCGGTTTTGACCGGAATGCTGTGCTCCTCCGGGGCAGTTGCGGCAGCGTGGTTCACCGTTCGGGGCAGGGGGTGGCTTTCCAGGATCCCCTGGGCCCTGGCACTTGCGGTGCTGGTATTCGGGATGCTGGCAAGCCAGAGCAGGGGGGCCATGCTGGGTTTTGCGGGGGGCGTGGGAGCGCTGCTCTTTTTTGAGTGGCGGTCCTGCCGCAGCGCGGTGATCGCCATCGCCGGGACGGGGGGACTCTATTTCCTTGCGCTCCTCCGGAGTCAGCAGGGTGCGGATGCGGCGGGGGGGCTCCTTGAGCGGGGCTCATCGGGACGCTTTGCCATCTACCAGTGGTTCGTGGAGCGTCTCTCGGGCCTTGAATTTGTGGTGGGGCGGGGCTTTGGAACGAATAGCGAAATTCCCGCGGAAGAACTGGGCTGGCTCGTTCACCACCCGCACAGCTCGTACCTGACTCAGTTTGTCCTCGGCGGCCTGATCGGGCTCGTGCTGCTCCTCGTCGTGCTGGGGTGGAGTGTTCGGGAGGCGTGGAAGGAGGGGAACCGGGGGCAGTCTCTCTGGGCAGGGTTGCTGGCCTGTGGCCTGGGATCGCTACTCTTTGATGGAGCGGAACTGTTCACCCTCCATTCTGTTCCGCGTCTGGAACTTCTCCTCGTGGTGGTCCCGGCCTGCCTGCTGGCAGGGCAGGCGTTTGCGCAGGAAGGAGGCCCTGAGGATGGAAGCGGGGGGCGCGCGACGAGCGGTTCCGGGGATTAAGAATCAGTGCCAGAGAAGGTGTAACACCCCGGACTCCCCCACATCGTGCAGGAGGGAGGAACCGCTCAGCCCCTGGTTGAGGTAGCGCTCAAGGCCAGCCTGATAATCGTCAACCTTTCGGTAGACCTCCTCAATCTCTTCAAGCTCGTCGGTGCGCATCCGGCGCCAGAAGCGGAAGCGTAGCGCGCTGGGAGAGGCCAGTTCGATGGACCCCGGAACGACTTCGCTGATACGGGTGAGGGTGCTGGTAACGAGATCGAGGGTCTCATGTTCGTCCCAGCCGTGTCGGATGGCAGAGGCGGTGCCCACTTCGAAGAATTCGATGATTTCGTGGTGGGGGGTTGCGGCGGGGACGAGGTAGAGGCGTAGCTCCCAGTCTCCGGGGGCGCATCCGTAGAGCGCGCGCATATCATCCCCGGGAACCTCGGGAGGGGGGTCGCGGGGGTCGGCCTTTTCACCGACTTTCCACTCCGGGCGTTGGGGATGGGGCTGGAAGGGCACGCTTCAGACGGTGTGGTTGAGTTGCCAGCGGCGTCAAGAGAAGCGCAGGGGAGTCGCGGGGATCTCGAAGGATTCGATTTTTACGTCCGATGCGTGCGAAGAGGGCAAAGGACAAATATTAAACTTTTATGTAATACTTTGCCCCTTTTGTTGGTAGGATTGCTCCAGCAAGTCCGACGACCACCGTTCACCCTTATGGTCTCGCCACTCAAGATCGGGAATACCCGCGCCCGGCTCCCCGTCCCCGTTTCGCCTGCAGCGGAATGGGAGCGGCTCTTGCTGCGTGCACTTCTCGGTCTCTTCCCCCTGCTCTTCTGCCAGTGTGAGAGCGTGGAAGGGACCGGGGCCGATAAGCGCGAGGCATCAATCGCCCTCGGGACACCCATCGCGTTCTCGGGAAATACCGGGCGCGACGCAAGGGCCCTGGGGGGATCAAACCAGATCATCCAACTGGCGGACTGGGGGCGCATGAGTGCGGGGCAGAACTGGTCGAAGATTTTCGGGAAACACCAGGTCTACGGCGAAAAGGGATTCACCGCCGAGTCGGCGCCGCGCCCCCGACGGACCCGGAACATTCCGACCTTCCATCGTCCGGATGGCAAAGTGCAGATTTATTATCGGCTCGAACACTTTGGCGGGGTGAACGTGTCGAACAGTCGCAAGAGCTTCAACGATAACTCGGTGGTCACGGTAACTCCGAACCAGCTCGAGCCGCTCGTCAAGGTGGTCCAGGCCCATCTCGGGGAGCAAGGAACCGTTTCGGCCCTGCCCTCGGAAAATGTTCTGGTCATCACTTGTGCGAAGGCCGCCCAGGCCAGCGTGATGCAATTGATGGAGCACGTTGATTCCGGGCGCAAGCAGGTTGAGATCTCGGTGCGCATCTTTGAAGTCGCCGACGACTTCGACATGCAGGTAGGGATGAACTCGCTTCTCAAGCATCTGGGCACCTCCAATTCCCAGGCCCTGCTCGGGAACTTCAGCCCGGCGGCCTTTGTCGGCAGGGTGGTAGATCCGCTCAGTGGGGTCGGACCGGATCCCGGCGGGATGCTGAACCTCGTGGGGGCGCTGCAGAAGGCGGGGGTCGGGATCGATGTGACCCTCGAAGCCCTTGAGCGATCGGGAATGGTCAAGGTGGTATCCCAGCCGCGCATGACGGTGGAGGCGGGACAACCGGCCTACATGATGGCCGGACAGGAACTCCCCATCCGTGAGGGTCGTCTTACCAACGACAAGTTCGTGACCGAGAAGATCACCTACAAGCCCGTGGGGGTTCAACTCCATATCACGCCTCAATCGATAGGAGAGAATAGCGTGAAGCTGCACATTCTCACCGTGGTCTCGGCCATCTCCGGGTTCGCCCCCCTGCCCAGCATGAAGAATAACGAAATCAAGGGCCAGCTCATGAATCCGGTGCTCGATTCCCGCCAGGCTGAGACCCGGGTGGAGGTTCCGCATGGAAGCACCCTCGCCTTTGGGGGCCTGCGCATGGCGCGGCAGATCGGACGCGAGGAGAAGATCCCCATTCTAGGAGATGCCCCCGGGATCGGGAATCTCTTCAAGAGCAAGCGGAAGCAGAAGACGATGACCGATCTCTACTTTTTCGTGACGCCCCATCTCGTCAGCCAGTAGGGCCCTGCCCTCAGGGGCTCACATCGAGGCAGATCGCGTCCCCGTTGTTGTTGCGGGCGATCAGCTTTCCGTCCGCGACCGCGAAGGGAGACCAGCATTTCCTGGGAAGAATCTTGAGGCGCCCGGTCTCCGTAAAACCACGATCGCTTAACTTGCCGGCTACCAGATCGCCGGTTTCGGAAAGAAGAACGAAGGTGTCTCCCACCAGGGCGGAAGAGGCCCTGGTTCCGGGCATCTTTTCGCGCCAGTGGATCTTGCCGCTGGCGAGGTCCATGCGAATGAGTTCGGCATCGATCCTCTTGTCTCCGAACACGCCGGTGATGCTGTTGCCGGTGCGGACGCTGTTCTGGAAGATCATGCGGATATCCTGGTCCCGGTGAAGAATCCTGGGACTGGTCCCGGTGACATCGAGAACGGCATAGCCCATGCCATAACCGGAGGCGAAGAAGACCTTGCCATCGTGGTACTGGGGGTTGCTGGCATTGACGTCGTAGGAGGTTTTCCAGCGATGCTGGAAAAGGATTTTGCCTTTGGCGGTCAGGTCGTGAGCGACGACAGTGCGGCCGTAGAACACGAGTGCTGCTTTTGTGCCGTCGATGGTGGTGAGGACAGGAGCGGCGTACCCGGAACGCTGGACATTGGTGGTGTGCCAGGCGACCGCGCCACTTTTCTTATCGAGGGCATAAAAGGCCCCGTCCTTGGAGCAGGGGAGGACATAAACGAGGTCGCCATCCACCACCGGGGAGGCAGTGAAGCCCCAGCCCCCGGCCTTGCCTCCGAAATCGGTCTTCAGGTGCTTGCGCCAGATGGGGCGCCCGTCGGCGAGATTGAGGCAGAAGAGGACCCCGGACTTGCTCAAGGTGTAGACGCGACTGCCATCGACCGCCGGGGTCGTGTTTGGCCCGCCTTCGTAGAGATTTGGGACGAGCTTTTCAGGATACTGGTGTCGCCAGATGGATTTACCGGTCTGAGCGTTGAGGCAGCGCACAATGTCGTTGCGCCCGTCATTGCCAGTCACCAGGGCCTTGCCCTCGACAATGGCCCAGCTGCCGCACCCCTTGCCGACCTGCGTCTTCCAGAGGGTCCGGGGTGGACTCTTGCTCCAGTCACCATTGATCTTTTCAGACGAGATGGCGTCTCCCCGGGGGCCGAGGTACTGGGGCCAGTCTGCGGCGGGAAGGGTGGGCATGAAGGCACCAAGGGCTAAGAAGGGGAAGAGCTTCATAAGGAGGGGTATGTATTACTGCCCATATAACCTTTCGCTTGGCGCTTGCAAAGCGCCACCCCCTTCGCAGACTCCCGCGCCATGCCGAAACTCGCTATCACCCTTCATATGATGGCCCTGCTGGGCGTTCTGTTTCTTCTTCCCGGTGGAGTTAAGGCCCAGATTATCCAAACTCTTCCCGAAATCCGGGTCACCGCCTCAGCTGACAGCGCAGGCGCGGGTGAGGGGGACCTTGATGAAACGGTCCTCGCGCCCGAGGACCTGGAGCGCTTCGGTGTCGAGACCCTGGAGGACCTGAGCGCCCTCGCGCCCAACCTGCACTTTGTGGACAGTGACACCCGGGGCTATGGCAACGTGGTCTCGATGCGGGGTCTCAGCAATACGCTGTTCTTCGGTCCGGCGGCGGTAGGGCTCTACATTGACGATGTCCCCTTCAGCGATGCTTTCACCTACGCTTCCAACCTTCTCTCCCTGGAATCCGCCCGGGTGCATCATGGCCCGCAGGGCGCGAACTTCGGGGTCAACGGCGCGGCGGGGATGATTAACCTGACCACCCTGCAGGCAGGGGACAGCTGGCAGGACTCGGCCAGCTTGGAGTATGGCTCCTACGACTCGCGGGCGGTGACCTATTCTTCAAGCGGCCCCCTTGCCAACACCCCCTTCAGCCACACCTTCCAGCTCTACTGGAAGGAGCGGGATGGCTTCGTGCGGAACCGGACCCTCGGGGGCCGTCCGGACGATCGCTCCGTCCTGGGGGGACTGGGCTCCCTGAGCTGGTCTCCCAGCGAGGACACCGAGATCAAGCTGCGGGTCATGGCAGAGTCCGTGGAAGACGGGGGCCAGCGGTTGACGCCACTGCCTCAGAGCCAGAGCCCGTTCACGGGCGCCATCGGCCCCAACCCGGCCTTCACTGGTGACCGTTTTGCACACGCGTCCGACCTTGCCGGGGCAAACGAGTCCGATCGGTATCAACTTTC
>JAKVCR010000030.1 GCA_022448985.1 Roseibacillus sp.
GAGTAGATCATGTAGCTGCAGCGGTTTTCAAAGATCCTGCCATCGAGCCGGAGATCCTTGAGGGAACGCTTTTTCTGGTCAGGGAGGCGGTTGGCGGTGAAGGCGCGCCGGAAGCCGGGATCGCAGGAGACCTTGGGAATGGTGCTTTCCTCGCGGAAGAGCAGATAGTCCACAACCTCGTTTCGTCCCTCCATGAATTCCTCGATACTGCGGCCCTTGGCCAGCTTGCTAACGTCGGTCTCCTTCGGATCGAGCTTGCTGTCAAAAAGAGACTGGCGGGCCTGGTAGGCAGCCTCCACCAGTCGGTAGTGCATGGTGATCTGGTGGTCGAAGACGAGGAGAGCCGCGATGTCGCTGCCAGGGGAGGGGTAGTCATCGGTGCGGAAGAACTGGTCGAGTTTCTCAAGATTGGCAAATTGCTCCCGGTCAATGGAGAGTTTCCCGTTCTCGCGGGTGGCAATGGCATTGCCCATGTGTCGCATGGCCCCGTGATTGCCGCTCACAAACCAGCCGCCGTAGCGCTGGCGGAAAGGAATGTGATGGCCGGAGCGACGATAGTCGTCAATGGTCCTGAGGGGGCGGCCTGACCGGTCGGGGTAGACAGATTGGCCCAGGGAACCGGGAAGGAAATTAGTGGCATCCCCGGCGTGGCATCCGAGGCAGGATCGCGTCCGGGCGAAGAGGGGGGAGGTCTTGTCATCCAGTTTGCGCTGGAAGTAGAAGATGGGCCCGAGTTCCGGATCAAAGCTCGCGATTTCGATTCTCCCGTTTGGCATCCATCCGAGGTAGACCGACTCGTTGAAGTAGATGGCGCGTGGGTTATTGTAGGAGACCGCCCGTCGTTGCAGGCTGGTCTTGGAAAAGACGAGGACCTGGGTGTCCTTGTCCAGGTTGAGTTCCTTGAGGAAGCGTTCGACCAGGGGTTTGCCATTCGCTTCCTTGATCAGGACTTCACCCCGTTGGATACGCTTCATGAGGAGGGTGGTTGGATCCTTCGCGTCCCTGCTGAAGTATCCATGGGGCTCCAGTTCGTAGTCATTGTAGAACTGGGCCATCCCGGCAGGAGATGCACACAGGGCGAGGAGGAGGATGAGAGGTGTCTTTTGCATGAAGGCAGCGGGAGCACTATCCGGCGAGGAAGGGTGAGATTTCAAGGAGATAGAGTCGGTGCGCAATGAGCAAGGGTTCCCCGGGATGGGAATGCGGTCCTCTCCGGAGGGGTGCGTGACCGTTCAGGCCACTACTTTTCCCACCCGTTTTTCTTGAGATACTCCGGGATGGAGACGGGCTTTCCGCCCTGGCGAATGCTCTCGTCGGCTGCCTCCATGAAAGCGTAGATCTCAAGGGTGACCCCGGGAGGGACCGGAGGTTTGCCAGTGCGGAAGAATTTCACGACCTCCCGGAGCATGGGGGTGTAGTCGCCCCCGGATTTCTGTTCCGCAATGGCCTTGGTTCCAAAGGAGGTGACCTTGTAGGAGGTCTTGCCGCTGCGGATTCCCTGCAGCGTGCCGATGGAGCCGTTGGCCCATTTGCCGGTCACCACGATGGCGTCCTTGCTTTCGGTGGCCACCACGCTCTGGCAGCCCGGTCCCATCACGGTGAAGAGCGACTCGGTGGGGTGGATACCGTACCAGAAGAGGCTGGGATGGTGAGGCTCGAGGGTTGCCGGGCCATAGGAGATGGCGGAGCGGAGTTCCCCGATGTCGGCAGTGGCTACTTCCACGACCCCGGTGTACCAGCGGAGGGAGGAGCTGCTGAAGCAGGGAACTTCCGCTTCCCGGGCCAACCGGAAGATCTCGACCGCGTCCTTCAGGGAGCCAGCGACCGGTTTGTCGATGAAGACCGGTTTGCCCGCTGCAATGACCGGTTTGACCTGTTCAAGATGGGGACGCCCGTCGAGGCTGGTAAGGAGAATGGCATCGACCTCCTCGCACATTTTCGTGATATCGTTGTAGATCTTCACGCCGTATTTTTCGGTGAGGGTCTTGGTGTAACCGGGTACGCGATCGATGCTGGAAGGGATATCCGGGCTGCCGCCCTTGAATGCGGCGATCACGGTCGCTCCGGGGACGTGATTGGGATTGTCCGGCTCGTTGAAGCGGGAGGTGAATGCGATCACGTGTGAGGTATCGAGTCCGATCAGCCCGAGACGGAGGGTTTTGGCGCTTTCCTGGGCGAGGCCGGAGAGCGAGGAGAGAGACAGAACCATAAGTGCGGAGAGGAATCTCATAGGGGGAGGCTAGGACAGGCAGAGCCCGGTGGGAAAGCGGGAATGCTGTCGTTTTGGCTTCTGTGCGAGGAGGAGTGGCGACCAGCACTCCACCATTGGCATGCCGCGCGAATCCGCTAGGGTGGCGAGCCATGAGGAAGGTCTTCTTGTCTCTCGTGCCGCTTGCGCTCGTGGCAGGTGCGCTGGCGGAAGAGTGGGAGGATGCTGTCGTTCCCATGACCTGGAACGATTCCGCCCAGAAGTGGTTCCGCTGCTGGGTCAAGGTGCCAGACCATTGGACCGTGATGACGGGACGCTCCCTCTGGCGCGAATCGGTGACCTTCACTGTCACGGAGTTGGCGGATGTGCACGAGGTCTACATCAATGGGCGGCGCATTGGCGGAGCGGGGACCTTCCCGCCCCGGTTCGGGAAGGCCGCCGGGGACGGGATGACACGTTACAAAGTTCCTCCCGGATTGCTGCCGAAGGGCCAGTGGAACGAGGTGGTGGTGCGTATTTTCAATGACGACCCGCAAGGGGGATTCAGGGGCGGAGCGCCTTCAATTCAGGGCTACTTTCTTGAGTGTATTCTCGAGGGTGAATGGCAGAGTTGGAGGGGAGACCGTGCTCCCCTGGGCAAGGCCCTTGTGCAGGAGCCCGCCCGGGCAGCTTACGAGAAATTCGCGGAAGCGAGCCGTATCCTAGGTGAAGCGAAGGAGTTGGTGACCGGGCCGCGCAAGACACCGGCTGAGAGCCTTGCCT
This sequence comes from Roseibacillus sp., assembly GCA_022448985.1. Taxonomy (GTDB): domain Bacteria; phylum Verrucomicrobiota; class Verrucomicrobiia; order Verrucomicrobiales; family Akkermansiaceae; genus Roseibacillus_B. The sequence goes on from JAKVCR010000030.1 coordinate 2,972, forward strand.
TATTGAGAACGGACGAGGATCTGGCGGTCGAGGAACTGCTTGTCGAGCCGCAGGTGGCGCAACCCACCCACCTGAGTTTTGACGACCGGGGACGCCTCTGGGTGGCCCACTTCCGGCAGTATCCCTATCCGGCGGGTCTGAAGCAGATCAGCCGCGACAAGTATTACCGTGCCAAGTACGACCAGGAGCCCAAGGCCCCGCCCAGTCATTATCCCGGCCGCTCGAAAATCACGATCCACGAGGATACCAATCAGGATGGACGCTTCGACAGGCACACCGTATTCCTGGAGGGTCTCGACCTGGCGAATGCAGCCTTGCCGGATCACGACGGGGTGTGGGTGATGCATACCCCCTATCTTTTATTTTATCCGGATCGCGATCGCGACGACAAGCCGGATGGAGCCCCGGAAGTGCATCTGGCAGGCTTCGGATTTGAAGATACCCACTCGATCGCGAACGGCTTGGCATGGGGGCCCGATGGCTGGATCTACGGGGGGCAGGGGAGCACGGTGGCTTCCCGGATCTGGAGTCCACGCAAGGATCCCTCCAGGCAGAGTGCGGTCTACTTCGAAGGCTGTATGACCTGGCGTTACCATCCGCACTGGGAGCGGTTTGAGGTCTTCGCGGAGGGAGGAGGCAATGTCTTCGGCCTGGACTTTGATTCCGACGGGCGTCTCTTTTCGGGTCATAATGGCGGAAACACGCGGGGCTGGCACTATCTGCAGTCCGGCTACTTCCTCAAGCAGGGCCGCACGCCCAACAAGTTCGGGCCGGTGGCCAATCCCTTTGCATTTGGCGATCTGCTTGAAATGCGGAGCACGAATCCGATCCCGCGTTTCAGTCATGCCACCATCGTGTGTGAGGGGAGTGCGATGCCCGGGCGCATGCAGGGGCGCTTTCTCAGCGCCGACCCCCTGCACCATCACCTGGTCCTCTCCGAGCGCAGGCAACGTGGCTCGACCTTTGAAACCACGGACGTGGGCAGGCCACTCGAGAGCTCGGACGACGCCTTCCGCCCGGTCTATCTCTGCAATGCCCCGGATGGTTCGGTCTACGTGGCGGACTTCTACGACTTCTACATCGCGCATGGACAGCACTACCAGAGTCAGATCGATCCCTCTACCGGGCGCATTTACCGGCTGCGCGGCAGGAGTCAGAAGCTGGAGAGGGACATCAACCTCGCGGGTAAGTCGAGAGAGGAACTGGTTGCTCTCCTGAAGCATCCTAACAAGTGGCACCGCCAGATGGCGGTGCGCCTGCTCGGGAAGCGGGCGCGTGATGAGGAGAGTCATGCAAGTTTGAGCCGGTGGGTGAGCGACCATGAGGGCCGGGAGGCGCTCGGTGGAGTCTGGGCCCTCTTCCAGGGTGGCGGATGGTCCAGGGAACTGGGGGAGTCATTGCTGAAGCATCCCTATCCCCCGGTCCGGGCGTGGGCTGCGCGGCTTCTGGGTGACCGGGGGGAAACGGGATTCCTGACGGAGCTGCGGAAGCTGGCGAAGCGGGAGGAAGACCTCGAAGTATGGAACCAGCTGGCCTCGACCGTGATGAAGCAGGAGTCGGCCCGGGGTCTGCCGGTGATTGGGGAACTTCTCAAGCGAAGTGGCGATCTGAAAGACCCCTGTGTCCCGCTCATGCTGTGGTGGGCACTGGAAAAGCACGTTCGGGAAGGCGACGTGCCAATGATCTCGCTGTTCAGTGACCCCGAGATCCGAAAACAGCCGATGGTGCGGCGGGAAATTCTGCCGCGTGTGATGAGGCGCTATGCTGCCAGCGGCCGGGAGAGTGGACTTCTCATGTGTGCGCGGCTGCTGAAGTTGTGCGAAGCGGAAGAAGAGCGGAAGGCCCTGATGCTTGGTTTCGAGCAGGCTTTCGCGGGGGGCGTTATCCCTGCTCTTCCGCCCGAGTTGTCAGAGGCCCTGGCTGCGGGGGGAGAACTGTCGCTGGTGTTACGGCTGCGGCGGGGTGAGGAGGGGGCGGCCGCAGAGGCCGGAAAACTGATACGCGACCCCCGGACGGAGCGGGAGCAACGGGTGCGCTTGATCCGGACGCTGGGCGAACTGGGCCGGGAGGGGAGCGAGGGCATTCTGCTCGGGGTGGTTCAGGGAGAGAAAGACGTTACGCTCCGGCGGGCCGCCCTGACCGGCCTGCAGACGTTTTCAAGTCCTCGGATTGGAAAGGAGATTCTGAAGCAGTGGGACTCCCTGGCCGGCGATCTGCGCCCGGGAGGGGAAGCCCTTCTGGCCGGGCGGAGATCCTTCAGCGAGGAGTGGTTGGAGGCCATTGAGGCGGGTCACGTGAAGGCGGAGGCAACATCGCTGGAAGCGATTGCGCTTCTGCGTAGTCACAAGGGTGAACGGATAACAGCCCTGGTCAGGAAGCACTTTGGGGAAGGAGCGGCGCCGCTGCGCAGTCCACGGAAAGAGGTGGCACGCATACGCGGGGTGGTGGAGGGAGCAGTGGGAAGCCCTTACCGGGGACGGCCGATCTTCAAGCAACGTTGTGCATCATGCCACGTTCTCTTCCACGAGGGCGGAAAGCTCGGGCCAGACCTGACAAACTACCAGCGCGACGACCTGGAAACAATGCTCACGAGCATTGTTGATCCTGGCGCCACGATCCGGGAGGGGTTCGAGGGAGTACAGGTCAGCACCACCGACCAGCGGTTGCTCGTCGGGTTCGTGGTCGACAGCGGACCGCGCACGATGACCTTGCGGGGATTTGATGGCAGTGAGATAGCCCTTTCCCGGAAGCTTGTGAAGGAGAGCAGGCCGCTGGGACGCAGCCTCATGCCGGAGGGTATCCTGGATGGCCTGAATGACCAGGAACTGCGGGACCTGTTCGCTTATCTCAGGAGTGGACAGCCGTTTCTCAAGGACTGAGCGCTCATTGGTTGGAACCGCATTAGGAGGTTGCAAGGCTCGGCTCCCCGGCAAGACTGGCACTCATGCATCCTTTTATCCGCCTCCTGCTGCCAGCCTGTCTCGTCCTGCCGCTCCTGCTTCCGGAAGTTGCAGCCAAACCGACGTTTGAGAAAAACGGGGAGGTCATGATTCCGAGGGCGGACTTCGGTGTCGACGGGGGCAAGGCAACGGCGAGGTTTCGCGCCACGCGCTGGGGAATGTATGATCTCATGGTCGAGGGCACTGCCGGTGCCGGCCTGAAGGCCACGCTCAACGGGCAGGGACCGGTTGAGGTCCCGTCTCTCCCGGATCAACTGGGAAGATATTATATGAAGAAGGCCGGGCCTTGTGTCATTGAATTGAATGGGATCGCAGAGGGAGTGATGGCGTTGAGACTGGTGCCGGCCTGCGAGGGCAAGGATGTGGTACAGGAGAAGGGCAAGGCCATTGAGCTGGATGCCCGGGACTGCCGGATTTCGGGAGTGATGCTGCGCTACGAGCCAAATCCCAAGAAGCTCTGTATCGGATTCTGGGGAAACCCGAATGACTATCCGGTCTGGAACTACACGGTGGCGACCGCGGGAAAGTATGAGGTTATTCTCACCCAGGGATGCGGCCGGGGAGGAGGGGGAAGCCGGGCGGTCCTGGAGACAGGGGGAGCTTCCCTGGAGTTCACGGTGAAGGACACCGGCGGTTACCAGAACTGGATTGATGTCTCCCTTGGGGAGGTGACCCTTGAAAAGGCGACTCCACAGAAACTCACGGTGAAGGTTCTCAAGAAGGCGCGGGGTATCATGGATATCAGGCGCATTGTGCTGAAGCCGGTGAAATGAGCAGGCGCGTCAGGGTGAACTGGCGCCGGGGCTTCAGGCTATGACATCCTTTACAACCTTGCCGAAGACATCGGTAAGGCGGTAATCGCGACCGGAGTGGTGGAAGGTCAGTCGCTCGTGGTCGATCCCCAGTAGATGGAGGATGGTGGCGTGCAGGTCGTGGATGGAAACCCTGTCCTTCACGGCATAATAGCCGTAGTCATCAGTGGCTCCGTGATGGTGTCCCTGCTTCGTGCCGCCACCGCACATCCACATGGTGAAGCCGTGAGGATTGTGGTCGCGACCGTCGTCACTGCGTCCCATCTGGCCATCGAAGAGTTCGCGGCTGGGAGTGCGACCGAATTCGCTCCCACAGAGGACGAGGGTGTCCTCCAGCATGCCCCGGGACTCAAGGTCGTGAAGGAGGGCCGCGATGGGCTGGTCCACGGCATTGGCATTGCCCCGGTGCCCTTTTTCCAGGCCAGCATGCTGATCCCAGAGGTTTCCGTAGCGCGAGGTGGAATGGGTGGCGGTCACGAAACGCACCCCGGCTTCCGAGAAGCGCCTGGCCAGCAGGAGGGTGCGTCCGAATTCATCGGTGTGGTTCGCGCCAATCCCGTAGAGGTCACGCGTGGACTGTGATTCCCTTTTCAGGTCCATGATATCCGGGGCCACGCCCTGCATGCGGAAAGCGAGTTCGCGATTACGCAATTCGGAGAGAAGGGGGTCATGCTCCTCGTTGACAGACCGGATGAAGTCGAGGTGTTCGCGCTGCGCATCGAATCCGGCTGTGAGGTTGTCCCACTTCAGGTTCCCTCCTTTCCCTGCGGGTTTCAGGATGGGGGCCCCGGCAAAGGAGGAGGGAAGGAAGCCAGTGGGGAAGGTCTTGCCGTCCTTGGGCGTGAGATCAACGTAGCCGGGGAGGTCGCTGTTGTCGGAGCCGAGTCCGTAGAGGAGCCAATTGCCCAGGGCAGGGCGCACCTCGCGGGGAACGCCCGTGTTGAGCATCGACATGGCGGTGACATGATCCTCGTTCTCGTGGTGGAGGGAGTGGAGGAAACAGAGTCTGTCGATCCATGCGCCGTTAATCTTTGGGAAGAGATCACTGGCCCACCAGCCGCTCTCTCCCCACTGTTTCCACTGGAAAGGCGATCCGATGATGTGACCCCGTTCAGCAAAGGTGAACTTGGGTGACTTGATTGAGGTGGGAAGAGGTTTGCCATGCTCCTTCTGCAGGCGTGGCTTGTAATCGTAGGAATCAACCTGGGAGAGTCCACCGTCGAGCAGGATGAAGATCATGCGCTTCGCACGGGCGGGAAAGTGAGGTTCGAGGTTGCTGGAACCGGGAGAGAATTGGCCGGCTGATGCCCGGCAGGACTGGCGGGCAAGGAGATCGCAGAGGGCCAGGCCGCTGAAGCCCATGAACCCTCTCCGGGACCAGGGCACGACTGGAGCGCCGCCGGTCTCCTCATGATTATGCTGGTTCATTCGAGATAACTGAAGCTGTCGGAGGAGAAGAGCCCGAGACAGACCCGGGCCCACGATTCGGTTTCGCCAAGATCCTGCACGATCCGGCAGTGATCGAGGTAGGTAAAGGTCTGCTCCATGAGCTTCGGTCCGGGAGGGCGGCCGAGGACCATGCGGAAGGCGGTCGTGACGCGTTGTTCGTCGTTGAGGTCAGGGAGGGAGAGGAGATGTTCGGCGAGCCTGGCGGAGTAGTAGCGCGGCAGCTTGTTGTTGAGCCAGAAGAGCGACTGGGCCGCATTCATCGAATGGTCGCGCTGGTGGACGGGAACCCCGGAGGGATCATAGCCGAAGAGGTGGAGCATCTTGCGGATCTCAATGCCCATTCCCAGAGGGGAGCGCCCCGAGGTGAGAATGTACATCGCACGGTCTTTCGACCTGCTGTTATCAAGGGGTTGTCCGCCGGGTTGGCGCGGAACTTTACCGGCAAGGCTCAGCATCGAGTCGTAGAGTGCTTCCGCTTCGAGTCGGCGGCGGGGAAAGCGCCAGAGAAGTCTGTTGTCGGGATCAAGGGCTGTCTTGGCCGCTGCCGGAGCGCTGCCCTGGCGATAGGTCGCTGAAGTGACAATGAGACGATGGAGGGCCTTGAGCGACCACTTCTCCTCGATGAGTCTGGTGGCCAGGAAGTCGAGGAGAGGCTGGTTGGTGGGAGGGGCTCCCTGGATTCCAAAATCTCCCGGAGTGGCCACGATGCCGGTCCCGAAGTGTCCCTGCCAGAGCCGGTTGGCGATCACCCGGGCGGTGAGCGGGTTTTTCGGATCTGTTATCCACTGGGCAAGCTGGAGACGTCCGCTCAGGTTTCCGGGAATCGCCGGACTGCGCAGTAGGTCCTTCGCGAAGGAGGGGACGGCGCGCGGGACGGCTTCCTGTTCTACGTTGTAGACCCCGCCGCCACGGTGGATGGGTTCGTTCCGGGGAGCAGGGACATCGGTCACCGCAAGCATCCGGGGTAACGGAGGGTAGAGGTCGTGGAGCTTTGCAATTTCGGCATCCAGCCCGGGCAGGGCGGGAGGTGTGAGGAACCGTTCAAGATCCGCAATGCCGGGAGGCCATGCCCGGGGCACGAACTGAAGTTCAGAGAGGATCGATTTTTTAACATCAAATTTCTTTGCAGCTTCATTGAGCCACTTTCCCCGGTGGGGCGGGGTGCGCACAAAGCGCAGTTTGTCGAGACGTGGAAGATAGGAGTGGTCCTGTGCCCAGAGTCGCACATCGTTCGTCCCCTCCCGGAAGAGGTAGTGTCCGAGACTGACCCAGCGGAAGTGTTCGGGTTGCCAGCCACCGGTGGCGGGCAGGGCGAGATCTTTCACAACGGATTTACCGTCGAGCTTGAGTTCGACCCGGTAGGACTCCGGGGCTGCGCAGCGAATCAGGACGGTGTAGGTCCCGGCCTCGGGAAGATCAGGGCGCCAGCCGACCCATTGCAGGCGTTCCCGCTGCGTTTCAACCACCATCCCATCGCCCAGTTCGATCCGGCGGACGTTGTTTTGCCCCTGATAGTCCTCGGCCTCGATCTGAACACCCGGCATGGGAGGGAGCACTCCGAGAGCCTGACGGTAGGCGTCGCCTCGTGCCTTGACTTCCCGGGCTGCGAAGTCCTCATGAGCATCCATGAGGTGTTCCCATCGATCCCGTCGCAGGTTGGCGATGATTCCTCGAATGCGTTGATCCGCACGGATCTTCTCCGCAGAGGCTTCGGGTCGCGTCAGCCGGTAGCGCCCGTCCCGCCAGTTCTTGCTGTTCTCTTTCAGGATCCGGGTGCTTCCGAAGATGCCGGCCATGGCGTAGTAGTCACGGGTGGGGACAGGATCGAAGAAGTGATCGTGGCAGCGGGCGCAGCCGAAGTTGAGACCGAGGAAGGCCTGGGTCGTGGTGGACATCTGTTCATCGATGATATCCATGCGCAGGGAGTTGGGATCAGCACAGTCTGCGAACCATGGACCGATGGAGAGAAAGCCGGGGGCAGCGAGCAGGTCGAAGTAAGCCTGAGGGTCTTTGGTATGAGTCAGTCCGTCGGGCGTGTCCCGTACCAGGATATCACCAGCCAGTTGTTCAAGGACGAAACGGTCGAAGGGCTTGTCGGCGTTGAGAGCCCGCACCACGTAGTCCCGGTATGGTTCAGCCATGTCGATGCGGGATACCGCAGCGACCTTGGTCTTGCCCTGGACGTAGCGGGCCACGTCAAGCCAGTGACGCCCCCAGCGTTCACCGTAGTGGGGAGAGGCAAGAAGGCGGTCGACAAGATCGAGGTAAGCCTGGTTCGCACCCCGTCGGTCGAGAGCAGTCTCAAACTGTTTCAGTTCCTCCAGGGTCGGCGGGAGACCTGTGAGGTCGAGGGTGAGGCGGCGGATCAGGGTGAGGGGATCGGCCTGGGGGCTGGGTTCCAGACCTGCTGCCTGCAGGGGGCCGATGGTAAAGTGGTCGATCTCGTTATGCCCCCAGCCAACCTGCGTGTTGGTGGGCAGGTCTGGTTTTTGCAGGATCTGAAAGGCCCAGTGGGCCTCCTTCCCATCCATGAGGCTTCCGGCCGTGGCGGACAGAAGGCAGAGAAGCGGAAGGAAAGGGCACGACTTCATGGTGGGGAACCGGAAGGGAGGGTAAGATGGCGTAGGAGTATTCTACAGCGGGAGCACATCAATGTCGTCAACCGAACATTTTTCCGCAATTTGCAGGATGCTGGACTTCAATCGGGAGGGGGCAGGCATTTATCACTTAATGAGGTGGTTCAATGGGGTAAAACCGACAAAAACAGGCTTCCTGAGGGAAATTCGAATATTTTGGACTCAATTCCCACCATAGGATTGGATGGGGCTGTCGCGCGGTTGTTGCCAGCGGTGGTCTCCTCCGGTAAACTCTGCGCCCCTCGATAGTCCACTGAGCCTGATTATGTCGCACACCATGCTCCCTCAGATTGCCCCCTGTTTCGTGAGCCACAATATGGCCTTGGGAGGGGCCCAGACTGCGGTTCTACGTTATATTGAAACGTTACCTGACTGGGTACGTGATCGCACTACCCTCTACTGTCAGTCCGATGACACGCCGTTGTTGGACAAGGCAGTTGAAAATGGATTTGCGTGCGGTGAGATCACGCGTGTGGCTCCCAATGATCCGAGTGCGTGGTTTTTGAGCTACGGCAACTTGGAGGGGTTGCCCGAGCGTCCGGCTTCCCTGGTGCTCCATTCCTGGGATGAAGCGGGCTGGCGTTACTTCAATAAGGCCTATGCGGGGTGCAGTGGTATGACGGTGGCGGGTGTCTCGCAGAAGGTGATGGATCGTTACGCGGAATGGATCCGGGAAAATAATCATGTGAGTGGAGGGATTCTTCCTCCACCCGTGACCGAATTTTGCATGGCCAAGGGCGATTACGATTCGCATGGGCGCATCGTTGTAGGGTGGATGGGGCGTCCGCTCGAAGACAAGGGGTTGATGACCCTGCCATATCTTCTCGCCGAGAATCCCCGTCTTGTAGTGCGGGCGTGGACCGGAGCGGAGACCGCGGGTCTGGACTACACCTTGCGCGTGCAGGGCGAGGCGATGGAGGCGGTTATGAAGTTGGCGCGCAAGCTGGGTGTGGAGGATCGCCTCGATCTCAGGCCCCTGGACTTCAATGCCCTTAGTTATCGTCACCGCCTGGAGGGATGTCACGTTCTTCTCGGAAACAGTCGAAAGGAAGGGTTCCTGCTCACCGCGGCGGAAGCCTTGAGCTGTGGTATCCCGGTAGTGGTCACGAAAACCTGTGGGATCGCAGATTTCATCAGGAACGGCCAGAATGGCTATCTTATTGACTGGAATGACAATCCCAAGCGACTGGCCAAGGTCGCGCACCGGGCCATTCTCAAGGCGGTTAAGCTGGACCCGGTTAAATGCCTCGCCTCCGTGGATCAGCTCTCGCTTGGTTCCAACTATGCCCGTGCTTACCGTCCTGTCCTGGCCAGGCTCACGCACACCGGGTTACAGCACGACGATGCGCGCGTGACTGTCGGGGTGCGTATCCATGAAGGGGCGGATCCTTCCTATCTCGATGATGCCATCAACAGTATTGCGACCCAGACCTACCGCAGGTTCAAGACGGTTCTTCTGGTGGATGGTTCCTGGTCCTTTGGCGAGAAGCTGGCGGCCCGCTATGACCTCCCGCTCATCTGCACGGGCCTTGAAGCTGATATCGAGCATTGCAGCTGGCTGCATCGCCAGGCTCTCGAACAGTGTGACACTGAGTTCTACAAGCCCCTCGATTACGACGACCAGATCCTGCCCAATTATCTGGAGCGGGCGATCCAGACCTTTGACCAGAAGGGGGTGGATGTCTACGGATGTCTCCTCAATACCCTGGAGGAAGGCCAGATCACCCCGCGTCTGCACTGGCCCAACAAGCCATTGGGCACCATGTTTACCGGCAACTCGGATGACAATATGCTTCCGCATTCATCGGTCACCATGCGGACGAGCATTGCCCTGAAGGCAGGCAACTACCAGGAGCGTGCGGTTGGTCTTGGGGCCGACGACTACCATCTCTGGCACCGGATGTTCAAGGCGGGGGGTGAGTTCTTCCGCGATGATGAGGTGCGGAATGTGGTCTACCGTGTCCACGACAGGAACTCGCTCGTCATTCGCCGGGAGCGCTTCGGCCACTCCAACAAGCGTAAGCAACTCCTGGCTGGAGCTGCGGCAGCTGGTATCGCGGCCATGCCGTTGGCGGCCCAGGTGGAAGATCAGGACGATCGCAAGGTGCCGGTGATGGTTTCCACCAACCCGGACCGGGTTGATCCGCCGCACTCCTAGGAACGGTCGGACAGCAGTGTCACCCTGGAGGAGGGCGCGACGTGTCAGTTCGGTCAGAGTTTGTCTCCCGATAAGATGAAAACCTGGGATCTTACCACCCTTGGGTCAACGATGTTGAGCCTCACCACCGAACCGGGGGTGCCTCTTTTATCAAGCGAAGGGATCCGTCTCGACATCGCAGGAGCAGAGTCCAACTGTGCGATTGCGCTTGCGCGACTAGGGAAGCGGGTGGCCTGGCATTCCAAGGTGGCGCGGACACCACTGGGGGAGCGGATTGTCTCGGGTATTGGGGCCCATGGGGTGGATGTTTCCTCTGTTGTCTGGAGCGAGAGTGGGCGTAACGAACAGATGTGGGTGGAGGCCGGTCTGGGTGAGAACCGGACGGTGGTTACCTACGACCGGGCCGGGGCGGCAGTGGAATCCTTCAAGATCCCGGAAGCGGATCTGGCTGCCCTGCAGGACACTACCTTCTTCCATGTCACCGGGATCACCCCGGCCCTTTCCGAGGACTGCTGCAACACTATCCTGAACGCAGTGCAAGGCGCGTGTGCGGCCGGGGTGCGGGTCTCTTTTGACATCAATTATCGAGCCAAGCTCTGGGAGCCGTCCCGGGCCCGGGAGGTTCTTTCCGCGATCATCGGGGGTATTGACGTGCTTTTTATCGGGCAGGATGACCTGGACACGGTGTGGGGACGCGGAGGAGATCCTGACCACGAGGTGCACTTCCTGCAGGAAGAGTTCGGAATCAGAAATGTAGTCCTTACCCAGGGGTCGCGTGGAGCGCGAGCCCTCCTTGGTGATCAAATGCATGAGCATGGGGCCTATTCCGGAGAGGTGGTCAGTCCGATCGGAGCTGGTGACGCCTTTGCAGCGGGCGTGCTCTACTCGCTGATGGAAGAGGAGGTAGATCTTGCCTTGAAAAGGGGGTGTGCCATGGCAGCCCTGGCACGGGAGTCGAGGAGTGACTACGTGGTGGGCGGCAAGGAAGCGCTGGAGGCCAGGATGGGTAACGGGGGAGAGAAGAACCTTTCCAGGTAGCGGTTGGCGCGATCCCATCAGGCTCGCAATGAGGGGACCGGCCCTGCTGTTCAACCCTGGGTCGGCTCCGTAGCGGATGCAGACAGAGGGCACGGGGCCCCAACAGCTTGACCTCAGGCCCCGAAATTCATCGAATGTCATCAATGAAAGCCAATCTGTCCCGTCGTCGATTCCTGGGAACATCTGCTGCGGTCGCCGGTCCCTTGATTCTGCCCAGTGGTTCGCTCTTTGGACGCAAGATTTCCCCTAACGAGAAGCTCAATATCGGGGTGATCGGTGCAGGTGGGAAGGGAGCCGTGGACAGCGAGGGAGTAATGAGTGAGAACATCGTGGCACTTTGTGATGTCGATGAGGGGACATTGAGGGACCGGAAGGGAAGGTTTCCCAAGGCCCAGACCTTCAGTGACTACCGTGTGATGCTGGAGAAGATCGGGGACAAGCTCGATGCGGTGACGGTGAGCACCCCGGATCATCACCACTTCGCGGCCAGTATGCTGGCGATGCAGCTTGGCCTGCACGTCTATGTGCAGAAGCCCCTTGCGCACACTGTGTGGCAGGCTCGCGAAATGCTGAAGCTGTCCCGGGCAAAGAAAGTCATCACGCAGATGGGCAACCAGGGGCATTCCTACAGCAGCACGCGCAAGCTGGTGGAAGTGGTGAGGGCCGGGATCATCGGGGAGGTGAAGGAGGTTCATGTCTGGACGGACCGTCCGGTCTGGCCCCAGGGGATGGATCGGCCCAAGGGCTCCAAGCCGGTCCCCGAGAACCTCGACTGGGATCTCTGGTTGGGGCCTGCCCCGGAGCGTCCCTATCACGACGGTTACCATCCCTTCAAATGGAGGGGCTTCTGGGATTTCGGGACCGGAGCGCTGGGAGACATGGGTTGCCACAACATGGATGCCGCCTTCTGGGCACTCGACCTCGGTGCGCCCACCAGCGTGGTGGCGGATGTTTCGGGTGTGAACAAGGACACCGCGCCCAAGTGGAGCGTGATCCGTTATGAATTTCCCGCCCGGGGTGAAAAGCCACCGGTGAGCCTGACCTGGTATGATGGAGGGAAGCAGCCCAGTCCTGACATCATAGGGGAGAAGAGCCTGCCGAAGAACGGCAGCCTGATTGTTGGTTCCAAGGCCACGATTGCCTTCCAGGAGTGGAACCCGAATGGCTTCCGCGTGCTGGCGAAGGGCAAGGAGGTGACCTACGAGGATCCCGATCCAATCTTCCCGCGGGTGGGCGACAATCCCTATAAGGAGTGGATCAACGCCTGCAAGGGAGGATCCCTGTGTCTCTCAAACTTCGAGTATTCCGTGCCGCTCACCGAGATGGTCCTGCTGGGCAATGTGGCCCTGCGTGCTGGCAGGAAAATCGACTGGGACGCCGAGAACCTGAAAGCCAAGGGTCACCCGGAGGCCGATCAGTTGATCAGGAGTAATCCGCGAAAGGGCTGGACGGTATGATGGATTTCATTGGCTCAGCCTCCGATTAAAGAGAATCTGCAATTGGAGACCTTCGCTCTGGTAACTGTATTCGCAAGGTCACGCTGCTGCCTTGAGATGAAAGTGACATCTCTGTAGAGTGTCGGCCGTATCCTTCGGAACAAACGATGTCCATTAACGATCCAGATGACGATATTCCCGATCTGCCGATGTCCGAGGCGCTTCGCGAGGAGCCGGATGCGAAGGCAGAGGAAAGGCTGAAAGAGGAAGGAGAGGAACCGGGTGAGCCGATGTCCCCCGTGGGTACCAATCCTCCTCGACGGGAATTCATGAGTATTGCGCTTGGGGGTGCGATCGTGGCGGCGCCCACCGTGATAGGGTTGCGGGTGGTGCTCAGTCCGCTCCTGAGCAGTAAGGCAGGTGGTATCCTGGCGCGTCTGACAACCCTTGACAGCCTGGAAGCGGGGGGTCCTCCCCAGGCTTTCAAGGTGATTGCGGACAAGACCGATGCCTGGACCACCTACAAGGATCTTCCGCTGGGGCTGGTCTACGCCCAGCGGGTCGCGGAGAAACAGGTCGTGGTCTTCAGTGCGAGTTGTCCGCATGCCGGATGCGCAGTGGAGTACCGCGGAGAAGGTGCCCATGGAGCACATTACTACTGCCCCTGTCACGAGAGCAGCTTCCGGACGGATGGTAGTCTTGCCCCCGACAACACCCAGGCCAAGCGTGGTCTGGACACCCTGGAAGTTGACCAGGAGAAGCTGGAGCAGGGAGAAATCTGGGTCCGCTTCCAGAAATTCAAGGCCGGTATCTCCGAAAAGAAGGCGGTCTCGTGACCTGTTCAATTCCTGATTTCCTTCTCCCATGAAGAACCTGCTGAACTGGATCGACAACCGTACCGGAATCCGGCGGCTCACCCGTGAGGCTCTTTTCGAGAATATCCCGGGAGGGGCCCGCTGGCGTTATGTGTGGGGGAGCACCCTGACCTTTGCCATCATGGTCCAGTTCATCACGGGGATCATGCTCTGGATGTTCTACAGTCCGAGTGCAAACTCGGCATGGGAAAGCGTTCATCATCTTCAGGAGAACGTGAAAGGAGGTGACTGGTTGAGGGGAATTCACCACTGGACTTCGCAGTTCATGATTGTCCTGCTGGTCCTGCACCTGGTGCAGGTGGTGGTAGACGGCGCCTACACGGCTCCGCGTGAATTCAATTTCTGGTTCGGTCTTGCCCTCCTTGGCGTGACAATGGGTCTCGGGTTAACCGGGTATTTGCTCCCCTGGGACCAGAAGGGCTACTGGGCCACGGAGGTCGCCACCAACATCGTGGGAAATACTCCACTCGTCGGGGACTATCTCAAGCAACTCCTTATCGGAGGCAACGAGGCGGGACACCATACTCTCACCCGTTTCTTTGCGCTGCATGCTGGAGTGCTTCCGGCCCTCCTGATCGGTCTCATAGTGCTGCATATCTATCTTTTCCGGAAGCACGGCATTACTCCCGCAGCCCGTAAGACCGCGTCCTCCGCCCGTCACTTCTGGTGGGTGGCACTCTTTACGATGGGTTTTGCGATGGTGATGGTCGGTGTTAACTGGAACGCTTTTCCGGAAGGGGCCAGGCCCATGGTTGGGATTGTCCCCGGAATCATCACGAGTCTCTGCCTGCTTCGGGTCATCTACCTTTATGCGCGGAAGAAGAGCCTGGAGGAGAATGATTCCCGCCCCCGGCCTGGAGATGTCTATTTCTGGCCTGACCAGGTCCTGCGCGACGCCATTGCCTGTGCGGTGGTTCTGGCAGGGATTCTCTTTTTCGTGTGGCAGGTCGGAACGGAACTGAGTGCCCCTGCCGATCCTTCAGAGAACTATTCAGCTGCTCGTCCGGACTGGTATTTCATGGCCCTTTTCGCCCTGCTCAAGGACTTCGATCTGATTACCGGAGCCTTTGTGATTCCCGGTATCGTTGCGGCGGTGGTCTTCCTCATGCCCTTTATCGGGCGTAAGCGGATTGGCCATATGTTCAATCTCGTCTTCCTCGTGGTCGTTCTGGGAGGGTTCGTTCATTACACTCTGGTGGCCTTCACGCATGACTGGACCAGCGCCGGGCATCAGGCCGCGGTAGGGGCGGCCCACCGCGATGCCGCCCGGATCAAGGTCCTGGCCAAGTCGCCGGATGGCATCTCGCGCATCCCGCCCGAGGGAGCGATTACCCTTCTTCGCAACGATCCGCTTACCCAGGGGCCCAGGCTCTTTGCCCAGAACTGTGCGTCCTGTCACTCCTACGACGGTCATGATGGCATGGGGAATCCCCGCAAGAATGAGCAAAGCGCTGCGGATCTTAAAGGATTCGCCTCCCGGGAGTGGTCGGCTGGAGTTCTTGATGCGGAGACCTTCGCTCATCCCGATTTCCTTGGTGCGACCAAGCTGATTGATGGCAGCAAGATGCTGAAATACCTGAAGAGCGATAGTTTCACGGATCTTCCTCCGGAAGAGGTTCACGCGATGGCAGTGGCCCTTTCTGCGGAAGCCAAACTCAAGGCCCAGCGTGCTATCGATGCGGCTCATGCAGAACTTGTCGAGGAGGGTCGTGAATTGCTTTCGATTGAATGCACCGACTGTCACGTCTACCACGGAGAAGGGGAGAAGGGCATCGATCTGACCGGCTATGGCAACCGGGAGTGGCAAATTGCCTTCATCAGGAATCCCGCGCACAAGCGTTTCTATGGGAAGCGCAATGACCGTATGTCCATCTTTGGTCCGAAATACAGGGAGGACGGATCTCTCGAACGCCCCGCTCAACTCAGTGACAAGGAAATCGGATTCATTGTCGATTGGCTGCGCGGCGAGTGGTACGAGCCTTCGCAGGGAGAGGAGGCGGGAAAAGGATCCGCTGCAGAGGAACCGACCGTTGATGAAACGCAGGAAGAGGAGCGCTCTCCTGCGGGGTGATCCAGGGTGATTACGGGCGGAGGCTTTCTGCTTCAAATCGTCGACACCCGGGTTGATTCGTGCAGAAATGAATCATGGCTACGGACAAGGAAGGAAATCCTCTCGGATTTCTGAAGACAACACTGATGGGTGCCGTGCTGGTGGTAGTCCCGGTTGGAATCATTGGATTCGCCCTCTGGCAGATCACATCGCTCTTCACAAACCTTCTGGGTCCCGTTGTGGCGAAGCTTCCCTTCCAATCAGCATTCATAAGCTATGCGGTCGTCGTCATGGCATTGTTGCTCGTGGTTCTGCTCTGCTACTTCACCGGGGTCGCGGTCAGGACGCGGTGGGGAGCGGCGATGCGGGGCTGGGTCGAACGATGCGTTCTCGAGCGAATTCCGGGCTACAGTATTGTCCGGACCCTGGTTCACCAGTATCTCGGTCAGGAGGGAGAGCGGCAGTTTCGTCCGGTGCTGGTCGATCTCTATGGGTCTGATTCGCGGGCGGTCGGCTTTGAAATCGAGGCATTGGGCGATGGGACAGTAGCGGTATTCCTGCCCTCAGTGCCTGCCGCGACCATCGGGCAGGTGCAGCTGGTTCCCGCAGAACGGGTTCATCCCCTGCAGGCTTCCATGCACGCCACCCTGGAAGCCCTTACCATGTTCGGGGTGGGGTCGTCGAAACTGGTTGGCAAGGATCCGGATGCCGACGCCGGGCAGGAGGAAAAGGAAATCTTGCCCGGGTCGGGTTAAGGGGTAACTGGGGGCTGTATCCAAGTCCCCGGAGGAGGACGGGGTGGAGGGTGCTCTGCTATCAGGGACTCACGGGACGCTCCCGCTCAGGAGAAGAGCCCGGCCATGGGTTTCCCGTGATACAGGAAGTGCGGGCGCTGCGCGGGATCGTGCCACCTGATGCTGGGGGGCAGGCCCAGGGCGTCGTAAATGGTAGCGGCGAGATCTTCCGGTTTTTGGGGATCGGTGGCTGGAAATTCGCCTTTCTGGTC
Source organism: Roseibacillus sp. (assembly GCA_022448985.1). Classification (GTDB taxonomy): domain Bacteria; phylum Verrucomicrobiota; class Verrucomicrobiia; order Verrucomicrobiales; family Akkermansiaceae; genus Roseibacillus_B. The sequence goes on from JAKVCR010000030.1 coordinate 19,392, forward strand.
GGAGGAACCAATTACCCGCCCGCCCTCAACACCACCCCCGGCGAAGAAAACAGTCTGCACCGCACCCCAGTGATCGCGGCCAGGAAGCTTGGCCTTGGGGATCTTGAAGATGCGCGGGGTGCGCCCGAACTCGCTGGCCATCACCACGAGGGTGTTTTCCAGAAGTCCACGTTCGCTGAGATCATCAAGGAGGGCCGAGACGGCACGATCCATCGGGGGGAGGAGATAGTTCCGGAGATTCGGGAAGGCGGCTTGGTGAGTGTCCCAGGCTTCATTGTTTCCGAGGTTGACCTGAACCAGGCGCACCCCGGCTTCAACCAGTTGCCGGGCAAGGAGGAGGGACCAGCCGAACGAATTCCTTCCATAGCGTTCCTGCAGGGTGGGATCGGCAGAGTGCACGTCGAAGGCATCCTTGACAGTGGGATCCAGCAGGAGGCTGGCGGCCATCTCCTGGTAGCGGTCAAGTTGATAGGTCTCGCCGGTTTTTTCGAGGTGAGCGCTTTGCGCGTTGAGATTCTCAAGGAGGCCCACCCGGTCGCGCAGGCGGCGGAAATCCACACCCTCTGGAAGGGAAAAGGTGGGGGAATCAAATCGGTGTTTGGTGCCATCTTCTTTTCCCCGGGCGTGGTGGAAAAGGTAGTCGGGATAGGCTCCGTAAGAGTTCGGGTCAAACCGGGAGGCTTCAATCCAGAAGGGTTCCTTCTTGGCGCCCAGTTGGCCGGCAAACTGCCCGGGAATGACGCGACCGGTACGATGCCTGATCTTGTCAGGGAGGAGAATTGTGGGGGGGAGGTTGCCGCGTCGGGGAAGCAGCTCGTTTGCCAGGGCGGCGATGGAGGGCCAATCGCTCTCCTGCGGTTTGCTGGGACTGAAGTTGGGCGGCAGTTCACTGCGTCCGGTGAGCATCATGTGATGTCCGTGCGAGTGCTCGTTCGAGGAGTGGGTCAACGAGCGGCAGAGCGACCACATTTCACTGCGCTTGGCCAGTTCGGGGAGGTGTTCGCAGATATGAAGTCCCGGGGTCCTGGTCCTTATGGGGCTGAATTCTCCACGAATCTCGCGAGGAGCCTCCGGTTTCATGTCGAAGGATTCGTGCTGGGCAAGTCCGCCAGAGAGAAAGATGTAGATGACGTTTCGGGCCTTCCCGTTGCCTGTCGTGGTCTGGGCACCTGCCAGCGAGCGGATCAGACCAAGGTGGTTCATCCCCAGGCCCATGAGACCTATGGAACCGGCCTGCAGGACCGTTCGGCGGGTGGGATGATAATGCGGAAGGTTGGACATGCCCGCGGAGGTGATTCGGTATTATCGGGTGTGGATGGAGAGGTGTAAAGCTGAGAAGGAGGGCCGGAAGCCACTCGTCGTGAACAGTTGCCAGACCCGTTCACTGACAATGCATTCTCCCCCAGTGTTATGGGGATGTTGCTGTCCGGCAGAGGCCTGTCCTCTGGCGATCCTTACGAAATGATGTCCTTCAGGACGTGGCCGTGGATATCAGTGAGGCGGAAGTCGCGCCCCTGGTAGCGATAGGTCAGACGGCGGTGGTCGATGCCGAGAAGATGCAGGATGGTGGCATTGCGATCGTGGATGTGCATCGTGCCGGGCGTCCACTTGTCCTTCTCGGGCTTGGGAAGCATGGGAGTCCCGTCGGGGTTGGCGATATTGTAGCCGTAGTCATCGCTCTTTCCGTAGGTGATGCCGGGTTTGATGCCTCCGCCCGCCATCCAGGTGGTAAAGCAGCGGGGGTGATGGTCACGTCCGTAGTTTTCCTTGGTGAGCCTGCCCTGGCAGTAGGAGGTGCGGCCGAATTCCCCGCCCCAGACCACAAGGGTATCATCGAGCATCCCGCGTTCCTTCAGGTCGGTAATGAGGGCGTAGCAGGCCCGGTCGATATCCCGGCACTGGGACTCGTGCTCACGGGGTAGTCCGCCGTGGGCATCCCAGCCCCGGTGAAAGATCTGGATGTTGCGTACTCCACGCTCGGCGAGACGCCGGGCATTGAGACAACAGGCCGCGAAGGTGCCGGCCTTGCGGGCCTCCTCGCCGTAGAGTTCGAAGGTCCTGTCCTTTTCCTTGCTGAGATCCATCAACTCCGGGACCGAGGTCTGCATGCGGAAGGCCATCTCGTGCTGCTTGATCCGGGCGAGGGTCTGGGGGTCGAGGGATTTCTCGTGCCGACTCCGGTTGAGGGCCGCGAGGGTATCGAGCTGGGCGCGGCGATCCTCCCGGGAGGTGCCCTTGGGATTGCTGAGGTAGAGGACCGGGTCGCCCTGGCTGCGGAGGAGCACGCCCTGATGTTCGGCGGGGAGGAAGCCGGGACCCCAGAGACGGTTGAAGAGGCTTTGCTCGGGGAAGCTCGTCTTGGCATGCATGACGATGTAGCCGGGCAGGTCCTCGTTCATGCCGCCCAGTCCGTAGCTGAGCCACGCGCCGAGGCTCGGACGCCCGGGGACCTGGCTTCCGGTCTGGATGTAAGTGATGGCCGGATCGTGGTTGATGGCCTCGGTAAAGGTGCTGTTCACCACGCAGAGTTCCTTGGCCACCTTGCCGGTATGAGGAAGCAGGTCACTGGCCCACAGGCCGTCCTGGTTGTTCGCATGCCTGGTAAACTTGTATTTGGAAGGGCAGACCGGATGGGTTTTCTGTCCGGCCGTCATTCCGGTGATCCGTTGCCCGTCGCGGATGTGCTTGGGCAGATCCTGGCCGAACATTTCCTGCATCTTGGGCTTGTAGTCCCAGGTGTCGAGGTGGCTGGGTCCCCCGCTCATGAAGAGATAGATGACGCGTTTGGCGGTGGCTCGGTGGTGAATCCCACCATTGAGGTCGGCCTTCCCCTCGGCTGCCAGCAGTTCCTGGGGCAGCATCTGGGCCATGGCGGCGGTGCCCAGTCCGAGTGCCGAGCGCCCGAAGAGCTGGCGGCGGGTCATGGAGAGTTGGTGATCGTGGAATGTCATGTCAGGGCACGGATACGGATTTGAGCAAAGGGAGGAGAGGATCAGTAGAGGAGGAGGGCAACATCGCTTGCCAGGACGGTAATGGAAATCTGGGTCCAGGCCGCCACCTCGGCCGGTTCAAGCGCCTCATTGCGGGGCGCCTCACCGGTGGAGAGAAGGGCGAGAGCATCGTCCTTGGAGGCCTGGTAGCGGGCCTGCATCTTTTCAAGCAGGGTGTCGCACGCTTTTCTTTCGGTGTCGTTGGGAGGGCGACTGGCTACCAGGGTGAAGAGGAGATCCATTCGGCTGTCATCATCCTTGGCCTCGGTGATAAGACGTTCGGCGATCATGCGCGCCATTTCAATGCGCTGCGTTTCGTTGAGAAGGCCCAGGGACTGCAGGGAGGTATTGGTGCGCGAGCGGCGGACGCAACTGGACTCGCGGTCAGGGGCGTCAAAAAGGATCATCATGGGATGGGGGCTGGTGCGTTTCCAGTAGACGTAGAGGCTGCGGCGGTAGAGCTTGGTCCCCTTGTCAGCAACGTAGTTCTTGGTATTGCTGCCCGGATGCATGAGAGCCTTCCAGAGCCCTGCGGGTTGGTAGGGCTTGACTCCTTCCCCACCCATGTGCCCGTCGAGAAGCCTGCTGGACCAGAGAGCCATGTCGCGGATGACCTCCGCGTCGAGGCGGTAACTCGGTCCCCGGGAATACCAGAGGTTCTCAGGATCCTCAAAGGTGTCCGCTCGTTGGGCTGATTGCTGCTTGAAGGTCCTGCTGGTAAGCATGAGCCGGAGAATGTGCTGCAGGTTCCAGCCGCTCTCCTGTAGTTCGACCGCGAGCCAGTCGAGCAATTCCGGGTGGGTTGGTTGCTTGCCTTGGAGACCGAAGTCCTCCGGGGATCGAACGATCGCCTCGCCGAAGACCCGCTGCCAGATCCGGTTGACAAGGACCCGCGCCACGAGCGGGTTGTCGCGGGAGGTGAGCCACTGTGCCAGTCCAAGGCGGTTGCGCGGGGCATTTTCGGGAAGTGATCCCATGACCGAGGGAATTCCCGGCTGAACCGGTTCGCCGATGGGGAGGTTGTATTCACCGCGGACAAGGACCTTGGTCGCCCGGGGTTTACCCAGTTCGCGGGCCACGAGGGTGGGAGTGAAGCGCTTTTCCAATTCGCTGAAGCGTTTGCTGAGATCGATGGCCGCGGAATGAAGCGGTGAATCCTTGAAGGGGCCCTTGGGATCAGCAACGCGGTTCAGCTTATCGCGGTCCGAGGATTTTCCCCATCGCTCTTTCTCGGCACCAGCAAGCAGGGCGGACTGCTTGCTGGTTACCTCCTGCAGGAGTGCCTTCCGATTGGCGACTAAAGCGTCCAATTCATCCCAGGCCTTCTGATCAGCAGGAACCTTCATGACGGGTCCGTATTCGTATCTGTTGCCATCCATGGGGGACTCCGAAGTCGAGTTAAAGAAGGCGAGGAGCTGGTAATACTCAGTCTGTGTAATCGGGTCGTACTTGTGGGTATGGCAGCGGGCACAGGTCATTGTCATTCCCAGCAGGACTGTTCCCAGGGTCTCGGTGCGATCGAAGTTGTTCTTGCACTGGAACTCGGCCGGGATAGCGCCACCCTCGGCGGTGGAGGGGTTCATGCGGACGAAGCCCGTGGCTGCGTTCTGTTCGACGGTAGGGTTCGGGAGGAGGTCCCCGGCCAGCTGCCAGAGGATGAAATCGTTGAGGGGCAGATTCTTGTTGAAGGCCCGCACGACCCAGTCGCGATAGGGATAGATGCCGCGCTTGTTGTCGAGGTGTAGCCCGTGAGTGTCGCCGTAGCGCACGGCATCAAGCCAGTAACGGGCCTGATGTTCCCCATAACGGGGGCTTTGCATGAGCTTATTGAGAAAGCGGAGATACGCGTCGGCTTTATTATCGGCAAGGAAGACCGCCAGCTCAGCTGGTTCAGGGGGAAGGCCGGTCAGGGTCAGGGCGGCCCGCCGGGCCAGAGTGGCTCGATCAGCTTCAGGAGCAAAGCTCACTTTGGCGCTGGATTTTTCCTTTAGCTTGGCTTCCACGAAGCGATCGATTGGATCGCGGGAATCAACATTTTTCGGAGGATCCGTCCGAACGGGTGCAACGAAGGACCAGTGCTTGGCGTAGGTTCCTCCTTCTTTCACCCACTGTGCAAGAATCTTGCGCTCGGCGTCAGTGAGCTTCTTCTCAGCGTCCTTGGGAGGCATGGGATCGTCCTCGTCATGGAGACGGACCAGAATCTCGCTCTGGCTGGGATCCTTCGGATCAATAGCGTGGAAGCCATCACGGTCGGCAGTAGCGCTCTCGTAGGAGTCGAGACGGAGCTGGTCCTTCTTTTTCGTGTCCGGTCCGTGGCAGACGAAGCACTTATTGGAGAGGATAGGGAGCACCTCGCGGGCGAAGTCAACTTTCTCGCCGAGAGCCCCGGAAGGGCCGGCCAGGAGGAGAATGGAGAGCAGGGATGCACCATGGGGTGCGCGCATACGCTCAAGCAGAATCTGGAATCTCATGATGGGTCGCGGAGCAGGCTCGACTGCTACTCCAAAGGTGTTAAATGATCCCTGCCTCAGCTCAATCCGAATCTCCCCGATCACTTCTTTACGTGGTTCTTCCAGATTATAGCCGGGTAGCGGGTGCCTGCCCTTCCTGCGGGTAGCTTGCATAAGCCCCTTGTGAGGCCGGAACTGGATAATGCCCGGCACTTTGACGCTGAAGAGATTCGGTGATATGTTCAAAAGAACTCTTCCCAGACTTTCCACCTTTACATGAGGGACTGTCCGGAAAAGATAATGTGGAGGCCACTGGGCGGCCGAAACCCACTACACCCCCCGTACCTTGTACGAACCCAGAAATATGAAACATTCCCTTACGATTGTCATATCGTTCCTATGCTCCCTCTTGTTCACACAGTTTCTTCCTGCCGAACAGGTGGTCATCAGGGAAATCATGTATCACCCGCAGATGGCTCCGGAGGGTGAGGCACCGCTCCCCGAATTCATCGAGATTGAGAATCTCACCTCCTCTGTTTTTGATATGGCAGAGTGGGAAGTAACCGGTGGGGTCAATTACACCTTCCCGAAATTCAATCCCGCCGCTCCCACGGAATCCTTCCTTGTCGGTCGGCGGAAGATCGTGGTGTGTGAGGGTGATCCTGCGGCCTTTCGTGCCGCCTATGGTGTGTCGCAAGCCGTCCAGGTGTTTGGTCCCTGGAGCGGTTCGCTGGACAACGCAGGTGACCGGGTCACGTTACGTAATAAGAACGGAGTCATTGTGGCGTCGGTGCGCTATGACGACAAGCATCCCTGGCCGGTTGCTCCCGACGGGGCGGGGCACAGTCTCGTTCTGACCGAGACGGAGCGTGCCATTGATGACTACCGGAGCTGGGGGACCAGCTCAAGGGTAGGAGGATTTCCGGGGAATTCCGATAGTGCGGTGGTTTCGACGCTTTCCATTAATGAGATACATTTCGACGAGAACGGTGATGTCGACTGGGTTGAAATCCACAACAGCGCCGAGGTGCCCCAGAGTGTGGATGGGTTCTTTCTGAGCGGGGCCCGTGGCTTTGGGGACAAGGTTGATATCGGCGGATTGGTGCCGGGGAATGGCTTCCTGAGCTTTGATGTGGGGTTCTCCAACAACAGCGTGGCCTTTCTCGGTGATGCAAACAATATTGTTCGGAGCGCGGTGGCGTATGACCGGGATACGGGCCGTGATCACGTGGCGGCTTATCCAGACGGTTCGACGGACTTCTACTCCTCGGCCCAGGGGAGCCGGGATGCTTCGAATAACCCGGACCGCGAAACCGGGATCGTTATCAACGAGCTCATGGTGGAGCCGCCTTCCGGACATCGTGACGGTGAATTCATCGAGTTATATAACAAGGGAGCGTCCGCCGTGAACATGAGTGGCTGGCGGATCACGGATGGAGTGGGCTTCCGCTTCCCGGAAGGAACGGTCGTCTCCCCCGGCGCGTATGTCATCATTGCCGCCAATAAGAGTGTTACCGGGGCTGCCTTCCCCCAGGCCCGCATCATCGGGCAATACAGCGGGAACCTGAGCAATAACAACGAACTTCTTCGCATCGAGGATGCATGGGGCAATCTGGTGGACGAGGTGCACTATCATACCGGTGGCGACTGGCCCGAGAAGGCGGGTGGTCTTGGCAGTTCCCTCGAATTACGCCATCCGGAGATGGACAACTCGGTGCCTACTGCCTGGAAGGACTCTGACGAGTCAGAGAAGGGAGAGTGGACGAGCTTTGCCATTACTGACCGCTACGATCAGCTGCGCACGATGGGAGGGGAGAGCAGTTACAAGGAGTTGCACATGCACGGCGTGGGCGACTGCCAGGTTGCGATGCGGAACATGCAGTTTTCCGTGAGGGGAGTTGGACCCAACCTGCTGCCCAGCAATGGGGAGCGCGTCAGTACTAATGGGCAGGGCACGACTGGCTGGCTTTGCCAGGGGACCCATTACCTCAGCCACATGGAGGGACGGGAGTTTCATCTGGTCTCGACGGGGCATGGAGATATCAAGGCCAACCGGGTGGAAATCGATGTGACCGGGATGAATCGGTCGGATTCCCTGACCTTCGCATGCCAGGCCCGCTGGGTCTACGGGAAGCCCACCGTGATCGTGCACACCTGGGACCGTTCATTCGGGGGAGTTCTACGTCTGCCGATACCAAGGAACCTTGGGACGGCAGGAGCAGACAACTCGGCCCTGATCTCCTCGCCGGTACCGACCCTGAGCGGACTTTTCCACAGCCCACCGGTGCCGCGGCCGAATGTTCCGGTGAAGATCACGGTGAAGGTGACCTCGGCTGTGGCCCCTACCGTGAACCTGCGCCACCGGGCCGACAGCACCAACCCGGACACGCCCTGGAATACGACCCTCATGGTGGACGATGCCACCAACGGCGATGTCCGGGCCGGGGACGGAATCTACACCGCTACCCTGAACGAGTATGACTCGGAGGGAGATATCGCGCAGTTTTACGTGGAGGCGGACACCGGGGGTGGGGATAAGTCGATCATGCCCTCTCCTGCACCGGAGAAACCCGCCATGTTCATGATCGACAATACGACCCCGGGTCGGGACCTGCGCAGTCAGCGATTCGTGATTTCGGCCCGCAGCCTGCAGGCCCTGAACACGGGCACGGGGCAGAGTGCCGCCTTCAATTATGCCTTCCCGCGTCTCTCCAACCAGTTTTTCAACTGCACTTATATAGCCAATGAACGGCACATCATCTACAATTGCGAGATTCGCAAATCCGGGAGTCCCTGGACCCGTTCGGATGGCAATGGCCTGCAGAAGGGCAAGTGGAAGTGCCCCCGGGACAAGCGCTACCGTGGCTGGACGCGGCGCACCATCGACAACGACGGTGCCGGGGGGCAGGGGCAGTCGCATAACAACAGGATCCTGCGCTACTGGCTCTATCTCCTGGGGCATGCTTCCAATAACAACGAGTTCACGCGTGTCGTCATCAACAACGGACAGCCCCAGCTCCGGGAAGACGTGGAGACCAATGCCAACGACTTCCTGAAGCGGAACTGGGAGCAGGGCGAGAAGGGGGAACTCTACCGTATCGACGATGAGTGGTGGTTCGACGACAACTGGGGCCGGCAACAACGCAACGCTGACTGGAGTGTAGACGGCCGCAGCGTGGAACCCAACATGTATCACGCGGAGTGGATGAAGCGCTCACGTGAGGATGAGTACGATTACGGATCCTTCCTCAACTGGGTCTTTTCGGTGGGACAGAACCGCTTCACCCGCGAGGAAATCGAGCGCATGGCTGATATCGACATGATGGCCGCCAACGCGGTGGTGCGGGGCTGGGTGGACGACTGGGACACCCTGACCCGGAACCGGGGCAAGAACGGCTATTTCCTGCGCAGGTACAGCGACGGGAAGTGGATGCTCCTGCAGTGGGATTCAGACCTCATTCTCGGGAACCCCTCAGCGCCCTTCATCGGCAATCTGGCGGGGGTGCGGAACTTCTTCTACAAGCCGTATGTCCGGCAGCGGCTGGACTACTATATCGGTGAGATGGTGGAGAAGTACACAAAGGACTCCGTGCGACTGGAGACCTGGTTCGATCTTGAAACGCGCTCTAACAGGCGGGTTCCCATCAATCCGAATCTTTACCACGGCTTCAACAACTCGAGGGTGAATTATGCGATGAACCAGGAAATCGGTAGCTCGGTATCCAATACCCGGTTTGACGTGAGTGGGCCCTCCAGCACGTCGCAGAATGTGATCGCATTGAGCGGTAGAAGCAACCACCGTGCCTTTGATATCCGCGTGGTCGGACAGCCGCAGGCGGAGGTCCAGTTCACGGACCGGACCGAGTGGACCGTTTCAGGGATCTACCTGGGGCAAGGTCGCAACGAACTTGATTTTGAAGCGCTTGATTCGGAAGGGTTGGTGGTTGCGACCGACACCTTCATCATCAACAAGAACGGCAATGCGCCACCGATCCTGAATCTCGAGAGCACGCCGTCGTCCCTTAATGTCGCTGTGCATGATACCCTGGAAGTGGATGCGACTGAGAGTTTTGATCCGGAGGGAACGGACCTCGTCTTCACCTGGGAGGTGAATGGAGGTGCTGTTCTGGATTATTCCTCACCCGGGCGTGTGAATGTTCAATTTCCGGAACCGGGTCTCTACCTCCTCACCGTTACCGTTGAAGATGCTGATCAGGTAGAGACGGTGACGACCAGGCAGGTTGCAGTCTACGCGGAGTCCGGCTGGCACCCCTTTACGGAGGGAACACTTTCTGAGGTGTGGACCGAAGAGAACGTGGAAGTCCGTCACGATTACAGCGGGAGCGCCTGGTACTCGCTCGATGATCGACCGGGGCAGTTGACCCTGAAATTGAACGATGACGTGGCCAAGTCGATGCGCAGCCTGACACCGAACTATCCGGTCTTCTGGCGTGATGTTTCCGGAACCGGGGATCTCCTGCTCCAGACTGATGTGCGGCTCTCGAACATCCAGCAAGGGGGCTTTATCGCAGGCCTGATCCTCAAGGCGCAGGAAGCTGGTCAACAGGTAATCTACGCCGTGGGGCTTGAGAACGGGGATTTCCTGCGGGTGAGGAAAATCGTGGGAACGACCGAGACGCGTCTGGCCAGTATTCCCTGGGTCAAGGACAGCGCGGTGGTTCGCATCCGGCGGGTGGGGGATGAACTTCGGTTCGACTATCGGACCAGTCCTGGAATCTGGGGATCCCTCGAGGTGACGAACATGGTGGCTGAAGCCACCCTCACGCAGGCGGGGATTTTCGCTTCCACCCCCGCACCCATCATGGCGCGTTTCGAGTTCGATTATTTCATGGTGGCTGACCCTTCTTCAGTTGGTCCGGCCGTGGACTCACTGCGGATCACGGAGCTCATGTATCACCCTCTCGATCTTGGCAGCGGATTCGATCTTGAGTTCATCGAACTGATGAATACGGGGAATGACACCATCAATCTCTCGCAGGTGAAGTTCCCGTCCGGTGATCCCTTCGCGGAACTGGTCTTCGGCGACCTCGACCTGGCACCTGGCGAAGTGGCTGTCGTGGTGGCTGACGAAATCGATTTCGAGGCCATATATGGCGCGAACATCAGGGTTCTGGCTGCATGGGCAAATGGCGGCATCAGTGATGGTGGAGAGTCGATCGTGCTCGTCGATTCCGTGGGTGATATCATCCACGATTTCCAGTTTTCCGATGACCCGCCCTGGCCAGTCGAAGCGGATGGACAGGGTTCTTCCCTGGAAGTAATCGATACGGAAGGAAACTATAACGATCCGGCCAACTGGCAGGCCAGTCTGGTGGTCGGGGGGACGCCTGGTGAAGTGTCTCTCGGTGACAGCGATAACGATGGGCTCGACGACAGCGAAGAGGTGGCCATCGGAACGAATCCCCTCAATCCCGATACCGACGGCGATGGTGCGTTGGATGGAGCAGAAGTAGATGCCGGGACCGATCCCCTGAATCGTCTCTCGGTGTTCCGTCTCATCGAAGTTGTGCGCGTGGGCGATACCACCCGGGCGACCTGGAACAGTGTTCCGGGTCGGCGCTATACCCTGCAGGTGAGTCCAAATCTGACCGGGGAAAGCTGGACCGATGTTTCTACCGTGGAGGCCACGGGAGAAACCACGGCGATTCCCCATGATCAGGCAGGGGCCACCGAGCTCTACTATCGAGTGGTTGTGGAGTAGGGCAGGTGGAGACAGATCGACCGCCCTGCGTCTGTGAATCGGCTCCCTGTCTCCTGCTGCTGCCAATGTGCCACTTTTGGGGTAAAGGCGGCGGGATCGGCAGGACCAGAGCCAATCATTCAACTTTGCTTAATGAGGAAGTGACGATATTGTCACCCAGCGTGGTGCCAGGACACCATCGGCCAGAGAACACAGGGCGTTATTATGCGGAATTATGCGGAATTCCTGTGGGTTTCCCGCATGACTCCAGAAGTGCCGCGATTGCCTGATCTTTCCAAAACCCCCATATGAAATTCCGTTCGATGATTAGCGCGGCCCTCCTGGTCGCTGGTTCGTATATCCACGTTAAAGCGGAGCAGGTTGTGTTCAGCGAGGTGATGTATCATCCCCCGGCCGGGCTTCCCGAGTTCGTCGAGGTCGAAAACCTCACCGCGACAGTCTTTGATATCGCACAGTGGCGCCTGCGGGGGGCGGTGAATTTTGACTTCCCGGCCTACAATGACGGTGATCACCAGAGTAATTTTCTCAGTGCATGGGAGCGCATCGTGATCTGCGGGATTGACCCCGGTGCGTTCAGGGCGGCCTACAGTCTGCCGGCCTCGGTGCGGGTCCTTGGCCCCTGGACAGGGTCCATGGCCAACGAAGGCGAACGGATCACCCTGCGTGACAAGAACGGTGCGATGGTCTGCACCCTTCGCTATGATGACCGCGCTCCATGGCCGATCGAAGCAGATGGAGGCGGGCACAGCCTGGTTCTGAAGAATAACAATTATGCGATCGATGATTACCGGCTCTGGGGATCGAGTAGTGCGTCGGGGGGAACCCCGGGGACGGGTGAGCCAACTGCTGCCGAGGAACCCTACTCCAACCCGGAGGTGGATCTCTCGGTGGGAGTACCCTATATCAATTACGACCATAACTGGAGGTATCTCGATGACGGATCAAACCAGGGCACGGCCTGGAAGGAGATAGCATTTAATGACGCGAGCTGGGACAGAGGCCCGGGACTCTACGGGTATGAAACCTCGGTGGTGCCCTCTCCGGGAATTTCAACTCCGTTCGAAAATCCCAATGCGGCGGGCAATGACATCATCACCTATTACTTTCGTACCACCTTTGATTTTAACGGCACGGTAGCGGGCACGGGTATCTCGATAGACACCATTCTTGATGATGGGGCGGGTTTCTGGCTGAATGGCCAGTGGTTGGGTGGCATTGGTGTGAGCGAGGGGGCAAGTTACACCACGACCGCCAGTCGGACTGTAGGAGACGCCGGTGAAGAGGAGGCCATTGTGACCAGCAGCGCTCCGCCGCTGGTGGTGGGCAGAAACGTGCTTGCAGTTGAGGTGCATCAGACGGGGACAACCAGTTCGGACGTGGTCTTTGGGGCTCGGGTGAATATTTCCACTCCAAATGCGCCGAGCGTTGTCATTAACGAGGTGCTTCCGCAAAACGGAACCGGATTCGTGGAGTTTTACAATCCCACCGGATCGGCCATAGATATCGGAGGCTGGTATCTCAGCGACTCAGCGAGCAATCTCACCAAGTACCGGATCCCGGGTACCCTCGATGTCCCGGCGGGAGGCCTTGCCTCGATCGGTTACTCCCAGGCCAATCTGTCGGTGGGTAGTCCCACGGTGGTCTATCTGACCCAGAGTGACGGCTCCACGATAGTAAACGGGCTCGATACCGCGATGCCCGTGGATGGTCGCTCCCTCGGCCGCAAGCCATCGGGAGCAGGCAGCTGGTTCCTCTTCACTTCTCCTACCCGGGGGGCTGCAAATTCAAGTGCCGAAGAGCTCGGGACTGTGCTTGCCATCAACGAAGTGCACTACGATACGGATGGGAATATCGACTGGATCGAGCTTTATAATGATGGTGGCAGCGCGCAGAACATGGCGGGCCTCTTTCTTTCCAGTCGCCGTGACTTCAGTGACAAGGTTCCCCTTGCTGGTTCGATTTCGGCCCGGGGATTCAGAAGCTGGCCGGTTTCCTTCTCTACGGGTGGTGGCGACGAAGCGCTCTGGATTATCGATGCGGGAAACCGTGTGATTGACGCTGCGGTAGTGGAGCAGGCATTCGGGAGGGATTACTCGGCAGCTTACCCGGATGGTTCGGGGAAGTTCTATTCTTCGGAGGAGGGGAGTCAGAATGCGCCCAACGACCCGACCCGGGAAACAGGTATTGTCATTACGGAGCTGATGGTGGAGCCACCTTCGAGTCATCGTGACGGGGAGTATATTGAAATTTACAACAATTCCGGATCTGCGATCAGCTTGGCTGGTTGGAGAATTGACGAGGGGGTAAACTATGCGTTCCCAGGTGGAACCAGCCTTGCTCCGGGAGAATACCTGGTGATTGCCTCCAACCCGGACTATACACGAGAGTCCCATTCAGGAGTGCGCGTTCTGGGGCCCTACACAGGTAATCTCAGTAACAGTGGGGAGCTCGTGTGCCTCGTTGACTCCTGGGGGAATCAGGCAGACGAAGTCCACTACGCTACTGGTGGAGAGTGGCCCTTCCTCGCGGGCGGACTGGGCAGCAGTCTGGAGCTGCGGCATCCCGACATGGACAATTCCAAGCCGAGTGCCTGGGCCGACTCCGATGAGTCCGGCAAATCCACCTTCCAGACCTACAGGATCTCGGATCGCTATCTTCAGAACAACTCGCGGGGAGGAAGTTCCAGCTACAAGGAACTACACGTCCATGCGGTGGGAGATGCTCATCTCGCCCTGCGCGGCATGAGCCTGAGCAGGAATGGCGCGGGGACCAATTTTCTCCCCAATCGTGGAGAAAGAGTGGTTACCAACGGCAATGCATCCAATGGCTGGTTGTGCCAGGGCACCCATTACCAGAGTTATATGTCTGGCAACGAATTCCGCATCGTTTCAACAGGTCACGGAGACGTGAAGGCGAATCGCTGCGAGATTGATGTGACGTCCATCTCAGATAACGACGACCTGGTGTGGGAGTGCCAGGCTCGCTGGATCTATGGCAAGCCCACCCTGGTGGTGCATACATGGGATCGCAGCTTCGGGGATATCATCCGCCTGCCCATACCGCGGAACCTCGGGACCCCCGGAGCGGCCAACTCACAGGCAGAAGCCAGTCCGTTGCCCACTCTCTCGGAGATCATGCACAGCCCGGCAGTGCCCACTTCCTCGGATTCAGTCATCATCACGGCGCGGGTGGAATCCGGAAGGTCCCTGAATTCCGTCAACCTGCGTCACCGGGTGGACAACGAGACCTGGAGTAATTCGTGGGGGACCCAGGCCATGAACGACAGGGGAATCAATGGGGACCTGGTAGCAAATGACGGGATCTACAGCGCGACTCTTCCATCCCGAAGCGACAATACCATCACACAGTTCTACGTGGAGGCCACCTCCACAGCTGGCACTAATCACGTGCCCCGGACAGCCCCGGAGGCGCCAGCTCTCTACGTGGTGGATAACAGCAATATCGCAAGTGACCTGCGCACGCAGCGGTTTGTGATCTCCGCCCGCGATATCGACTATCTAGGTGGGGGGTTGGCCGGGGAATCAAAGAACAACTACGCCTTCCCGCGGCTTTCCAACCAGTATTTCAATGCGACCTTCATCAGTAACGAGAGCGAGGTCATATACAACTCGGAGATCCGCAAGAGCGGGAGTCCGTGGACACGGTCGGAGGGGACCAGTCTTGCGCGTGCCAAGTGGAAGCCGCCAAGGGACCGGCGTTTCCGGGGCTACACCCGGCGCTCGATCGACAATGATGCAGGAGGCAGCCGGGGCTATCACAACCGGATCATCCGCTACTGGCTATATCTCCTCGGGCACGCCTACAACGAAAACGAGTTCGTCCGCGTGATCGTGAACGGTAGCAGTGCGTCCCTGCGTGAAGATGTGGAGCCGAATGCCAACGATTTTCTGAAACGCAACTGGGAACAGGGCGAAAAGGGTGAACTCTACCGGATTGACGACGAGTGGTGGTTCGAGGACAGCTGGGGTCGAGGACAGCGGAATGCAGACTGGGGTTACAAGGGAACCCGTGAACCGGAGCGTTACCACGCGGAGTGGATCAAGCGTTCCCGGGAAGACGAGTATGATTATTCCTCCTTCACCAACTGGGTGGAGTTGGTTGGGCAGGACAATTTTTCCCGGGCAGAGATCGAGCGGATGGCGGATATCGATCTGATGGCAGCCAATGCCGCGGTTCGTGGCTGGGTCGACGATTGGGACACCCTCACGCGGGATCGTGGAAAGAACGGTTATTTCCTGCGGCGTTACTCGGATGGCAAGTGGCAGCTCGCACAATGGGATTCCGATAACACCTTCAGCAGCAGTAGTGCCCCGTTCATCGGGAACCTGGCGGGGGTGCGCAACTTCTTCTATAAACCGTATGTCCGGCAGCGCCTCAATTATTACATTGGCGAGATGGTCGACAATTACACTGCGGGTTCGGGGCGGTTGAGCACCTGGCTCAGCCTGGAGGAGGCAGCATCCGGTTCCTACTCGGCAAATGCCTCTACTTACAACAGCTTTAACAGCAGGCGTGTCAACAATGCCCGCAGCAGCGCGATCGGGTCAACGGCGTTGAACATGGCCTTCAATGTCACTTCGGGAGGAGGCGGAACCATCAACACGAACGCAGAGGTGCTCTCCCTTAGCGGGACCAGTCCATATAATGTTTTTGCAGTTGAGGTGCTTGGGCATCCGGAAGCGGAGTGGGTTTTCAATTCGGAAACGAGCTGGACCCTCAGCGGAATTCGACTCAAACGGGGGCTCACGACTCTTACCATCCGGGGAGTCGATCGTGATGGTAATGTGATGCACACTGATACCATCAACGTGAACAAGTCCGGGAATTCCCGTCCCGTGATAGATGTGGATTCAAAGCCGGACTCTTTTAATGTGTCGGTTGCCGATGATCTCGATCTGGATGCTACCGAAAGCTACGATCCGGAAGGAGGCGACCTGAGTTTTTCCTGGAGTGTGACGCCGGAAGCTGCCGCGACCCTGACAAACCCCACCGTGGACACCGCCAGGGTGATTTTCGGGAATCCCGGGCTCTACAATGTTACGGTGGCGGCCTCTGATGCGAACGGGGGAAATCAGTCGGAAGTACGGGAGGTCTCTGTCTACGCCGACTCCGGGTGGAGTCCCTTTACTGGCCGTCTGCTGGAAGACTGGTGGACTCTGGAGAATGTGGAGGTTCGTCACGATTACAGTGGAGACTCGTGGTACTCGCTCGATGACCGACCAGGCAACCTGGTTATGAAACTGGGAGACAGCGGGGCCGCGCCTCTTACGGGTTCCCGTCCCACCCACCCCGCCATATGGCGTGATGTGCCGAACAGCGTGGACTTCACGCTGCAGACCGACATGACGCTCGACTCCGTTCAGCGTGGGGATTTCATCGCAGGTCTTATTCTGGAGGTTCAGGAAGGCGCGACCTCCTCACGTTATGCCTTCGGCATGGAGGATGGTAACGCCCTGCGGATCAAACGTTCCAGTGGAGGTGCGTATTCTCAGCTGTATAACCGGAGCTATTCCGAGGCAAAGGCGGTAATCCGGATCCGGCGCGAGGGCAGGAACCTGCGTTTTGAACACCGCCAGAAGCCGGGGGTCTGGAGTACACTCTACTCGCGTGTCCTGCCCGTCGCTTCCACGGTGGGCCGGGGCGGTCTTTTTGCAGCCAATGACACCGCGCGGGCGGCCCGCTTCCGGTTCGACTATGTCATGGTGATTGATCCCTCGGTATCCAGTCCGGCGGTGGACCATCTCAGGATCACGGAACTGATGTATGAGCCCGCCACAGGGGGCGCGTTGGAGTTTATCGAGCTGCTCAATACCGGTAACACTCCGCTGGATATCAATGGAGTGAGTTTCGACGGAGGGGATCCCTTTGATGCCTTTACATTCAGCGCCCTCACCCTCGCTCCCGAGGAGCATGCCGTTGTGGTAGCGGATACACCGGCCTTCCGAGCGACCTACGGAGGGGCTGTTCGCATCCTGGGCGAGTGGAGCGGGGCACTCTCCAATAACGGGGAGAAGATTGTTCTGCGCGACGTCAGCGGCAATCTCATTCATGACTTTAACTACGATACGGTAGAGCCTTGGCCAGTCGCGCCAGCCGGGCAGGGCTCGTCCCTGGAAGTCATCGATACCGAGGGTGACTACAATGATCCGGCCAACTGGCGAGCCAGCGCGATAGAGGGAGGCACCCCGGGAGCGGGAATTCTCCTCGATACCGATGGTGATGGACTGAGTGACATGGATGAAGCCCTGCTTGGAACGAATCCCCTCAGTCCGGACACCGATTCTGACGGGTCTCCAGATGGCTCGGAGGTGCAGGCCGGGACCGATCCTCTTGATGGGGCGTCCGTATTCAAGATCATCAGGTTGAGGAGGGATCCGCGCACTGGGTTTGTAACGGTTACCTGGAACAGCGTGCCCGGCAAGAGGTACACCCTTGAGGCCAGTCCGGACATGATCAACTGGGTCGAGGCGTCCTCCGGCATCCTGGCGGTGGGTTCGTCGACTTCGCAGCTCGATCCCCGGGCAATTGGTCAGGAGCGGCGGTTCTACCGTGCTTCCGTGGAGTAGATGGACCATTTCATGACAGGGGGATTTCCCCCGTCTTTACCATCTAGCGTACACAGGTGCACCTACTTCGATGCCATTCTGCTCGGCAAAGTCATCGCCATTAATGGCAAGTTCAAGCAGTCCGCTTGATCCCAGGATGGCAACAGGCTTGCCGGGGTGAACATCTGTATAGCAATGACGCATCGGTGCCGGGGGTCCGCCGCATGTTGCAGTGATGTCACTGCTGGCAAGTAGTTCCGGGGGGAAGGAGGAGGCAGGCAGATTGGAAATAGCGTTACCGAAGCGATCGATATAGATGACCTCACCCCGCATCTCGTTTTCTCCCTCAGTCACTTCAGGCCAGGGGAGGCGCACGAAGTCCTCTGTCGGGTCTCCAGCCTCATCAAAGCGGGCGCCAGCGGCAAGGTGGGCGGCAGCGGGAGCGAAAATGTCGCGTCCATGGAAAGTGTGACTGACGGGTTTCAGAAACCAGTTTTCATTGTTAAGGATCCTCACTTCCTCGATCTGCTCTTCCCGCAAGGCCCAGGAGAGCACGCCATTGTCAGGGCCAATGAAGATGGCCCGCTGGGTGCGCAGGGTGATAGCCCGCCGGGCACTGCCCACTCCTGGATCGACGACTGCGATATGAATCGTGCCGGCAGGGAAGTAGGGTGCGGAGGCCGCCAGAGCGAAGGCTCCATCAACCAGGTCTCCGGGGGGAACCTTGTGCGTGATATCGATAATGCGGGTGGCAGGGGCAATCCCTGAAATCACACCCTTCATGCTGCCTACGAACCAGTCGCTGGTTCCGAAGTCGGTGGTCAGGGTAATGAGCACCTGGTCATCCAAGCAGAGGAACGGCAGGAGGCAAGCCGCAGGAAAGGGGTCCTGATGCTCATTGGCGCTTGTGCACAGATCACGGCCCTGTGGGATTGGGTGGAGCCTTGGGCCCGCCCAGCAATTCCACCATGGCCCGGCCCATGCCCTCTCCGATCAGCCAATAGGTCTCGGCATTACAGCACCAGTGGTAGCGGATGGGCCGGGGAGAGACAGGGCCGTCGCGGAAGAAGCCACGCGTTTCCACATAGCGGGTGTCATCCTTGAATTCGTCATGCCTGGCGACTGCTTCCTGTGCCTTCATGATCATAAGGCGCCGGTCGATTTTCTGTTCCCAGCCTCCAAATCCACTTCCCGCGATAACGAAGGGCAGGCCGGGAGAATCGAGGGCCTTGCGGATATCGCGGATGAAGTGCGCCAGATTCATTTCGTACTCGAGACAGTCCGGTTTGCTGCAGCCATCATTCCATCCCTGGTGCCAGCCGAAGCCCGCGAGGTGGGGACGGTATCCAGCCAGTTCCGGGAACTCCGTTGCCAGAGTGTTCACGCGTTTCTTGACGCTTGCGATAAGGTGATCGAACTGGGTGCCGATTCCGTCTCCCCGTGGCTTGCCGCTACGGTGCGGTTCGGCACTGGGCGGGCGCCAGGGTCCTGCCAGGCTAGTGCCGCCCGGTCCGAACTTGAGCAGGAGAATGGGATCCTCCAGGAAATCACCAACTACCCAACCGAAGCCGAGTTCGGGACCGATGGCACCCTTGGCGGCCCAACCTCCAACACCCAGCTTTCCCTTTTGGTTGAGCCAGGTGATCCACACGTCGTTCCTCGTGATCCACTTCCCATTTCTGTGCAGGTGTCGATAGCGGTTGGCGGTAGCGGGATCCCGGGAGAGGGTTTCAAGTGTTCCTTTCTGTTCCCCGGCGATGCGGCCGTGGCCTTCCATATTCGATTGTCCGGCCAGGATGAATACCCGGACAATCTTGTCTTTTGCCAAGGTAGAACCGGGTAGCGCCAGAATGAGGCAGGCGAGAAGAAGGGCAACGGAATGTTTCATGACAAGGGAGGGGTTCGGTGGGCTATTGGAGCAGAGTAAAGGGTCATTTGGTCCCCGGGAATTGGTCAAAATGGCGCCCGATGGAATCGGGATATTGATCCCGGAGGGCATCGTGGCAGCGGTCAGAGCCGCGGATCTGCAGGGGATCGAGCGGTTGGTCGGCAAAGTCCGTCCATCCCATGAAATAGAGGGTCTCGGGAATTCCCTCAAGCCAGAGCCTGGTAGCCTTGAAGTTAGCTTTCTTTTTGTCGGCTACAAGGCACACGCCAATGCCTGACTTGCCGGGCCAGCGGGTGCTGAGGAGAGCTTCCCCGGGGTGCTCACCCAGCACGGAGGAGCCGGCCAGTCCTTTGAAATACTTGGGGTCCAGGCCCAGAGCTTCAAGGATGCTGGGCATTACATCCATGTGGGAGACGAGGTCCTGGCGAGGCTGGTTCTGCACCCACTCGGGCCACCGGATCATGATCGGAACCTCGATCTGCTCCCGTCGCAGACTGGAACAGTGGAACCAGGCACCGTTTTCCTGGAATTCTTCCCCGTGATCCCCGGTCAGGATGATGATCGAGTTGTCGTAACGGCCCTGCTCCTTGAGATAGGCGATGAATTCCTCCATCTGCCGGTCGATCCAGTTCACGGCATTCTCGTAACGCTTGACCACTTCCCGGATCTGATCCGGGGTGGGCTTGAGGGCGCCAAAGTCAATGGCTGCGCAGTCCTGGTGGATAGGGGTGAAGTCCTGGCTGGGCCAGTAGTAGTTGTAGTGGGCAGAATCGAGGGAGATGAAGTGCAGGTGACCACCCTTGGGTGTATTTTCGAGCTGCATCTTGAGATCATCAAAGATCACCATTTCACGTTCCGGAATTCCGAGTTTGCCCGGAATCAGTGGGGCATCGAGAAACCGCTCCGCAAACTTGTGGTCGTGCCCGAAATTGAGATCGCACATCTGCTTGTAGGACAGATCGCATACCGCCCGCACACTGAAGCGATAGCCTAGCTTGTGGAGAAGACGGATGGGGTAGGAGCCCTTGAAGCCGCCCGGTTCCCGGGCCTCTCCGAGGGCATTGCGCCAGTCGATACCGATTTTGCTGTGAAAGAAGGTATACCACGAGACTGGGGTGCAATTGGACCCCGCAAAGGTAGTGCCGAACTGCTGGCACTCCTCCTTCGCGAACCGGGAAAGGAATGGCATGATGGCCGGACGGACGGTGTCACTGCGCCAGGTCTCCACCATCACGACATAGATATCAGGTTTTTTCTGGAGAGAAGGCAGGGCACCGGAAAGCAGTTGTTCCTCCTCCCTCCTGCTCTGGGTGAGGACGAAGCGGACGGAGAGCGTTTCGAGGCCGGGATTGGGCCGGAGAAGGCCCAGGTGGATGGAAAAGGCGGCGTGCTCGGCCTGCCAGACCTCCTTGCGGACGCTCACCATGCTGAGGGCCTGCTGGCCAATTGAACCCATCCACAGCCCGGCAAGGACGAGGATGGCGCGGGAAGTACGCAGGCGGAGATTGAATTTACGGGAGAGTTTCTGCAGGCCCAGGTAGGCGCCGATAGCCAGGCCGATGATGATCAGGACGACCAGGGTGACCTGCAAGGGAGATTGCTTGATTCCGGCGGCTTCCAATTCCACGCGCAGATCGAATTTTCCGTCGAGCGTAAGATTGTTGACGAGATCGACCAGGGGCTGCTGCCAGTAAAGATCGGAGGCTGAGTCAGCCAGAACAAGGAGGGGAATGAGAACGGCTCCGGCTATGACAAGCCAGCGGGTATACGGAGGAAAGAAGGCAAGGAGGGAGTGGGAGATCAGGATTGCTGCCACCGTGAAGCCGCCGAGTGAAACGATGCGGCCCAGAATAAGGAGGAGGGATTCCCAGGTGTTTCTGTTCTGGATCTCTGCGAAGGAAGTAAAATCGCGGATTAGAAGCAGAAGCAGAACCAGGATCCAGAAGGCGCCGTTGAAGGGCCATGCCTTGTGCCGGATTGCGGGGCGGAAGATGTGCCGGAGCCGTGTCCTGTCCAGGTTTCGAAGAGATTCGAAAGCGTAGATGAAGAGAACGCCCAGCCAGATACCGAGGATAACCAGGGCGGCCCAATAAAAGCTGAAGGGGATAGCCGGGGAAAGGGTGAGGATAAGGATGAGGTTTGCACTTACAAGGACTCCCAGGGTGAGCCGATATGCCCGGTGCTCACCCGGTCTGTTTTCAAGAAGGCGACGGTAGAGATGAGCGAGGCTGACGAGCACCATCACACCGGCAGTGATGGCGGCTGCTCCGATCAGGATGTTGTAGCCGAGGTTTCCGGCTCCGAGTTTCAGGGTGCGCTGGAAGGGGACCTGGAGAACGAGGGCTCCAGCGAGCCAGGCCATGATGAGGGCACGATTCCAGTCGGGAGGTGTGGAGGTGCGTTGGCTCAATTTGTGGCCCATCGATTTCCGGTTATGCGCAGTAGCGGGCGGGTCTTTATTGTCCCAACCTTTTGAGGGGATGCAAGCGGATCCGCGGGACATCCCACTTGCCAAGGGCCGGTCTTGGTGCTTTCTAAGCCAACCTCATGCCAACCTATGACTACGTCTGTGAAAAGTGCGAGCATCGCTTCGAGTTCTTCCAGAGCATGAATGACGAGAAGCTGAAAGACTGTCCAAAGGAGGATTGCGATGGCGCGGTCAGGCGGTTGCTGGGGACCGGGGCTGGAATTATCTTCAAGGGAGGGGGTTTTTACGAGACGGACTACCGCAGCGAGTCCTACAAGAGCGGGGCCAAGAAGGAATCGGAGGCCTCAAAGCCCAAGGAGTCCAAGGAGTCGAAATCAGGCGATTCCTCCGGATCTTCCCCGAAGGCAGATGCCGGCTCAAATGGGGGAGGTGGTGGGACCAAGGACAAGTGATGTGGAGCCTCTTTCAGCCGGGTTCTGATTTCTCGACAGGGTCCGCGGGGTACGAAATACTTTCCACTGAGTGAAGGACGAGAAGGACGAGAAGGCTGAGAAGGCTGAGAAGGCTGAGAAGGCTGAGAAGGCTGAGAAGGTGAGAGACTTTCTGAAGGCCGAGGAGGGTGAGAAGGCTGAGCCGAAGATCACTGGGCCTCCTCCCACCAGGAAAGGGGCCTTCTTAAAGAACCTGTTCTTTGTGTCACTGGTAGGGCTGGTTCTCGTGGGGGGACTGGCTTACCTCTCCTTTGATCCCCAGGATCTGTCTGATGTGGAGGGGTATGAGCCCGATTCCTCGCGCCCCCCGGTGGGAGGGCGTGATCTTGGCGCTGTTCTCAAGAATGCGGAGAAGAACAAGCGTGCGGTGCGCATCACGGAAGAGGAACTCAACAGCTACCTCCGCCGCACGCTGAAGTTCGAGCAAGGGGGCTGGTTCAAGAGCTTCGTCACTGCGCGGGGGGCGTGGATAAAACTGGAGGAAGCCGGCATTGAGGTGATCATCGAGCGTGAGATCACCATCTGGGACAAGCGGCATACGGTCTCGATGCTCCTGGAAATTGAACAGACCATCAGGGAAGATGGAGGGATCGACACCGATCTGAAGCGGAAGTGGGGGAAATGGGGACGGACCCGGGTGATCAACGGATTCGTGATGTTGACGCAACCTTCCTTCAAGGCCCTCAAGGACGCATATGCCGAGGAAATAAAACGGTTCTGGAAGATGCTTGGATCTTTTCAGATCGAGATTTCAGATGGTGAGCTTAAACTCTCTCCGTCAGAAGCGGCTCCTCTGCGGAAGAATTCCTGACCTGGTGCGGTTGCCGGGGGGTTCAGGCATGCATGGTGGTTGTTCGGGGTGGGCCTTGCCGTCTTGCAATCGGTGGGCTTATGGGCCATGAGTGTTCTTCTCGGTCTACGTGAAGCTATTTCTTCCAACATTCGCCTGCGCATTGTGGGCCTTCGGAATCCCGTGCGAGGTTTGTGGGCAGGCCGAGGATCCGCCTGTTCTCCCGCCAAAGCATCCTGAGGAGATCGTTCCCGAGGTTGCTCCGCAGCCCGCCCCCTCCATCGCGGTGGAACTGGTTGGGGAGGAGGGGTCGAAAACTCCGTCCCAGCGGACCGAAAGTGAGTCGCGGCAATTCGTGGTTCACGGATCCGACTTCGTCACCCGGGGGGCCATTGCCTCGCTCGCGGAAAACACCCGGATCGCTCTCCTGGAGACAATTGGGAAAGGTGAGGAGGGATGGGAACACGCTATTGCGATCCAGCTTCGTGATGGGGTGTCTCCCATGAAGACAAGCTTTTTTCATGTACCCGGGGGTTACCGTCTGCAACTCGATGTGTTTCTCGGCCGGGGAAAACCCCCGGGGTTGGAGCCGGCCCTTCTGGAGCTTCTCCTGATCGAATTCGGACTACGGGGGAGGGGGGAGGAGACGGTGGAATCAGTTGGAGTCCCGGCTTGGCTGGTGGAAGGACTACTTGAGAGTTTTCGCTGGAAACGAGGCGAGCGCGAGCATGCTCTGTACGCGGCCCTCTTCAGGAAAAATGAGCTCTACCCGGTAAAGAAACTCCTGGGAATGGGAGTAGTGGAGGAAATGGATGCAATTGCCCGGGCGGCCTTCCGGGCCTCGTCCGGTGCGCTTGTGATGTCCCTCCTGGAGCAGAATGGCGGGCGGGATTCGATGCGGGCCATGCTTCGGGAATTGTCCACCTTTGAGGGGGACGAAATGGCGCTGCTGCAGAAGCATTTCCCTGGGATGAACCTTGGTCCCGAGAGCTTTTCAAAGTGGTGGGCCCTCCAGTTGGCACAAATGGCCGAGAAGCCGTTTCCCCATGTTCTCACGATCGGGGAGACGGAGAAGGAGCTGCAGGCTCTCCTGGTTGTGCGCTTCAATGATCCCTCCGGCAATTTGATTGAAGTCGGGACCGATCAGTTCCGCGATCTCCTCGCGCTCCCTCTCAAGGATCGGCAAGCCTCCATTCGCCCGGTGGTGGAACGGGGTGGGCAGTTTCTGTATCGTGCTTTTCCGGCTCATCGGCCTGTGTTAATGGAATATCTCACTCTTCTGGGTGAGATTGCATCAGATCGGGATGAGCAGGTTGAAAAACGGCTGCAGGGACTTGCCCGGGAACGTGAGCGGCTTCGTTCCCTTGGAAACCGGGTTCGCGACTATCTCGAGTGGTACCGCATCACCAACTCAAAACAGCTTTCAGGAGATTTCGAGAGCTTTGTCGAACTGAAGGAAAAACTAGAAAGCCGTCCCGGGGGTCACCGGGGTCCGGTCTCGGAGTATCTCGATTCCATGCAGCGACTCTTTGCCGAAAGGGTCCCGGAATAGGGTGGTGGCCGTAGCGGTGTCTGTTCACGCATCCGGCAGGCCGAATTCCTGATCGAGCCAGGTAATGAATTCGTGGTGCCGCTCCTTTGAATACTGGTGGCATCGCAGACCCAGGTTTTGACCGGTAGCGATGTTTTCCGGGAGGTCGTCGATATAGAGCGTCTCCTCCGGGGTGAGGTCGAATTCCGTGATGGCGTGGCGGTAGATGGCAGGATCGGGCTTGTTGAAACCCACTTCGTGGGAGAAGACCCGTCCCTCAAACTCCTCGAATACCTCGTAGTGCTCGAGAAGCCACGTGATATGCATGCAGTTGGTGTTGGAGAAGAGGATGAGCTTGAGGCGGAGCGACTTGAGGAAGGATACAACCGTCCACATCGCACGAATTGGATGGAAAATGGAATTCCAGGCATTCCGGAATTCGTCCGACGGGCCGGAGAAGGCGAGGTGTTCGGAGGCCATGGCAATGAACTCGTCAGGTGACATCCGCCCCGACTCCAGTTCACTACACTTTTCCAACAGGCCACGCAGTTTGAGGTGGGGGTCGCCAGCTTCCGGGGGGACAAGTGGAGTCAATCCGCGGGCAAAATCCACTTCTACCAGGACGTTTCCGATGTCGAAGAGGGCGGCAGTGGGTGGGGCAGCCATAGCAGGAGGTGGATGATTAGTCGTCGACCGGACTGGATTGAACCTTTGTTGCGAGTTCCAGTACGAAACTGGCCGCCACCTTGGAGGCCTGGGGACGAGAATGAAGGGTCAGGTGCTGTTTCTGTCTTCGCCAGTGGGAGGCCTGGTCGGAAAGAAGATCGCGCAGGGCGGCGGCCAGGGCTGTCTCGGTTTCAGCCAGGCTGCCGCCCCCGATCCGTTGCAGAAGTTTGAGATTACCCTCTTCCTGACCGGGGACGAGGTGCTGAATCAGCATGGGGCAGCACGCGGCAAGCGATTCGTGAACGGTGGCTCCCCCGGCCTTGCCCACTACGAGGTGATGTTCGCAGAGCAGCTCCGGAACTCTATGGGACCATCCCTTGAGTCGGACGCGATTGGGATAAGTGGCCACAAGTTCCCGCGCACGACGGTAGAGGCGCCGCAAATTTCGCCCGAGGACAATTGTAAGCTCCACAGGCCAGTCCTCATGCTCCAGGATTGCGCGGGCGGCAGGGACAAGGGCACGCTTACTGGCAGTAGGGAAGTAGAGGACCCGGAAGGGTCTGGCCCGGTCGGTTGCCGGGATGGGTTGCAGCGTGTCAAAGATGGGATCGACCGGGAAACCTGTCTCGATTATCTTCTCTGCTGGCAATTTCTGTTCCACCAGCGAGTTTTTTGTTTCTCCGTCGGTGACAAGCCAGAAATCAGTGGGGGCCTTGCGCCAGGAGGCGTTGATCTCCATGGAATCCGTGACGATGGTGACCATGGGACGGCGGCGTCCCCCGCCTTTGATGTAGCGTGCGACAAAGTAGGGGAAGAGTGGAAAGGTGGAGACGATCACGTCTGGATTGAACTCTGTTAGCTGCAGGGCAAATGCGTTTTCAATCTTGCGTTCGAACGGCAAATTTTGCCGGGAGAAGTCCCGGCGTTCCACGCCATCGTAGATTCGCTTCCAGATGCCGGGGAGGTAGGTCGTTACGAACCGGTAGCTATTGAGGACAAGGCTGTTGAAGCGGGGGGATGCCTCCGCGCAGGGATCGATGAGGAGGCATTCAGCCTGTCCTTCCAGGGCTTTGGCGAGCCCCCGGGCCGCGGTGTTGTGTCCGTCTCCGAAGCTCGCAGTTGCGATGAGAACTCGGGGTGGACGGGAGAGGCTCATTGGGGCGGTTTGTAGGCTACGGTTGCAGCTTCGACCAGTGATGTTGCAGATTTTGTGACATCCAAGGCCAAGGTCTAAGGTTGCCAGGAGAGGGTTTTGGGAGCAACTTGCGGTTCCCCCGATGGCGCACCAGCATCGATCCAGTGGACGAGAGCAGGAAATCACGCCTCCTCCTGATGAGGAAGTGGTCCGATTGCCAGTGTCCGAGAGTGATCTGGCTCAGCAGCTGGATGCGATGCCATCCCCGGTCCCGGAACGGACTGCCCGCCTCCAGACCGACCAGGAATTGGACCCGCTGACAGAGACGGAGTCCGATCCGGATGCCGCTGCGGAAGAACTCGGGGTGGGATGGGACACGGAGGGGCGGAGTGATGTTAAGGCGACTCCGATGGGATGGTTGTTCTTGATCGGCATCCTGCTTCTGGTTCTTGGAGCGTGGGCTACTCTAAAGCTGATTAAGGGTGAGGCACACCGCGAGTCAGAGAGCAGGAAGTTGTCCGCAAAGCAGGCGGAGGAGGATCAGCAAATGGCCTCTGCGCGCGCCCTGGTTGAACGTCTGGAGCGTATGGTGGCTGATTATCTCGCGGCCCCAACGGTTGAGGAGAAATCCAAATATGTAAGACATCCGGAACGGGTTCTTCCGCTCATGAGGGAATTTTACCAGCGCCGTGAACTGGCAATTGTCCGCTTTCAGTCGATTGAGGCATTAAGGCCTGCTGAAGTGGAGAACTATCCGTTTTTTGGGATCGATGTGAAGGTTGAAGGGAAATCGGGTGTGCAGCTGCTGCTTGTTGAGGATTGTGCGGACGGAGAACTACGTTTTGATTGGGAATCAGAAGTGAACTATCAACCGATGGCGATCTCCGACTACCTTGAGAAAAAGCCGACCGAGCCCATGGACTTCCGGGTCTACGCGAGGCTGGACACCTTCTACAGCTACGAGTTCACGAACCAGGAACGCTACCAGCCCCTGAAACTCACCTTCAGGGACGAGGATGAGTTTCTTTTTGGTTACGTTGAGAAGGGGAGCGTGGAAGCGCGCGGATTGACTGCTTTGCTGGAAGAGGAGAAGGCGGAATATCCCCTTCTCCTGCGCTTGCGTTTCCTGCCGGAGACAAAATCCCGGCGCTCTGTGTTGGTGGAGAAGGTCCTCGCAACCTCCTGGGTCCGCGTGAGGAAGAGCGAACCCGTGGTCCGGCCCTGAGTTTGCGATCAGTCTGGTTGCGGGAGTGGCTCAGTGGTGATATGGAGTAGATGATGCTGGCAGGGGGCCAGCAGTGTCATTCCTCGACCAGCTTCTAACGCAGCCCTGAAATGAAAAGAGTGATCCAGTCAGTGGGCATGGCATGCGGAGCCCTGGTGCTCTGCTCCCAGGGAGCGGCGAGCCAGAAGGTTCCTGCCGTTCTGGGAAAGTACCTGACACCCGGGACGGCTGCGCGTGGGCAGGTGGTCGTAGTGGAACCTCCAAAGGAAATCAGCAAGTACGTAGAGAGGGTTGAGAAGGCTGCGCGGGCAGACCCGGAGTGGTTCAAGACCTACTCCAAGGCTGCGAAGCCTGGCATTCCGTTGCCCTTTCACGGAAAACTCGGTTTAACAAAGGAGGAGTATGAGATCTATAACAGGTTGTGGGATGAACGGAAGTTGGTTCCAGTAAAGGATGGGACCGTGGTCGTGCGGTTGGAACAACTGAAAAAGGGGGAGTGGAGGATCCGGGTGTCGGGAAAGGGAGCGCCCCTTTCACTCCTGCGTTACCAGGAGGGGAAGGATGTGGTCAAATCTCCCAATGGAGAACTCATTCGCCTTAAAGATATCAATGCGGATCCCCGCAGTATCCTGGGGAAGTGGACAGGGCATGAGTGGAGGTTTGAGGAGGAGGATAGCCTTGGAAAGACCAAGGAGAATTTGGCGATTGGGACACTGGTGGGAACCCGGTGGGGGATTCTTGTCTACCGGTTGCAATCGGTCTCTCCCGCTGGCAAACTGCTCTTTGAGCGAAGCATGGTGATAAGGTTCCCCATGCCCGGTAAATAGCTGCCTATCATTTTTGAAGAACGGTCGGAAAGCATCTGCGGGTATTGTGGTCATCCGCTGGCTTATAGTGCCCCTGCTGGTGCTTTCGCTGGGGCTATTGGTTGTCTCCAACCTGGTGCTGCAGACAAGCGTGGCTCAGAACTGGGTAGAGCGCAAACTGGAGCGTCGATCGGGATTCGAATGGAACATCGGATCGCTTTCGTGGACTCCGTGGACGGGAATTCAGATCCGGGATGCAACGGCAGAGCTCCGGAACCGAGAGAGCGGCATGACGGACCGGCCGCTCTGTCGGGTTGACGTCGACGTGCAGATTTACTGGGATACTCTCCTGACTGGAGTGGTTGGACTGCGCGAACTGCGTCTTCGCCAGGGCACGATTGCGATTCCCGTTGAACTGTTGGCTCTGCTGCCCAGGGAGGAAGTGCCGGAGAAGAAATCCACCCCTTCGCCGGAGCGTTCCTTGAAGCCGGAAGGAGCGAAAAGGGATCCCGGTTCGCAGCCGCGAAAAAAACAATCAGAAAGTCATCCTGCCAGGGGCCGGAAGGATGATCGTCCCCCTGCGAATCGTCCATTCAGGATTATTATCGATCGCTGCGAGGTAGGCATTTATTCCAATAAAGATCAGGGCAAGGGCGGATTCATCCTGCAGAACCTGCGGGGAGAACTGCCTCTACAGGGAGAGGATGCCCCGGGGTGGATCGAATGTGATGGTCTCGCTCTCGGAGGACAGGTTCTGGGTGACCCCTGGCAGAGTCGGGTCGAATGGCGCCGCCCCTTGCTTTTATTGCCATCGACCGAGTTCGAGTGGGAGGGGCTACTCGTCCGCAGTGAGGGTTCGATTCGTATGAGGGGGACGCCTCGCTTCCTGATAAAGATTGAGGCACCGGCCGGCCCAGTTCGGATGAGTCGTCTGCCAATGGCAGTCTGGTCCGGGATGGAAGTGGAGGCCGCACGCGTTCACATGCAAGGAAGCCTGGGAGGAACGCTGACCTCCCTTGCCAGTTGGCGGGGTGATCTCAAGGTGAATGCCTCCCGTCTGGGCCTGACTCATATGGGACGGGGCGATAAGATGGAATTCGAGCACGGGAGCCTGACTGCCAGCCTGCGGAGCGGGGCCCTGCAGGTCATTGACACGCGGCTCCAGAGCGAGCAATTGTCCTTTCTCGGGAATGGAGTAATTGTGCCGGATGGCCGGGTCCGGGGAGTTCTGCGCGTGGTGGCTGATCATGACCATGCTGCGGTCCTTACACGATTCGCAGTGGGGGCGATGTTGACCGGTGGGTGGACACGCTCGTGGTTAACCCCTCTTGAGACCCCCGATCGTTACTATCGTGATATTCAATTGCAGGGAACGCTCGACCGGGCGGTGGTCGATGTGGGACGGAAAGGGGAAGAGTTGGAGGTTTCCCAGGTCTGGAATCGGATGGTAGCATTTGTGAAGAACGAGACCGAAGAAACCGAGCAGGGTATGTCACCGGTTCGACAGGGTCAGTTCCTTTCCCAATGAGAGTGATTGCAGGAAGAGCAGGGGGGATGCGTTTGAGGGTTCCTCCCCGGGCTACCCGGCCCAGCACCGATCGGCTCAGGGAAGCCCTCTTTTCAATTCTACAGGGGCGACTGGAAGGTGCGCGCGTGCTGGATCTCTTTGCGGGTTCGGGAGCGTTGGGAATCGAGGCTTTGAGCAGAGGGGCCCAGGAAGCTGTATTCGTTGAACAAAGCAGGGTTGCGGGGAAAGTCCTCAAGGAGAACCTGGAGAAGACACAACTCTCGGGACAGGCTACAGTGCTTGAGCGCGATGTCTTTGCCTATCTGGCTGATTCCTCTTCAGCATTTGATCTTGTTCTGGCGGATCCGCCCTATGCCTCCAAGTCAGAACGTGACCTGGCAGGGGCCCTTATGACGGATGCCTCTCTCCCGCCACGATTGTCGGACGGTGGTTTGGTTGTGTTGGAGGTGGAAGCGGAACGGGAGGAGCCAGCTGCGTCGGGGTGGAAGGTGGTCGACCGACGGAAGTATGGAAGCAGCGCGATTCTGTTTTACGCTCAAGAGGAGTCCCGATAGGTTTCGCGCCGATGAACGTGGTGGTGCGGTTACTCTACAACTGGCTGCTCCCCCTGTTTGTCCTTCTCGCTGCACCAGCATGGCTGCTCAAAATGGCCCGGCGCGGTGGACTGGATGCGCGTCTTCTTCAGCGACTGGGAGTATTCCGCCGTCCCGTTGAATTTGAGTCGGTGGGTGCGGTCTATATCCATGCCGTCAGTGTCGGGGAGGTCAGGATGGCTCTACGTCTGATTGCCAAGTGGCTAGAGCATCATCCCGAGGAGCGATTTGTGGTTGCGGCTACGACCTCCACGGGATTCAGACTGGCAGAAATGGAAGCGCCCGATGGGGTACGAGTGATCTACAGCCCACTCGATCTTTTCCTGACCCTTCGCCATACCTTCAGCCGCTTCGAGCCAGCTCTGATTGTGCTGATAGACTCCGAACTCTGGCCCAACCTCCTGCATTTCGCTGGCCGTCGGGGAATTCCGGTCGCTCTCGTGAATGCCCGTTTGTCGCCCCGGTCGGCCCGACGCTACGAGCGTTTCCGGGTCATTACCGTGCCCCTGCTCAGTCAATTGAAATTGGTGTGTGCGCAGGCGGTGGAGCATGCGAAGAGCTGGGAGAAGCTAGGAGTTTCAGCCGATGCGCTGGTGGTGACTGGCAGTCTTAAGTTCGATTTGGAAGGGTCAGCGCACCCGGTCGAACGAGCTGAGTTTCAGGAAATGATCGATGCATTCGGACCGGGTCGACCGGTTATTCTAGCGGCTAGTACCCATGCTGGTGAAGAGCGCTTGATTGCAGAGGCCGTAAGGGGTGTCCCCGGGGCCCTGGCAGTGATTCTCCCCCGCCATGCTGAGCGCCGGGGTGCGGTGCAGGCAGATCTGGAGGCTATCGGTTTTGAGGTGGTCCTGCGGAGCAGCTTCCAGCGTCCCGGGAGCCCCGGGAAGGCGGTTTTTGTGGTGGACTCCACAGGCGAGTTGCGGGACTGGACTGCTCATGCAGACGTGGTAGTCATCGGCAAGAGCTTCCTGGGCCGGGGAGGGCAGAATCCAGTCGAAGCGATTGAAGCCGGTGTCCCGGTAGTCTGTGGTCCGCACATGGAGAACTTTGAACCACTCATCACGGAGCTTCGCACTGCATTGGCTATTGAGAGTGTTTCCAAGTCGGATCTGTTGAAGGGTCTGCGTGCGGTTCTGGGATCGACACAATACCAGCGGGCTCTCGCTGCCAGTGCGACAGCGGTGCTGGAACAACATAGGGGAGCAACGGCGCGGATCATCCTGCATCTCCGCGAACTGGCGGGGCGGGCATGAGATCGGCAGGGCTATGATAGCTCCGCCCTCAGTCACATCTATCCTGGAGTAAAAGCAGAGAGCAGAGCTGCTACCTTGGTGCCTGGGCCTGCTTCCTGCGGAACTCTTCCAGTTTTTTCTGCTCGAGATACCGGTAAAGGCGGCGCACGACCGCGACATCGGGATCGGCCTCCGGATTGACGAAGGGATTATTGGATCCATACCATGACCACGGGCCGCGGGGCACCCCGCCGAATTCCACGAAGCGCCAGTGCAGTTTACCGCCGGACTTCAGTCCGAGGTAATCGCGCACGGCCGGGGAGACATCGATACCGGCCTTGTTGTTCTGGTTATTGCGTGGGGGTTGGCCCCCAAACACGTAATTCCAGTCGTCGGTGACCCAGGGGCCGCAGTCCTCCCACTGGGCGTAGCAGACCCTGCCGCGGTGGTAGAGCTGGATCCACCGTCCCTTGCAGGTGCTCTTGCCCGGTCGTGGTTTATAGCGAGAGAACCAGGGGACCACCCGTGAGGCTTCGGGTCGGTGTAGTCGGTGATTGAGACAGTCGTTGTAGGGCAGGGCTACGTAGAACGAGTTGAGGCCGGGACGGAAGGCCTTGGGGGCAAAATTGGCCCGCGCCTCTGGATTCGGATCGTCGTATCCACCGTAGTTCCTGGCCCATTCCCCGTCCCAGGAGGAGTGGTGATTGGAAGTAGTATTTCGTCCACTTGGTTTTTCGCCGATCCAGAAGATGGTAGCGGTGATGTTCCGGCGCCACGGGTAAATGGTCTTGCGGTATTGGTAGGGATTGGGTGGAGCCTTGGTAGGGGAGGTAACCTTGGGCCCTTCCTGGGCCCGGAGGGGAAGGAGGACCCAGAAGGGAAAGAGGATGGCGATGAAGAGAAGGCGGTTCACGGGGCCGTTGAAAAGATACTCTAGCACAATGGTCAATGGCCGTTGCCCGCGCTCCGAAACCCTACTCTTGCTGCACGGCAATGCGGGCTTTTTGGTCGGAGATCATCACTTCGAACTCCCCCGGTTCCAAAATGAGATGATTCTTCGTCCCGAAATAGGAAAGATCAGTAACGGGGATGCTGAAAGTGATGGTCTTGGTCTCGCCGGGTGGGAGCTCGACCTGACTGAAAGCACGGAGGCGTTTGATCGGAGGGGCCACCGTGGCATACAGATCACGGATAAAAACATGAACGGTTTCAGTTCCCTTGCGTGGTCCAGTGTTGGTGACATCCACTGAGATGTTGAGGTTGTCGGTTTGATTGAGGGGTTCGGTTGGAACTTTGAGCTTGTCGTATTTGAAGGTCGTGTAGCTCAGTCCATGCCCGAATTCGTAGAGGGGATTGAACCCGGGCGTGTCCTTGTCCGGACCAATGGTGTCGCTATGTTTG
This sequence comes from Roseibacillus sp., assembly GCA_022448985.1. Classification (GTDB taxonomy): domain Bacteria; phylum Verrucomicrobiota; class Verrucomicrobiia; order Verrucomicrobiales; family Akkermansiaceae; genus Roseibacillus_B. The sequence continues at coordinate 52,837 of JAKVCR010000030.1, forward strand.
TGATCGTAGGGGAGGAGGCTGTTAGGATCGCGGGGGTAAGTGAAGGGGAGTCGTCCCGAGGGATTGAACTGGCCCATCAGCAACTCGTAGAGCGCACCACCACCGTGGGGTCCCGGATGCCCGGCGTAGATGATGGCATGGCAATGTCCTGCAACCTTGGTAATGAGGCGGGGGCGGTTCTCGAGAAGGACGAGGACAAGGGGTTTTCCAGTGGCGAGGCGTCTTACGAGGCGCAGTTGGTTCTCCGGCATGGAGAGATCCCTGATATTCCCGGGCGTTTCAGTGCCCGGCCTCTCAGCCAGGACGCACACGATGACATCGGCATTCCGAGCCTTGCGCAGGGCGTAATCGAAGTCCGTGGATCCATCCCACTGGGCTCCCCGCGCCCAGAGGACGTTTTCACGGCCGTGTCGGGCATTGAAGGACTCGAGCACGGTGTCAAGGGTCTCCGGGTAGGCTGCTTCATCTGTCCCCTGCCAAGTGTAGGACCAGGATCCATGGAGGGCCGTTAATGAGTGGCAGCCGGGTCCGGTGAGCAGGATGGTGCTCTCCTTGGAGAGGGGGAGAACCCCATTGTTCTTGAGGAGAACAAGCGATTCGCGGGCGGCCTGCCTGGAAAGTGCGTGGGCGTCCTCCTTGCCGATCTCGCCAGCGGCGTCCGGATCAGGGTAGGGATTGTCAAAGAGGCCAAGGGCAAACTTGAGTCTCAGGATACGCCGAACCGATGCATTGAGCACTTCTTCCGGAACGAGTCCCTCCCTGACCAGGGCGATCAGGTTGTTGGTGAAGTGGAAGTCGTTCGGGGCCATGCACATGTCGATGCCGGCTTGTACCGAGAGGCGAACGGCTTCCTTGATGTTGGGCGCAACCCGATGAAGATTGTGGAGTTTCTTTACGTCCTCCCAGTCAGTAACCACCACGCCCTTGAATTTCATCTGGCCGCGCAGCAGCTTGGTAAGCACGTTGTGATTAGCATGGACAGGAAGGCCGTTCACTTCGCTGGAGTTCACCATTATGGCCTGTACATTCTGCTCCACCGCGTGTAGAAAGGGGGGGAGAAAGTGCTCGCGGAGGTAGTGTTCGGGGAGGAGCGATTGAGTGCGGTCCTGTCCGCTGGCGGGAAAACTATAGGCCAGGAAATGCTTGGCGGTGGCCGCAACGGAGTGGGGGGAGGAAAGAGAGTTGCCCTGGAGTCCGCGTACTGCCGCAGTAGCCATCATGCTGGCAATATGAACGTCCTCTCCAAAGGTCTCGACGTAGCGGGACCAGAGTGGTTGTCGACCCACGTCGAGAGAGGGACCGAAGTTCCAGGGAATGCCAGCAGCGCGGGTTTCGCGGGCAGTAATGGCGTGGCATTGTTCCACTAGTTGCGTGTTGCATGTGGCGGCAAGTCCCAGATTGTGTGGGAAGAGAGTGGCTTCCCGCACGTAATTGGCTCCATGCACGCTGTCGATTCCGTAGAGGATCGGGATCTTGTGTCCGGTTTCCTTGGTGGCCAGGTCCTGGATGGTAGTCAGCGTCCTGTGCCAGTGTTCCGCGCTGAAGGCCATGTTGTGGACGTTGAGAATGGAGCCTATGTGCTTGTTTACGATGGCATGGCGAAGCTTTACGGGATCGAGTTGATGACCATCCGGGTTTTCGGAGTTGGCTTCCCTGCTGGAAAGGGCACCCAGAGTGAGTTGGGTCATCTGGCCGGCCTTCTCCTCGAGGCTCATTGCTGCCAGGATGGCGGAGATGGTCTTTTCGCTGGCATCCTGGGCGGCTGACCGATGGGAAGCGCAAAGAGCGAGAAGGGCGAGGGGGATCAGGCGGGAAAGGACGGGCATGCTGAGAGCGCTGACTAAAGCAGATGTTTAAGGCGATGGAATTGCAGGGTTGAGACATCCGCCCTGAGGGAGAGATGGAGTTGGTCAGGAAATACTCCTTCCTTCATCGGGATCCGGGAGGAGATGCACTAGAACCTCCGCATGATGGTATCGTGCTGGTACTGCTGGTTCGACCGAGGGAAGTCCAGGGTGAAGTGAATGCCGCGTGACTCCTTCCGGCACATGGCGCAGTCGACGATCAGCGAGGCTACGGTCACGAGGTTACGGAGTTCGAGGATGTCGGCGTTGACGCGGTAGCCCCAGTAGAACTCGCGTACTTCCCGGTCCAGATTCCGGAGGCGGAAACTGGCCCTGAGCAGTCGTTTGTCTGTGCGAACGATGGAGACGTAGTCCCACATGGTGCGGCGGATCTCGTCCCAGTTGTGGTAAATGTTGACCAATTCATCTGGCGGAGCAGTGTCCCCGTGTTCCCAGTCGGGGATGGAGGGGGCGGGAGCATTCTTTCCAGGTGGGAAGCGCTGAAGGATCTCGGCGAGGGCCCGGCGGGCCATCACGTTCCCTTCCAGGAGACTGTTGGAGGCTAGGCGGTTGGCTCCGTGTAGTCCCGTGCAGGCGACCTCGCCAATGGCGAATAATCCACGAATTGTGGTGGTGCCGTCAGGTTTGGCAACGACGCCGCCGCATTGATAGTGAGCGGCGGGCACAACCGGGATGGGGGAGGCCTCGGCATCATGACCGAATTCAAGGAGAGTCTGGTGAATGAAAGGAAATCGTTCCGCCATGAAGCCCTTTGGCTTGTGGGTGACATCGAGATAGACGCAATTGGCGCCAGTTTTCTTGATCTCAGTATCGATTGCGCGGGCGACAATATCGCGAGGAGCGAGAGAACCGCGCTTATCGTAGTCCTTGGTGAAATCTTCTCCCTTTTCGTTGACCAGCGTTGCGCCCTCCCCGCGCACGGCCTCCGAAACCAGGAAGGAGCGGGCCTCCGGTCCCAGGGCGGCAGGATTGTAAAAGCAGGTGGGATGAAACTGAACGAATTCCATGTTAGCGATGGTAGCGCCTGCGCGCCAGGCCATTGCCACCCCATCACCGGTGGCGGAATCCGGGTTGGTGGTGTAGAGGTAGACTTTTCCGCAACCTCCCGTGGCGAGGACGATCCGATCGGCGCTTAGAACACGGACTTCGCCAGTTTCCTTCGCCAGGACATAGGCACCTAGCACGCGGTCGTCGGTTACATTTCCCAGTTTTCCTGTTGTGATGAGATCAATCGCAATGTGATTGGAGAGGATGGTGAGCCGTGGAGTATTGCGGGCGGTTTCCAGAAGGGAGGAAGCGATCTCATGCCCGGTAGTGTCCTTGGAGTGCAGGATGCGGCGTTCCGAGTGCCCACCTTCCCGTCCGAGGGAAAAGCGATCGCCCTCCCTGTCGAAGGAAGTGCCCCAGGTGACCAGTTCCTCGATGGTTTGTGCCCCTTCCCCTATGATCGCACGGACGCTCTCCTCGTTGCACAGACCAGCTCCGGCGTCGAGGGTGTCAGTTACGTGCTTCTCAATACTGTCATTCTGGTCGCGCAGCCCATCGGGAAGGACGGCTGAGATTCCGCCCTGAGCCCAGGCAGTATTGGAATTGAGCGTGTCGTTTTTGGTGATCAGGGTGACAGACCCGTGTTCGGCAGCCTTGATGGCAAAGGAGAGTCCAGCGATGCCGCTGCCAATGACGAGAAAGTCTGAGGTCATGCTCGTGCGTATCCTTCTGCTCTAAAGGCGCGCAGGACAAGCCGGTTATTGAGATATTGGCTGTTGGAGGATTGAAGATGGTGGCATAGTAGGGCGGAGATGGATGTCAGGATCTTTGCAACCAAGGGCGAAGTGGGCGCGGCGGCAGCGACTGCCGGGGCGGAGAAGATCCGGGAAGCCCTGGCGGAGAGGGGTGAGGCGCGGATCGTGATGGCCTCGGCTGCTTCCCAGTTTGAGGTGGTTGAGGCGCTCACGAGGGAACCGGACATTGCCTGGGAACGAGTGACGTTATTTCACCTGGACGAGTACATCGGCATCTCGGCGGAGCATCCGGCCTCTTTCAGTAGGTTTCTGCGGGAACGCTTCCTTGCCAGGCTGCCCGTGGGGTTGAAGGCCTTCCATGCCATCGAGGGCGGGAGCGAGGCACGGATGGAATGTGCGCGGGTGGGAGGAGTGCTGGCGGGAGAAGCGCCAGCGGTTGCATTCATAGGTATCGGGGAGAATGGTCACATCGCCTTCAACGATCCACCCGCGGACTTTGAGACCGAGGAACCATACCTGGTAGTGGAACTTGACGAGGTGTGCCGACAGCAGCAGGTAGGAGAAGGATGGTTTCCCGATCTTGCGGCCGTTCCCACCCACGCAATATCGATGTCGGTACAGCAAATCCTCAAGGCGGACCGGATCATTTGCGTGGTGCCGGATGACCGGAAGGCGGCTGCGGTACAGAAAACAGTGGAGGGCAAGGTGAGCCCTGACGTGCCTGCGAGCATCCTGCAGGATCACGGCGATTGCATGCTTTTTATAGACGAGCCAGCTGCCAGCCTGCTTCAACGATGAGCTACTTCGATCTCCAGGTTAATGGATACGCCGGGATCGACTTCAATTCCGATGCCCTGACTACCGCGGAGGCCCGCGTGGCCTGTGAGGCGATGCTGGAGGATGGGACTACCGGGGCCCTGGCCACCGTGATCACGGACTCCATGGAGGGAATGAAGGGAAAGCTTCGAAGGCTGGTACGGGCACGGGAGGAAGATGAAGTGGTGCGCGAGGTCCTGGCAGGGCTGCATATCGAGGGACCATTCCTGAACCCGGCCGCCGGGTTCATCGGGGCCCATCCACGCGATTGTGCCCGACCTGCCACGGTGGATGCCATGAAGGAGCTTCTGGAAGCAGCAGCTGGCCTTACCAGGATCGTAACCCTCGCGCCCGAATGTGATGAGGGGGATGCGACCACCCGCTTCCTGGCGGGAGAGGGCATCGTGGTTTCCGCTGGGCACTGTGATCCGTCCCTGGATCAACTACGGGCAGCCATTGATGCGGGTCTCTCGATGTTCACGCATCTCGGGAATGGCTGCCCTTTGCAGTTGCAACGGCACGATAACATCGTGGAGCGGGTGCTCAGTCTCTCCGAAGATCTCTGGATCTGCTTCATAGGCGATGGGGTGCATGTGCCGCCGTTTGCCCTGCGGAATTATCTCCGGGCGGCTGGGATAGAACGTTCCCTTATGGTGACCGATGCGGTCTCGGCAGCACGGGCTGGTCCGGGAAAATACACTCTGGCGGGATGGGACCTGGAGATCGGGGAGGACATGATTGCGCGGGCGCCGGATGGTTCGCACTTCGTGGGGTCAACCGCCACCATGCCCGAGGTGGCGGGCGTTCTTCGTGGAATTGGGCTGGGAAACGGAGAAATCGCGGGTCTCTGCTGGGAGCGACCGAGGGAAGTTATCGGTTATTCGTGATTGGTTATTCCGGCCAGGTATTGAAGAGTGGCGAGTGCGGAGGGTGACGATGAATATTCGTGAAACACTGAAGTCGGTTGGGCCAGCCATTATCGTGGCGGCGGTAGTGCTGGGTCCGGGGAGTATTCTGGCGAGTTCAAAGGTCGGTGCCGAATGGGGCTGGCTTGGATTGCCGGTGCTCGCCTTCGCGGTGGTTCTGATGATCGGCATGGTGGCGCTCTCCTCGCGTCTGGGGGTGGTCTACAAGGGAAGTCTCTGCGACGAGCTCGCCTCCCGGTTGGGGCGGGGCACTGCGGTGGCGGTGGGAGTGGTGCTCTTCGGGATCGTGGCGCTCTACCAATCGAGTAACAACCTGGCCCTCGGGGTCGGGCTCGAACCGCTGTTCCTGGATGACACCGGTGGACTTCCCGAGGGATGGGCGACGACCCAGATCGTGATTCTCATTCTCGCCAACGGGGCCGTGATCGCCTCGCTCTACCTGATGCGTTCGCTCTATTCTGCGGTGGAGAAGGCCATGAAAATTCTCGTGCTCTTCATGGTGATTGCCTTCGTGCTGAATCTTCTCACCGCGATGTTCGGGGAGGCTCCTGAACGGAACGCCCCGGCACCTGAGCAACGAAACTTGATTCCCCTGATTGCGCTGGTGGGTACCACCTTCTCGGTGGGAGGGGCCTTCTTCCAGGCCTATCTCGTCAGGGAGAAGGGCTGGGGCATGCGTGATCTGCGTAAGGGAACCGCTGATTCGGTGGTTGGTATCACGGTTCTCGGTCTGGTCTCGGCGGTCATCATGGTCACCTCCCTGCTGGTATTTCACCGTGTCTCGGGTGCTCCGGAGAACATCCACATGGGTGCCATTGCCGGGCAGCTGGAACCGCTTTTCGGGAGCGGAGCCAAGTATGTGTTCTGCGCGGGATTCCTGGCTGGGGCCTTGAGCTCCTTCATGGTGAATGCGGCCATCGGGGGCACGGTGCTCTCGGACAGTCTCGGCAAGGGTGCGAAAATGGAAGATCCTTGGGCGCGCCACTTTACCGCGCTGGCCCTGGTGTTTGGAATGGCGGTTGGGGTTCTCGGGATCCTGTCGAAGGAAAACCGCGACAGCCTCATGCTGGTCGCGCAGGCCCTGACCGTGTTCGGGATTCCTGCGCTGGGCCTTGCAATGCTTTACCTGGCGATGAGGCCGGAGCTCAAGGGCGAGCGGCGAGTCCCGCCGGTGCTCAAGGCGATTGCGTGGGTGGGGATTGCCCTGGCCATCGTGCTCGCCATTCGCAAGGTGCTGCTATGGTTCGGGGGGTAGGGCGTAGCCGGAAGACTGCTCAGATCTCCACGTTGTCGATGAGTCGCACGTCATCATAGTAGACGGCAGCCGCGAGAAGGGCAGGACCGGCAACTTTGGGAAGGAGTTGCAGGTTCTCGCGGTCGACTAACTCAAGATAGTCGATTTTCAGTCCGGTCGGGGCATCGTGCAGAAGATGATGGCGGGCGGCTTGAAGATAGACTTCGCTGCGTTGTTCTCCGGTCTCGCGCAGATCGCGGGCAGCGAGGAGGGCACGGTGGATACGGGAAGCATCAGCGCGGTGCTTCTGGTTCAGGGTGAGGTTGCGTGAGGAGAGGGCCAACCCATCCGGGTCACGCACTGTTTCAATGCCGTGGATGTTCACGGGCAGGGAGAGGTCCCGCACGAGGCGGCGGATGATGGCGAGTTGCTGGTAGTCCTTTTTACCGAACACGGCAGCTGTCGGGCGCAGGACCTGGAAGAGCTTGAGAACGACGGTGCATACTCCCTCAAAGTGACCGGGGCGAGTTGCTCCGCAGAGGTTACGTGAAAGCAGGGTTTCTCTTACCACAACGGAGTGGTCGGCGGAGTAGAACTCCGTGGATGATGGAGTGAAGACAGCGTTTGCACCCAGGTCCCTGCAGAGGGCGAGATCGGTCTCAAGGGTGCGAGGGTAGTCCGCAAGATCGTCTGGCCGGTCGAACTGCAGGGGGTTGAGAAATATGGAGACGAGGACCGATCCGCTCTCGCCCGCTATTTCTCTCGCCGCACGGATGAGGGTAGCATGTCCGTCATGCAGGGCCCCCATGGTGGGGACCAGGACGGAGGGCTCCGGTATATCCGAGGGGATGTCGGCAAGTGAAGGAATATGAAGCATGTGGCGATCTTCTTGCAGATTATTGATACTTTAATGAACTTGAGTTTCTGGAGGGGTTTGTCTAGCGTGAAGCAAGCTTGGATCTACCGATGAGAAGATTGATCGTGTTGGGGCTGGGAGGGGTGTTGGCGTTATCGGCCCGGGCGGATAATGGAAACGGGGACCAGGAGGCAGGTGGTGTGGCGCAGGTCCCTATTGCGGACGGGGTGGTTTCTGCAGATGAGGAAAAGCTGCGCACGGCAGTTGTCAATATTCAGGAGCTCTTCCGTAATTTCCACAAGGTCCATAAGGCGGAGGAGGAGATTAACATGGAGCGTGCCCGGATCCAGAAGGAGCATAATGATGCGGCTGGTCGCCTGCGCAGCATGGATCAGAGCCTGCGGGAATTGGAGGGCTCCCTCCAGAGCACGGATTTGAGCGATCGGGACCGTTCCTCGCTGGATCGTAAAAAGGGTGTGCGGTTCCATGAACGTGAGCGGCTCAATCACGAGCGAATTTCCAATCTCAATGCTCGCCACACCGAGTTGAATCGCAAGATGGCAGCACGCATGGACGCACTCCTTAAGGAGATTCACAACCTCGTGGCGGTGCATGCCGAACGCCTGGGCTTTGATCTTGTGTTTGATATCGACGGGACCAATACCTCCCAGGTTCCCATGCTCCTTTTTGCCAAGGAAGCCACGGACCTCACGCCCATGATCCTGAAAGAACTCAATGGAAACGCGCGGTCGAAGGGCTGAGATTCCGGGTTGGGGTTTGACGATCCCGAAATTTCTCTTCAATCTTCTCCTTAATCCTAAGAAACGACAAGCAAATGACCTTTCACCAACTGACTCTCGCGGCTGCCATTGCCCTGCTGTTCGCTCTACCTGCGGCTGCGCAGGATAAACTCAAGATCGCCACGGTTGATATGCAGACGCTGTTCAAGCAGTACCATCGCACGAACGCGGCTCAGAAGGAGGTCAATGTTGAGCGGGCCAAGATCCAGCAAAATAACAATGAGCGCCTCGAGACGATCCGCGCCCTGGAGGACGAGTTGCAGGGACTGCGTAAGCAACTGGACGATCCCTCTCTCAGTGACAAGCGGAAGCAGGAGCTATTCAAGGATTTCCAGGGAAAGACCCAGGAGGGAGTGGCTCTCGACCGGGAGCGTCGCGAGTTCCTCCAGCGACGCAACGCTGCCCTCAATGAGAAGATGGTGCAGAAGATGCGGGGAATCCTTGAGGAGATCCGGAAGCTGGTGGAAGACCGAGCGAAGTCCGATGACTACGATTACGTTTTCGATAAGTCTGGTCAGAGCACTTCCCAGGTTCCCTTTCTGCTCTATACCAAGGATGCCACCGATATCACGGCTGGTCTGTTATCTGTGCTGAACAAGGGGGCACCTGCTCCTGCCCCTGAGGGCGGAAAGTAGTCGTTCCTGCAGGAGGTATTCGCTTCTAACACCTTAGCCATTGTGGAATTCCGGATCGCGGAAGTGACCGCCTTGGTGGGGGGAGCTCTGGTTGCGGGTGACGAGACCGTCATTCTGAACGGGGTCAAAACCCTGGACGAGGCAGGTCCCGGTGATCTGAGTTTTTTCGGTGTTGCAAAATACCGGGCCCAGTTTGATGCAACGAAGGCTGGAGCAGTTCTCGTGACGCCCGATGTTGATGCTGGTCCGGAGGGAGTGGCGCTTATTCAGGTTTCAAACCCGTCCTATGCTCTCGCGACCCTTGCGAAGAAGGTGGAAGAGCAGGCGCGTGATTTCACTCCTGGAATCCGGTCCGGGTCCCATGTTTCGGAGCACGCCCGGGTAGATCCCGGCGCGGCGGTTCATCCGGGTGCAGTGGTGGAATACGGGGCGGTCATTGGAGCTGGCTCGGAGGTGTGCGCTGGTGCGGTGATCGGATGTGGGGTGAAAGTTGGTGAGGATTGCATCATCTATCAAAATGCAAGCGTGCGGAAAGGGTGCATTTTAGGTGATCGGGTGATTCTGCAGCCCGGGGCGGTGATCGGATCGGACGGGTTCGGCTACGAATTTTCTGAGGGTAAGCACCAGAAGGTTCCGCAACTCGGGATTGTAGTGCTGGAGAATGACGTGGAAATTGGTGCCAATGCCTGCGTGGATCGGGCACGCATCGGCAGGACAGTGGTGGGAGAGGGGAGCAAGATCGACAACCTGGTGCAGGTTGGGCACAATGTAGAGATCGGCAAACACTGCATCCTCGTGGCACTGTCGGGAGTGGCGGGGAGTGCAAAGCTGCAGGACCACGTAACGATTGCGGCCCAGGCTGGCATCAACGGGCACATTGAGATTGCCAGTGGGGTGCAACTGGGAGGCAAATCGGGTGCGTTCCAGAGTATCACCGAGCCCGGAGCCTACATGGGTGCTCCCGCGAAGCCTCTCAAGGAAGAAATTCGAATCTGGAGAGAACTGAGCAAGCTGCAGGAGACGCGTCAGGAGGTGAAGACCCTGCGCAAGGAACTGGACGAGTTGAAGGGAATCTAGACCCTTCTAAAGCCGGAGGGGTTTTCCCGGGGAAGGCACAACCGCCCCCTCGACTTGATCAGCGAACCACTCTTGTGCCGCGGGATCGCCGTGAACGAGGACGGTCTGACGGGCATTTGTTTGCTGCATGAACGCCAGGAGTTGGTCCCGGGTGGCATGCCCGCTGAAGTCATAAATCTCCACCCCACAGTTCAGCGGTAACTCGGGAAGGTCCTTGTCGAGCCGGATGTTGTCGCCGGGCTGGGCGGAGCGAATCTTTCCCCCGGGGCTATCGGGATCAGCATAGCCTACAAAAAGGAGCATGTTCGCCGGGTTTTCGATAAAGCCGCGCGCGAAGCCGTTGGAAGTGGTGTTCTCCGTCATCATGCCGCTCGACAGGGCGTAGATCGCTCCCCGCTCGAGGGGAATGCGTCTGCGACCCCGTCGGTTTCCGGTAATGGGATTCATGTCCCGCAGAATCTTGAAACCTGGTGAACAACGGCGGGTGGAGTCTGAGAACTTGTCGTAGATAACAGTCATTTTAGTGCTCAGCCCACCAATGTAGACAGGTGCGTCCGGAAGGTCTCCATTCTCCTTGTAGTTGTGGAGCATGGTAAGGACTTCCTGGGTCTTGCCGATGGCGAAGACGGGAATGAGTACGGATCCGCCACCGGTCAGGCAACTTCGGATGTCCCCGATGAAGCGCTCTTCCTCGTTCTTGCGACAGTAACCGGCGGGGCGGGGAGATTCACCACGCGTGGTTTCCACAATGAGAGCGTCGAGGGTCCTGTTCCCCAGGTCCGGGAAGCGGGCTCCACGGATGAGAGTATGGTCGTCAAAATGAACATCACCACTGTAGAAGAAACTTTTGTCACTACCCTCAAGCAGGACTCCTGCAGAACCGAGAATGTGACCGGCATCGTAGAAGGTGGCACGTGCCGTGCCGTTCCAGTCGAGATCGAAGGGTTTTTCGTAATCACGCGGTTCGATGCGGGGAGCGAGCTCTTCGAGGGCGCGATGCGTAAACAGGGGGTAGTCCTCGATACCCAGTTCCACCCGCTGGGATTTCATTACATTTACGGAATTGTGGAGGAGGGCGTCGCCCAGGGCACTGGTGGCGGGGGTCATGAATACGCGAGCGGAAGGTTGGTCGCGCATCAGAATCGGGAGCGTTCCCACGTGATCGAGATGAGAGTGCGTTACGATTACGGCATCGATGCTGTCGTGGGGAATATCTTCGTAGCGGGGGAGAGCATCAGCACCGCTCTCCTTGGGGTGCATCCCGGCATCGAGCACAACCCGGGCGTCTCCGATTTCGAGCAGGTAGCTGTTAGCCCCTATCTCATTGGCCCGATTGAGGAGAGTGAAGCGAGCATCAGCCACGAATGGCGAGGAACTTGGGCCGCAGGTCGCTGAATGTCAAAGTAATGCGAGCATCGCAGTCGATCCGGGAGGGAAAATAGCAGGGGGCGGATTCGAACCGCCGACCCAAGGCTTATGAGTCCTTTGCTCTACCCCTGAGCTACCCTGCCGATTTGCTCTCCTTACGGGGACGGGGGGACTATATCGCGGCCGAGGCAGTGTCGACATCAAAATAGTGGTCTACGGGGGGAGCATGCCATTTGCGCCAGCGTTATCGTAGCTTCAGGGTATCGGGCCCTGCCCTTCCCTGACGCAGCTACGGAGTTGAGTTCCTATCCACCCCTGGACCGAGGAGCCGTGGCCTCGAGTAAAAGGCCAATCGGCATGGTCACCGAACACTGGAAGACCTCTCTAGCGGATAGACATTGCAGGCTCCGGGATACTTGCGAGGACGCGTGCAGACGGTGTTGTGCTTCTGCCTTTCTGGAGGCAATTTGAAGATTCTTTGTGGAGAGAAGAAATCTGAAGAACCTAACGATTTGCTGAGGCACGGAAAATTCCTGAAAAATTGCCTAAATAGGCCTTGTCAACAAGGGGCGCGTTCCTATAGTCGCGCCCCCAAAATCGTGGCTGGAGGCCGTGTTTTCGCGCGGAAAACAGCTGAAAACCAGCGATTTACCAGCTCATCGGGTGCAGCTCCGGATAACAGGCTTCCTGCGAGGGTAATTCTCGCTCGCCTGCCTCCTGCGCCCTTTGTGCGCGCAATGCCCCTCCGAGACAGTCTCAAAAAGCAGGAATCATGCCGACCATCAACCAACTTGTCCGCAAGGGACGCAAGCAGGCGACACGAAAGTCGAAGTCGCCGGCACTCTCCAACTGCCCGCAGCGGCGTGGGGTTTGTTTGCAGGTTTACACCCGGACGCCCAAAAAGCCGAACTCAGCGCTTCGTAAGGTGGCGAAGGTTCGTCTCACCAACGGCTACGAGGTAATTGCATATATTGGAGGGGAAGGCCATAATCTGCAGGAGCACAGTATCGTGCTGGTGCGTGGTGGCCGGGTGAAGGATCTCCCGGGGGTGCGCTACCATATCGTGCGAGGGTCTCTTGATACCCTCGGGGTGGAGAACCGAAAACAAAGCCGCTCCAAGTATGGGGCCAAGCGTCCCAAGAAGTGATCTGAACCTGAATACAGAAAGGGAGATACCAGCATGGCCCGAAGAAGAAGAGTTTACCATAAGCCCGACAGGCGGGACCCGAAGTTCGACAGCGACCTGATTGGTCACCTTATCTCCAAGGTGATGGCAGACGGCAAGCGCTCCCTGGCTGAGCGTATTGTTTACGCTGCGATTGATAAGGCCAATGAAGGAACAGACACGGTTGACCCGCTTGAGGTTGTCACGCGGGCGATCGAAAATTCCAAGCCACGGGTGGAAGTGAAAAGCCGCCGGGTGGGTGGAGCTACTTACCAGGTTCCGCTTGAGGTGGCGGGTTCCCGGTCCGAGGCCCTGGCAATGCGTTGGATTATCGGATTTGCGCGTGGTCGCAAGGGGACTCCGATGCACATCGCCCTTGCAAATGAAATCAAGGACGCAGCCAACAATACTGGTGGCGCCGTCCGTAAGCGTGACGACGTTCACAAGATGGCCCAGGCCAACCGTGCCTTTGCCCACTTCCGCTGGTAAGAAACGAGATTGATGCTCACCACCGCTACAGCTGCATTTTCCCAAATGTCTGAAAGCCCGAACAGCCCTGATCGACCGTACCCGCTCGAGCGGACGCGGAATATCGGGATTGCGGCGCACATCGACGCCGGGAAGACGACGCTCACCGAGCGGGTTCTTTTCTATACTGGTATGATTCATCGGATCGGGGAGGTGCATGACGGCGCCACTACCACCGACCATATGGAGCAGGAGCGCGAGCGCGGAATCACCATTACCTCTGCAGCGGTTACCTGTGAGTGGGTGCAAGGGAAGGATGAGGGAGTCTGCAAACTTTTCGAGGGCCAGAAACAGCGGGTCAATATCATCGACACGCCTGGTCACGTGGATTTTACCGCTGAGGTTGAGCGATCGCTTCGTGTTTTGGACGGAGCGATTGTTGTTTTCTGTGCAGTAGCTGGCGTGCAACCGCAGACTGAGACGGTTTGGCGGCAGGCTTCCAAGTACAACGTTCCCCGCATCGTGTTTGTCAACAAGATGGATCGGGTGGGAGCCAACTTCCAGAACGTGGTGGAAGAAGTACGTGAGAAACTGGGCGCCACCCCGCTCCGCATTCTCATTCCAATTGGAGCAGAGGATGACCTCAGGGGCCAGATTGACGTCCTGAACAAGAAGGCGGTGGTTTACACCGGGGACGATACCCTGGGTTCGACCTTTGAGCTCAAGGATCTCGATGAAGAACAGTTCATTCAGGCGGAGGAAGCCTACGAAGAGATTCTCGATACCCTCGCCGATGTTGATGACGAGCTGGGTGAAAAATTTCTCAGGGAAGAGGAAATTACGGTCGCTGATCTCAAGCGGGCGATGCGTCGCGCTACCATCGCTAACAAGGTAGTTCCCATTGCCGGTGGATCGGCCTTCAAGAATAAGGGGGTACAGTATCTCGTGGACGCGGTGGTGGACTATCTGCCCAGTCCACTCGAGATTCCTGCTGCGAAGGGACAGAAGGTAGATGATGAAGCCGTGGAAGTGGTCGCGCCCACGGATGATAATGGTAAGTTCTGCTCGTTGGCCTTCAAACTTTGGGCCGACAAGTACGTTGGGAAACTTGTTTTCTTCCGCGTCTACTCCGGAACGGTCTCCAAGGGAGACATGGTCTTTAATCCGCGGACAGGTAAGAAGGAGCGAATCGGGCGCCTTATCCAGATCCAGGCTGACAAGCACGAAGAGATCCAGACCTGCTATGCTGGTGATATTGCGGCTGTCGCGGGAATCAAGAACGTGACCACGGGGGACACTCTCTGTAACCAGCGGTTCGATATTTTGCTTGAGCCGCCAAGTTTCCCGGAACCGGTCATTGCGATGGCGGTGGAACCGAAGACAACAGTTGATCAGGAGAAGATGTCGTCTGGCCTGGGACGTCTCATGGAAGAGGATCCCACCTTCGTGGTGCATACCGACGAGGAGACAGGGCAGACCATTATTTCCGGGATGGGAGAACTGCATCTGGAGGTCATCATCGATCGCTTGCGCAGAGAGTTCAGTGTGGAAGCCAATGTAGGTAAGCCCCAGATCGCCTACCGCGAGACAATCACGACCGCAGCGAATGGGGAGGGAATCCTCAAGAAGCAGACTGGGGGACGCGGCCAGTACGGTCACGTGGTTCTTGATGTGGCGCCCAACGAAAAGGGAAGCGGTCTGACGACCAAGAGCCTTGTGGTGGGTGGAGCGATCCCCAAGGAGTACATAAATTCAGTCAACGCGGGGGTGGCAGAAGCCATGACCAACGGTGTGGTGGCTGGTTACCCGGTGGTGGATGTCCACGTCAATATAACGGATGGGTCATCGCACGATGTTGATTCCAACGAGAACGCTTTCAAGATGGCGGCCATTTTCGCCATGAAGGATGCCTTCAGGAATGCCCGACCGATTCTGCTGGAGCCGATCATGGATGTAGAGGTGACCACGCCGGAAGAATACCAGGGGGACATCATGGGTGATCTCAATCGCCGACGGGGACACATTCAGGAAATGGGCACCAAGGGCAACGTGGCCATTGTAAACGCGAAGGTTCCCCTCGCCGAAATGTTCGGCTACTCGACCGATGTTCGCACAATTTCGTCCGGACGTGCTTCCTTTGTTATGACTCCCGCCAGTTTTGATCCCGTTCCGCAGGCGATCGTGGAGGCTATTTGCAAGGAACGCGGAACAGTAGCCGCCTGACTCCCACGGTAACCAACACTCTCCTCTCGTCATGGAAAACCAGAAAATCAGAATTCGCCTCCGGGCCTTTGATCATCGTGCGATCGACAAGTCAGCGGTGGAAATCGTGGAAACCGCCAAGCGCACGGGTGCGAAGGTGGCGGGCCCGATTCCCCTGCCGACCCGAATCGAGAAGTTCTCCGTGAACCGTTCCCCGCACGTGAACAAGAAGTCGGCCGAGCAGTTTGAGATCAGAACTCACAAGCGCCTTCTCGATATCATGGACCCGACTGCCCGGACAGTGGACGAACTCAAGAAACTCAACCTCCCTGCCGGGGTGGACATTACGATCCGCATCTAGGTTCAGACCGAATTCTTCAACCTTACGCAACCATGTCACTAGGACTGATTGGAAAAAAAATTGGGATGACCCGGCATTTCGACCAGGAGGCCGGGAACGCAATCACGGTCACCGTGATTGATGTGTCCGGTAACGAATTTGTGCAGCGCAAGACGACCGACAGCAAGGATGGCTACGCTGCGGTGCAGGTGGCCTATTCCGACCAGAAGGAGCAGCGTATGAAGCAGCCGGCGATGGGGCATCTCAAGAAGCACGGCGTAGCAGCTAAACGTGTTATCCGGGAGTTCCGCCTGGAGGAGGGAGAAGAGCTTCCAGAGTCTCATCCAGGCGCGGAACTCTTCCAGGACGGCCAGTGGGTCGACGTGATAGGCACGACCAAGGGGAAGGGGTTTCAAGGTGTAGTCAAGCGCTACAACTTCGGAGGTGGACCTGATTCCCATGGGCATATGACTCACCGGCGTCCGGGTGCGGTCGGAGCAGGAACCTGGCCAGGGCGCATCTGGAAGAACCAGCGTATGCCCGGACACGAGGGTCAGCGTAGACGGACGACACAGAACCTGAAAATCGTGCAGGTTCGTCCGGAGGACAACGTGATCCTGGTTTCGGGTTCGGTTCCGGGATCGAAGGGAAGTTACGTTATCGTGCGTCCCGCCAAGAAGAAGCCAGCTCCCGCTGCGGCGGAATAAATGGACCGAATACTTTAACGAGGAAGCAAAATGTCTGCGAAAACACTCACTCTTGAAGCCGCCAAAGCTGCCAACCTCACCGTTGTGGAAAACAGCGAAAAGGGTGGGCAGGCTGTGCACGACCTGATCGTGGCCTTCCAGGCAAATCGTCGCTCGGGAACGGCTAATACCAAGACTCGCGGTGAAATCCGGGGAACGGGGCGGAAGATGTACCGCCAGAAAGGGACGGGCAATGCCCGCCACCGCACGTCGAAGGTGCCCCTGTATGTCGGGGGCGGCGTTGCTCATGGTCCCCGTCCGCGGGACTACTCGAAGCACGTTCCCAAGAAGATTCGCAAACTAGCCCTTCAGCGGGTACTGGGCGATTGTATTGCGGACGGCAGTATTCAGGTGGTCGACTCGTTTGAGATCGCGGACGGCAAGACCAAATCCTTCCAGGCCGAGCTCCGGAAGATCACGGAGGCAGTCAAGGTTCTCGTGGTCGCGACGAAGTTTGACGACAGGACTCTCCTTGCTCATCGGAATCTCCCGGGAGTGATGTGCCTTCCGGCCAATGAGGTAAGCATAGAGGAGCTCCTGTATCACGATGCCATCATCCTAACTGCCGATGCGCTGGAGGTTCTGGCTGCGCGGACCAGCTGAAGAAAACGTACGAACCACACTGAACCATGAGAGATATTTACTCAGTCATCGATAACGTGCGGCTTTCCGAGAAGTCCACTCTGCTGCAGGAGCTGAATAACGAATACGTTTTCAAGGTGGACCGCCGCGCCAACAAGATCGAAATCAAGCGTGCGGTGGAACAGGCCTTCGGGGTGAAAGTGACTGGCGTGCGGACGGCCAATTACAGCGGCAAGGCCAAGCGTGTGCGTCGTTCTGACCAAGGTAAAACCGCCTCCTGGAAGAAGGCCATGGTTCGTCTGAAGGATGGAGACACTATCGATCTCATCTAGTGACTCAAACTAATGGACATTTTGAATCAGGAAAACCGGATCCGAATCAACGAATTGCCGATTTAGCGATTTAACCAATTTCCAATCATGCCACTTAAAAGCTTCAAGCCAGTGACTCCGTCGAACCGCTACAAGATGTGGCCGACCTACGAGGAGATCACCAAGAAGAAGCCCGAGAAGGAACTGACGGAGCCGCTTCCCAGGAGCGGGGGTCGGAACAATCAGGGCAAGATCACCTGTCGGCACATCGGCGGGGGCCATAAACGCAAGTATCGCCTGGTTGACTTTAAGCGCCGGAAGCGTGAGGTGGAGGCCCGGGTTACCGCCGTGGAGTATGATCCGAATAGAACCTGCCGCATCGCTCTGATTCAGTACTCCGATGGCGAGAAGGCTTATATTCTTTGCCCGGTGGGACTTCAGGTGGGGGCAACCGTGTTGGCAGGGGATAATGCTCCGCCTGTTCCTGGCAATGCAATGCCGCTCAAGAGCGTTCCACTTGGGACGGCGGTCCATAACATTGAATTGCGCCCCGGAGGGGGTGGCAAGGTGGCGCGGTCCGCCGGTCAGCAGGCAGTGGTCTCCAACCGGGAAGGTGGTTATGCCCTGATCAAGATGCCTTCGGGCGAAATCCGGCGCTTCCACGAGAACTGCTATTGCACGATTGGGCAGGTAGGAAACCGGGACCACATGAATGAGGTTTCCGGCAAGGCCGGCAGGACCCGGTGGAAGGGTGTGCGGCCAACTGTCCGTGGGATGTGCATGAACCCGGTCGACCATCCCAACGGTGGTGGTGAAGGTAAGTCCAAGTCCGGTGGCGGTCGTCAGCACCTCAAATCGCCCTGGGGCCACACCAAGGGGCAGCGCACACGATCCAAGCACAAGGCCAGCAGCAAATTTATCGTCGAGCGCCGTAAGTCGAAGAAGCGTTAACCACTCTGAATTATGCCACGTTCCCTAAAAAAAGGACCTTTCGTTGAGCAGAAGCTCCTGGCGAAGATTGATGCTTCGGTTGCCAAGGGCGACAAGAAACCCATCAAGACCTGGAGTCGTCGATCCATGATTACCCCGGATTTCGTTGGGCTCACCTTCCTCGTGCACAGTGGGAAGACGTTCACCAATGTCTACGTCACGGAAAACATGGTGGGTCACAAGTTGGGTGAATTTGCTCCCACCCGTATTTTCCGGGCTCACGGAGGCGTGGGCAAAACATAACGCGCCACTGATATCTTCAGTTCCAACCGCTTCTCATCATGAAGAACACTCCCGCAATATTGATCCTCGGCGCCATTCTGGCGGCAGGGGCGGGAGTTTTCGTGGCTGGGGCTCAGGAGTTGGACGAGCTGGCTCGTTTCAAGGCCGAGAATGCTCGGTTGAAGATCCAGAATGCCAGCCTGCAGAAAAGCCTGGTGGAAGCAAATCGGCGGGAGAAGGAAGCTGCCGAGGCGCTTGTAAAGATCAAGGTGCGGCTGCAGGCCCTAGGCAAGGATCTCCTCAGCGACGGCGATGAGCGTACGGTGGAGGCCTGGCAGAATGTTACCGTGCTGGATCGTCGCCTGCGTCGGATGGAGGAGGCTGCCATCCGGCTCTCGGCTGCGGCGCAGGTCTTTATCAAGACAGCCATTACGGCCGATCCCGAGGCGAGGGCTCAGCTTGAGGCTCATCTGCGTGCCCTGGAAGTGGAACTGGGGTTGCGTAATAAACCTGAGCAAAATATCGAGCGAGGGAATCTCCAGCATGCTCTTGTCAAGAGTATCGACGAAAAGAGCGGGTTGGTGGTCCTCAACGTGGGTGCAAAGGAGAACGCGCGGATCGGAATGGTATTCAGTATCATGCGTGGCGACCAGGTGGTAGCCGAAGCGATGGTGGCCGATGTGCGCCCCGATATTTGCGGGGTGTTTGTTCAAAGACTCGAAAACGACAACAACCCCGTGCGGTTCAACGACAGCGCCTCTCTCAAAAAGAATTAATCTCTCCCTCTTATCATGGAAGTTCGTTCAGTATACAAATACGCGCGCATCTCGCCGAAAAAGGCGCGGGATGTCGCCCGTGAGATTCAAGGTCTCCCGGTATCTGATGCCATTGACACGCTCAACTTTACGCCGAAGAAAGCGGCTTTTCTGATCGGCAAGACGCTTAAGAGTGCTGTTGCCAATGCTGAAAACAATCACGATCTGGCGGCTGACAGTCTCCACGTGAAGGAGGCCAACATCTCGGATGGCCCCTCTTTCCGCCGCTACAAGCCGCGTGCTCGAGGATCGGCCAGTGCTATTCGCAAGCGCACCAGTCACATCTACATTATCCTCACCGATGAAATGGAAGTGGAGGAGAAACCTGCTCGTGACCGTAAGCCCAAGATAAAGAAGAAGCCTGCTCCGAAGGCGGAAGATGCCGAGGTCAAAGAGACTGAGGAAGAGGTTCCGGATACGGAGGAACCAGATGACCAGCCTAACGCGGAGTCTGATCCGGTTGGGGATGAACCCGAAGCGGAAAAAGTGGATGAGGTGAACGATACCGCGGAGGAAGTTGCCGAAGAATCTCCTGAGGGCCAGGAGGCCGCGGAGGAAGTTGCCGAAGAATCTCCTGAGGGCCAGGAGGCCGCGGAGGAAGTTGCCGAAGAATCTCCCGAGGGCCAGGAGGCCGCAGAGGAAGTTGCCGAAGAATCTCCTGAGGGCCAGGAGGCCGCAGAGGAAGAAAAGAAAGAAGACTGAGACCCTTTCCCCAACACCAAGAATTATGGGACAAAAAGTAAATCCTGTCGGATTCCGACTCGTTGTGAACCGCGATTGGCGGTCCAAGTGGTATGCCGAGGGCGAGGACTACCGCGAGAAGCTTCATGAGGACCTCAAGGTGCGGAAGTATCTGAGCGGCCGTCTTCAGTTTGCAGCTCTTTCCAAGGTGGTTGTCGAGCGGGCCTGGAATAGCGTTCGCGTCACGCTCCATACCTCCCGCCCTGGTCTCGTGATCGGGCGGAAGGGGTCAGAGATCGAGCGTATGACGAGCGATATCTCGAAAATCTGTGGTTCTGCCCAGGTGAAGATTGATATCGTGGAAGTGCGAGATCCGGAACTTGACGCTCAGTTGGTGGCTGAAAACGTGGCCGTCCAGTTGGAGCGTCGGATCAGTTTCCGACGTGCCATGAAGCGCGCGCTCCAGACTGCCATGGATTTTGGAGCGGAGGGGATCCGGATTCGCTGTGCAGGGCGCCTCGGAGGTTCCGATATCGCGCGGGCCGAGTGGTACCGGGAAGGGAAAGTCCCCCTGCAAACCTTGCGGGTACCCATCGACTACGGATTTGCCGAGGCCAGGACTGTATACGGAATCATTGGGGTGAAGTGCTGGGTCAATCGCAATGAGAAGAATGAGAAAGAGGGTGGTAACCGGGGATCCCGTCCCCAGCGTCGCGGTGGACCTGGTGGACGCGGACCTGGACGCGGACCTGGCGGACCTGGACGTGGACCTGGTGGACCTGGTGGACCTGGTGGACGTGGACCGGGCGGACCGGGCGGACCGGGTGGACCGGGTGGACCGGGTGGACCGGGTGGACCGGGTGGACCGGGTGGAGGAGCTCCCACTGGTGGCAACAATCCCAGTTAGTATTAAGGAACCAGAAAAATGGCACAGATTCCAAAACGCGTTAAATACCGCAAATCGCAACGTGGCAACCGGGGTGGCAATGCCAGCCGCGGAGTGAACGTCAGCTTTGGCGACTTTGGCCTACAGGCCCTCGACCGGGGCTGGATGAGCAGCCGCCAGATTGAAGCCTGCCGGGTTGCGATTAACCGCGAACTCAGCCGGAAGGGAAAAGTCTGGATTCGCGTCTTCCCCCATAAGCCGATCACTTCCCGCCCTCCCGAAACGAGGATGGGTAAGGGCAAGGGTCCGGTGGAAGGCTGGGTGGCTGTGATCCGGCCCGGAACCATGCTTTTTGAAATTGCCGGGGTGCCCGAGAGCTCGGCCCGGGAAGCAATGCGCCTGGCTTCTTACAAGCTCGGTATTCGCACCCGTTTTGTCTCTCGCTCCCACCACTCCGCCTAGGCCACGCCAAGCGCCATTTTCTTTTAACCAAACGCCAGAACGATGCCCCAAATCAAGATTAGCGAAATTCGCGAGCTGAGCACTGAGGAACTCCAAGTGCGTCTGCGGGATCTTAAGCAGGAGGGACTGAATCTTCGCCTCCAGCAATCGACCGGACAACTGGAGAACAGCGCTCGGCTACGCCTGGTACGTCGGGAAGCCGCCCGTGTAATGACTGTCCTGAGCGAACGTCGCCACCAGGTAGCGGCATCTGAATAAGGCGAGTGAACGGAACAAACCTGATTTTAATACATGTCTGATACCGAAAAGAAGCAGGGACTGCGTAAGCAGAGGGTAGGTAACGTAGTCTCCATCAAGATGGATAAAACCATTGTGGTGGAGTTTATCGCCCGAGTGCCGCACCCGAAGTTCAAGAAGATCATCAAACGCACCAAGAAATTTTATGCGCACGATGAGAACGGAGAGGCGGCGATCGGGGACAGGGTGCGGATCGAAGAGACCCGCCCGATATCGAAGATCAAGCGTTGGCGCCTCGCCGAGGTTCTCACTCATCATTAAGTCATCGTCTCCAATCACCTATATCACTCATAGCCATGATCCAGATGGAATCCAAAGTCGAGGTTGCCGATAATACGGGAGCCCGCATCGCCAAGATGATCGGAGTCATCGGCAAGGGCGGCAACAAGAGCGCGGACGTGGGCGACATCATTACTGCTCACGTGCGAGAGGCGATTCCCACTGCCTCGATCAAGAAGGGCTCGGTGGTCAAGGCCGTGGTCGTCCGGACGGCGGCGCCTATCCGTCGTCGTGACGGCTCTGTCCTGCGATTTGACGGCAATGCAGTTGTTATTATCGACAAGGACGGCAATCCGCGGGGTACCCGTATATTCGGTCCGGTGGCCCGCGAGCTCCGCGAAAAGAATTTCATGAAGATCGTTTCCCTCGCTCCTGAGGTTCTCTGAACCACGGCAATTAATTCCTGAAACAAACTCTTTCCCATCCCATGTCCCGCATCAAGACACACGTTAAACCCGGCGACGAAGTTAAGGTCATTGCCGGCAACCATAAGGGCAAGCAAGGCAAGGTGCTTGAAGTGCATGCCGAGCGTGAACAAGTTGTCGTGGAAGGTGTCCGCGTTATGAAGAAATCCGTGCGGCGCTCCGAACAGAATCCTGATGGCGGTATCACCGAGAAGGATGGTCCGATCCACCTTTCCAACGTCAAGAAGATCGACTAACCCGTATTTGTTCCACCTCGTTGTGGTAATCTTCGTCTTCTATACAGCCAACTCAAGAATGCGCTTAAGCCGAAAAACCAAAGCTGACCCGCTACGATGACCCCGACCCTACTGACATACTATAAAGAAACCGTCGTTCCGGCCCTCCAGGACCAACTGGGACTGAAGAACGTGAATCAGGCACCCAAGTTGGACAAGATAGTGGTGACCAGCCATGTTGGTTACACTCAGGCTGAACGAAAGACCGCAACGGAAGACGCGGTTGAAGAAATTGCCCGCATTACGGGCCAGAAGCCGAGTATCGTTTATGCTCGTAAGAGCGTGGCCAATTTCAAAGTGCGTGCAGGCGAGATGGTGGGAGCCCGGGTTACCCTGCGGGGAAACCAGATGTGGGAATTCCTAGACCGCTTCATACACATTACCGCCCCCAACATTCGAGACTTCCGTGGATTCTCCCCGAAGAGTTTTGACGGACGGGGGAACTACGCGGCGGGAATCTCCGAGCAGTCAATCTTCCCCGAAGTGGAACTCGACAAGATTAAGCGTAACCTCGGATTTGATATTATCTTCGTGACGACCGCAGCTAACAATGAATACGGGAAGGCCCTTCTTGATGCTTTGGGCTTCCCTTTCCGCAAACCGCAGGCTCAGGAAGGCCAGGAGAACACCGAAGCCGCGGCCTAGCCTCAAGAGTAACGACGAACCAGATTGAATCATGGCTGTCCTTTCAGATCCCATTTCCGATTTCCTGACCCGCTTCAAGAACGCCTCGCGGGCCGGGAATGATCAATTCTTAGCGCCTTTCTCGAAGGTCAAGGCGGAGATCGCCCGAATCCTCAAGGAAGAAGGCTACATCTGGAACTATGAGGTTGATACCTCTGGTAAGTTCCCCCAACTGCAGGTGAAGACCAAATTCGTGGATGGGACTCCGGCTCTTACGGACCTGAAGAAGGTCTCCAAGCCGGGACGCCGACAGTATGCTGGATCACAGGAGATTCCGCGGGTTCTTAACGGCCTTGGGATCGCAATCGTTTCGACCTCCAAGGGGATCATGACCGGGGCGCAGGCCAGACGTCAGAACGTGGGCGGCGAATTGCTGGCCTTTGTGTGGTAATCCCAACCCAGAATAGAACAATGTCACGAGTTGGACAGAAGATCATTTCCCTTCCCGATAAGGTTTCGGTCAATATTGGTGCTGATGGGGAACTCACAGTGGAAGGACCCAAGGGCAAGTTGGAATGGCAAGTGCCAGCCGGCATCTCGGTTGAGCAGGAAGAAAGTGAGATGACGGTTAAGCGCGAGAACGATCAGCGCAAACTTCGCGCTCTCCATGGAACAGTCCGCAGTCTCATTAGCAACATGGTAGAAGGCGTTTCCAATGGCTTCGCTAAGGAGTTGGAAATTCAGGGTGTCGGATTCCGGGCGGCAGTGAAGGGCAATAAACTCGATTTGAGCCTTGGGAAGTCTCACCCGATCCTCCATCCAATTCCGGATGGGGTTACCGTGACGGTGACTGACAATACCAAGATCAAGGTAGAGGGAATAAACAAGCAGGTGGTGGGCCAGTTTGCGGCCGAAGTGCGCAATTACTATCCGCCCGAGCCTTATAAAGGTAAGGGTGTCCGTTATGTTGGAGAATACGTTCGCCGGAAGGCCGGTAAGAGTGTTCAGGCGTAATCCCTAACCCAAGAAGATCATGAGTATTCTGAATCGAAAGGAAGTCCGCCGGAAGATCCACCGGCGCATCCGCAAGAAGGTTTCGGGGACCGCAGATTGTCCACGTCTGGCGGTACACTACTCCAATAAGAACCTTTATGCCCAGGTTATCGATGATGTCGCCGGACGCACGCTCTGTGCCGCTTCCAGTCTCGACAAGGAGGTTGAGAGTTCAGGCTCGAATGTCGCCACGGCCGAAAAGGTTGGAGCTCTCATCGCCAACCGGGCCGGCGGGGTCAATATTTCTGCCGTCGTATTCGACCGGGGGGGACACCTCTACCATGGAAAAATCAAGGCCTTGGCCGATGCTGCACGGGAAGGCGGACTGAAATTCTAATAATCTTTTCATCATGGTTACCAGCAACGACAACCCATCCTCCGATCAGGATCCTCCTGCTCCAGAGGA
>JAKVCR010000031.1 GCA_022448985.1 Roseibacillus sp.
AACAGAGGCTGCCGCCTTGGCCTTGGGGCCCTTCGGCTTCGGCTTGGCGATAGCGGCCTTGCCGCCGGCCTTGCGACGACGCTCGATAAACCCCTTGATCTTATCAATCTTGCAGGCTGCCACCACCTCTGCGGTGCGTTCTTCATCGAGAACAACAAGAGGCTCCAGGGCATACCAGATCAGAAGTGGAAGATTATGGTCATCCTTGTCTCCCCCATGCGCCCCCAGGGCGGTCAGGACATCCCAGCGCTTGTCGTGGTCAAGCCGCTGCATGGCGGAGGCCAGGAACAGACGAACCGCGGCACTCTTGTCCTCCCGCGCCATGACGGCCCATTTCTGGAGCACGGCATCGGGAACCCGCTTGTCTTCGGCGATCAACTGAATGGCCCAGGCCCGGATATACTCGGCCTTGTCATCCAGGAGGGGAGCCAGCATGACATCCCCGAGTCCCCCCACCAGTTGCAAGGTCCACAGCGCACGCAGGCGCCGGGCCGGATCATCATGTCCATCCAGAATGCGGCGCAGGCCTGCCAGGCTGGCTGGCTTGATTTTTCCCGCAAGCGCCCGCTCCTGTAGGAGGCGCCGCGCCTGCCGCACATACCACTCATTGGCATGAAGGTGCATTTCAACCAGTTCCTCGTCGGGGAGCTTGGTCAGGTCCATGCCAACCGGGAAGCTCTGCTTTCCCCAGCTGTATCTCCAGATCCGCCCGGTCTTGCGGTGCAGGACCTTTCGCCCGCAGATGTCGGAATCGTGCCAGTCGATGGCATACAGGGACCCGTCCGGACCAATCTCCATGTTAAATCCAAGCCACTGCGGATCGTTGGACATGGAGAAGCTGCCCCCATACTCCGGATCACTCGCGACATACCCGGAGCCTTTCCTTTTAATCTCATCAACCAGCACCCCATGCATATGAATGTTGCACATGAAGAGCTTCTTGCGGTACTTCTCCGGAAACTGGTCCGCGAGATAGAACCGTGCCCCGCCATGGGCAGAGGGATGACGGTGATCCGCGATGGTCTTGATATCATCATAGACGAAGGGATTGAAGTGGCGACCTGCCTGCCGGTGATAACGCCCGCCCTGAATGATGTGAAACATGTGCGGAATGACGCAGGCGGTTACGAACGCCTGACCGTTCTCATCAAAGTCGAGACCCCAGGGGTTACTCGTACCCCAGGCAAATACCTCGAACTTCTCATTAAGGGGATGGTAGCGCCATACCCCCGCATTGATCTTCTGCCGCTCACTGTCAGGAGCCCCGGGCTTCCCCACGTTCGAGTGGGTGAATACCCCATGGGTTCCATAGAGCCAGCCGTCTGGTCCCCAGAGGAAACTATTCAGGGTCTCATGACGATCCTGGCGCCCCCATCCATCGAGCTTGATCTCAGGCTCGGCATCGGGAACATCATCGCGATTGCGATCCGGGATGAAGAGCAGGTTGGGCGGAGAGCCGACCCAGACCCCACCATGACCCAGCGCAATCCCGGTGGGGAACATGATCTTGTCCTTGAAGACCTTGCGTTCGTCCATTTCACCGTCCCCGTCGGTATCAGTAAGGATCACAATGCGCCCCTGGGGACCGAGCTTGTAGAGATCTGAACGCCTCGTCTCATAGTTCAGGTTCTCGCACAGCCAGATCCGCCCCCGCTCGTCAAAGGTGAAGGCAAACGGCTGCTGGCAATCCGGCTCAGCCGCGAAGGCATTCACCACGAAACCCTCGGGATGCTTCATCTTGGCGATTGCTTCCTCTGGCGAGAGATACTTGAAGGCCGCCTCCTTGGGCGGTTCAGCGTGGGTGACGGCCAGGGCAAGAAGGCTGGCGGACAGAACCAGAAGTAGTAGGCGTGCGCTCATTACTATAGCTCAGTCCCTGTACGCCCCTTCGTCAAGACACACATCCCGACGAGACCGCGGCTCCCAGCAAAAACGGGCCGGTCCCTCCGCCATGGCAATCTCAGCTCCAGCAGGGGGGGACAGGCCATCTCCCCGGGATCACCCGAAAATCCACTAGGCAGCCACCAATCCGGACTCTAGATTCGAGCTCCCAGCCATGAAGACACATCACACCCTGCTCGCAATCGGTTCCTCATTTCTTGCTCTCGCCCTTCCAACCATGGGCCAGGCGCCCAAGGTAGTCTGGGAGCTCTCCAAGGGAATCAAGGCCCCGGAAAGCGCCTACTTTGACAAGCAGACCGGAAATATCTACCTCTCCCAGGTCGGGGAAGGCGGAGGCCTGGGTAAGGATGGTGATGGCGTGATTTCCGTTCTCAAGCCCGATGGCAGCGTAGTCAATCCGAGGTGGTTTGCAGGATTGAACGCCCCCAAGGGACTCCGCTCCACCGGGGGGGTGCTCTGGGTCGCTGATATCGACCGTCTCGTCGGCATCAATATTGAGAATGCCACTACCCAGGCGATCCATGAGATTGAAGGGGCGAAGTTTCTCAACGATGTCGCGGTCACGGCACGAGGCAGCGTTCTCGTATCCGACATGCTGGCCAGCACGATTTACGCTCTTCAGGGGAGCAAGGTCTCCAAGGTCGCTTCCGGGGTGGAGCTCGACAGCCCCAATGGGCTTCTCGTAAGCGGGGGCACCCTCTACATCGCGGGCTGGGGACGCGACATCCAGGACACCTTTGATACACTGGTCCTTGGTCGTCTTCTCGCCCTCGATCTCCGCACCCGCAAGGTAACACCTGTCACCAAGGCGACCGTGGGTAACCTCGACGGCGTGGAACTGGACGGCAAGGGAGGCTTCCTCGTAACCGACTGGATCGAAGGAGCCGTTCTCCACATCAGCGCCAAGGGAGCGGTAACCTCCGTGCTCGACCTGCCCAAGGGGTCAGCCGACATTGCCTACCTGCCCGGGAAGAAGCTGCTCATCGTCCCTCAGATGCTGGAGAACAAGGTCACCGCCTACGACCTTTCCGGGGTCATCAAGTAAGGGAATCTCCGAGATCCCCCGGCTGTCCATCCGACAGGTTCCGGTCATGCGAGCGAGTCCAGCCATCCTGTTTCTCTGGACCCTCACCGGGATCCTTGCCGGGATGGGAAGTTCACCCGTCCAGGCTGGGCGGACTATCCGTGGCCTGCAGGCTCTCTACGACTTCAGCTCGCCAGGCGGATCCCTCATAAGGGACCGCTCTGGCCTGGACCCGGCCATCGACCTGAAGCTCAAGGATCCCGGAAAGGTAGAGCGTTCCAACGGCTCCCTCCGGATCCACAAGCCCACCATCCTGCAGTCAACCCAGCCCGCCCGCAGGTTGATCGAAGCAGTCAGGAAGAGTGGGGAAATCACGGTCGAGGCCTGGCTCAAGCCCGCAGGCACCGGACAGAAGGGCCCGGCTCGAATCATTTCTCTCTCTCGCAACAGCACCAATCGGAACGTCACCCTGGGACAGGAGGGAGACCGGTTCGACCTCCGCTTCCGTTCAACCAGGACCAGCAGCAACGGGCTCCCGTCCCTCACCACCGATCAGCGCACCCTGACCCCGGGACTGACCCACTTCGTCTACACGAGGGATCACTCGGGACGGAGCCGGATCTTTCTCAACGGCCGTATGACCATGGAGAAAACGATGCCCGGCAGACCCTCCAACTGGGATGCCGGCTATCACCTGCTTCTCGGGGATGAAGCCAGTGGGGGCCGTCCCTGGCTGGGGAGTTACCACCTCGTGGCCATCTACAGCCGGGATCTCTCTCCGGCGGAAATCGTTACCCACTTCAAGGCTGGTGCCACCGCCGGCAAATCTCTTCCGCCAGCACGTGATCCCCGGGAACTCTACTTTGAGAACAAGGTGGCCCCCATTCTCGCCAATCACTGCGTTCAGTGCCACGACCCAGCCACTCGCAAGGGAAAGCTCGACCTCAGCCGTCGTGCGACCGCCTTCACCCCACTTAAAAACGGGGTGGCCGTCATTCCCGGCAAACCCGGGGAAAGCCTGCTCTGGGAAAGTGTCCTGCATGATGAGATGCCCGCGGATAATCCTCCCCTGGATGAAACACAGAAGGCCATCCTCAGAAAATGGATCGAGGATGGTGCGATCTGGTCCCTCTCCCAGATTGACCCGGCCAACTACGTCCACAGCAGTGGGGGAACTGACCGGCAATGGATCCAGCGTCTCACTGTGGACGAATACATCGCAACCGTTCAGGCGACCGTGGATGTCGATATCTCCCGGGAGGCCCGCGAGATTCTTCCGCCTGACATGCGGGCCGACGGCTTCACCAATACCGCCTACAATCTCAGCGTTGATCTCAAGCACGTCACCTCCTACGCCAGATTGGCCGAGATCATCGTGAGCCGGATGAATCCCGGGGAATTCGCGGCACGCTTTTCCCGCGATCGCCGCTTCACCGACCGAAGCATGGAAGCCCTCATTCGCCCCCTCGGGACATGGATCCTCCGCGGCCCCCTTGAACAGCGTGAGATCGTCAGCTACCGTGGCGTCTCTACCGCAGTGGCTGCCACGGGGGGAACCCTGGAGGAAGCAATCGGCTACATCATTCAGGCCATGCTGCAGTCACCTCGATTCATCTACCGGATCGAGAACCAGCGGGGAGACGGATCTCCGTGGCCCGTGGATGACTACGAGCTGGCCTCCCGGCTGAGCTACATCATCTGGGGAGCCTCTCCCGACGAAGAGCTCATGCAAACGGCAAGCGAAGGCAACCTGTCAGATCCGGAGACCCTCCGGAGGCAGACTGACCGCATGCTAAAGGACCCCCGGGCAATCCAGCGGTCCATACAGTTTCTTGAACAGTGGTTGAATCTCAATCGCCTTGCCAACATGCAGCCGGATCCCGGGAAATTTCCCCACTGGAAACCGCAACTGGCCCAGGACATGCATCAGGAAACGGTCCTGTTCTTCAGAGAGATCGTGTGGAGCGAGAAACGGCCCCTCGCCGACCTGTTCAATGCCCAGGTCACCTTCATGACCCCACGCCTCGCGGATCACTATCGGGGAATTCCTTCTTCTCCGGAACGCATGCGGGAGACAACCGCCAGACGCCATGACCTGAACGGCAACCAGGCCCGGGGTGGCCTTCTGACCCACGGAAGTGTCCTCACCATGGGAGGAGACGACGCCTCGATGGTCACCCGGGGACTCTTTGTCATGCACAACCTCCTGCGGGGAGTGGTGAAAGACCCTCCTCCGGAGGCGGATACCACGCCAGTGCCCGTGCGACCGGGCCTCTCCCACCGGGGAGCAGCTGAAAATCGCATCGCTGACAAGTCCTGCGGCGGCTGCCACTCCAAATTCGAACCACTTGCCTTTGCTCTCGAGAAATACGATGGCCTGGGAACATTCCATGAGAAGGACCACCACGGGAACATCCTGAGGGAGGATGGGGAAGTTCTTGTCCCCGGCTCTTCCCGATCCGTGAGTTATAGCTCCACCACAGAATTGATGGATCTCCTCGCCGCAAACAGCCGGGTCGCCGAATCCCTGACATGGAAGATCTGCCAGTTCTCCCTGGGCCGTCCCCTCGGGTTCCGGGAAGCTCCTGTTATCCAGGAGATCCACACCCGGGCCCTGAAGGAAGGTGGCACATGGACCTCCCTGATGAAGGCCCTGATCACCAGTGACCTGGTCCTCATGACCCAGACCGAAACCGAGTAAGGCCACATTCCCGGCTTTCCTGCCGGATTCCGAATGACTATTCTGACGAACCCCATGAAGACGACCCGGATCAATCGCCGCACCATGCTTCGCGGAATGGGCGCAACTACCATCGGACTTCCTTTTCTTGAGGAAATGTTGTCGGCGGCGGAGCCTGGAGAAGAAGGTATCCCGATCCGGGCCTTCAACGTCTTCTTTGGCCTTGGAATCCCGAAGCCTCTCCAGAGCGAGGGTTTCAACGGCGTCCTGGAACCCCTCAAGCCCCTGCGCGACAAACTCCTCATCATGCGGGAGGTGGACCAGGTCCGCTGCGACGAAAGTGGAATCAATGCTCATTTTGACGGAGCCTCGGGAGCCTTCACCGCCACTGCCCCGAATGGAGAAGCCAAGGCCGGTGGTGCTTCCCTTGAGCAGATGATCCGTCGTGGGGTCTACCCCGGGGGGATGCCTCCCGGAATGGTCCCTACCCTGGTGGGGGGCACCTACTTCCGGCGAAGCCGCATCAGCCGCTATGTCCACTCCTACAACCCGGATGGAACAGTGGCCGCCACCATGCAGGAGCGTCCCCGCGACCTTTTCGAACGCGTTTTCGGGACTGTCTCCGTTGATGACCGTGACCCTGACGCGCGAAAGGCCCGCCTTCGCCGCAGTCTCCTCGACTCCGTAATCGATGAGTACCAATACTACACGGGAAAGAACTCCCCCCTCGGGTCCGCCTCGAAAACGCGGGTCACTGAACACCTCGAGCGGATCCGGGAATATGAGCAGAGAGCCTATGCCTTCGAGCGCGGAAAGGAGGGACCGAAGCGGCCTCCCCGTTCCCAGGTTCTCCATGGGGGTTCGGCCGATCCCGGTGGCCAGGGTATCGACATCACCTTGGAGGAACTCACTACCGAATGGCGGCTGATGGCCGACCTCTACGCCCTTGCTATCGAGACGGATCGCGTCCGCTTTGGCTCGCTCACCTTCCTCGCTGCCGGCGAGCGCATCCGCCTGACCGGGGACTACCACTATGATGGACGCAAGATCTTCACCTTCGATGATGCTCGCCAGCAGAACGCCACGGGTGACAAGGGCTGCAGCCATGAATGGTGGCATAAGTTCAATGAGAACCGGAAAAACGAGGCTCTCCGGGCCCATGCCCATATGAAGATGCGTGAGGTGGCCTACTTCCTCCAGCGACTGAGCAAAACGAAAGAGGCCAACAACAGGAGTATTCTTGAGAATTCGCTCTTTACCCTGTCCACCGAGTCCGGTGACGGGCGCCACAACAACGTAAAACGAGAACTCTCGGGGGTCTTTCATGCCATCACCAGCGCAAATGGCCGCTTCAAGACGGGACAAATCATGGATGTCGGCGCGGAAGGCCTTGATCTCTACAACACCATGATCCGCACCATGGGCGCTCCGGGCCGGTTGGGACCCGGGAAGCGTGAAACCCGGAATATCGACCAGATCCGGGCCTAGGGCATCTCAACGAGACCGGAGCCGGGCAAATACACCGCGCCATCCAGGGCCATAGAGACTGGCGGGGCGTCAGGAAGTCCCCGGGCCCTACTTCCGCCCTTCCTTCTTCATCCTGGCCAGGGGATGCCCCCGATCCGCGAGGGGCAAGGCTACCGCCCGCCCCCCCTGACGGTGAGACTCAAAGACAGCGCAGATCATTTCCACCGTGCCCGCCCCTTCCGCCAGACCACAGACCGGTTCGCGGCCCTCGTCCACCGCCGTGACGAGATCCCTCACTGCCACCACGTGTTCATGGATCTCCCCGATGAGCTGGGGGCGATCCTCCTTCCGGCCGATCCCCATGGTCGTGATGGGCTGCCACTCCCGCGGATCCCCGGGGGCCATGAAGGGATTACCGGCAATGAGGTGCGCAAGGGGATCACGGTCAGCCCTGATCGCTATGATCCCCCGGCTGCCAATCAGCTGCAGGCCGAATCCAAAGTTGGCGGTGTCGTCATTGGCAATGGAGTCGAAAGTAGCCATCACTCCGTTCTTCATCCGGAACCGCGCGTGCAGTTCGTCTCCGGCCAGCGGTCCGAGACCCTCCGCTCCCTCGTAGATATCCTCCGCAGTCACCGGTTTTCCACCCTTCAGCATCTCCGCCGAACAGTTGACCGGATCCCCGGCAAAAAACCGGATCATGTCCATGACATGCGACCCGAGGACCCAGAGATCCTCAGCTCCCCCCCGCCGGTCACCCTTACCCCGGCCCCGGATCTCCAGCAGCTTCCCGATCCCGCCCTCCGCGACATGTGTGGCGATATGCTTCAGGGCAGGATTATAACGGTTGCGATGGGCCACCGCCACCCTCGTCCCGTGCTTCCGGCACACCTCACGCACATGATCGGCCTCCGCAGGAGTGCGACAGAAAGGCTTCTCGACGTAGATCCCCTTCACCCCCGCCGTCGCGCAGGCTACCATCATTGCCGCATGCTGGTCGGCATAGCGCGGACAGATGGACACGAACTCGGGTTTCACCTCCCGGAGCAATTCATGGTGGTCCTCGAAGCCCCGTTGCGCCTTGAGCCGCTGCAGCGCCCGCTGCCTCCCGGTCTCGTCAGGGTCGGCAACCCCAACCACTTCGGCTCCCCTGATCCTGAGCCAGACTGTATCGAGAGCATGCCCGTAGTTGCCCCGTCCGGTGTGCCCGATAACACCTGCCCGAAGCTTTCTGCGAGGGTCTTCCCGGGCGGCTATCAGCTGTGGCATAGCGACAGTGGCGGTAGCGCCCTGGGCAAGGAACGATCTGCGCTTCATTACGCACACCACTACTCGCGCCACACGTCAGGTCAATCTGATTGCTCAACCGGAGACCCTCGCTACAGTCCTATCTTCCCATGAGGATACTCCTTCCCCTCGCGATCCTTCTCTTTCCCGGCATCCTTTCCGCCGGCCCGGCGGAGCGACCAAAGTACAATGTTCTCTTTCTGATCTCGGACGACCTCACCTATACCGCGCTGTCCTGCTACGGAAACAAGGTCTGCCATACACCCAACATCGATCGCCTCGCCGCCCGCGGAACGCGCTTCACCCGGGCCTACTGCCAGGGCACCTACTGTGGACCCTCCCGGGCTTCCTTCATGTCGGGCTATTATCCCCATGCCACCGGAGAGCTCGGCTATCGGAATCCCCGACCCCGGATCGGTGACCGGGCCACATGGTCCCAGCATTTTATCAACAATGGATACCATGCATCCAGGGTGAGTAAGATCTATCACATGGGGGTTCCGGGTGGGATCGAGGGCGGAGGTCATGGCGCTGATGACGAGGCCTCCTGGACCGAGCGATTCAACAGCAAGGGGCCTGAGTGGAGGGCGCCCGGTGACGGAGAAACCCTCCAGAACAATCCCGACGGGAAAAAACCCGCCGTAGGCGGAAACACCTTCGTGGTGGTGGAGGCCGACGGAGACGATCTCGTCCACTCCGACGGAAGGACCGCGGCCACGGCCTGCAAGCTCATCGCAGAACGAACAAACTCAAGGCAACCCTTCTGGCTCGGAGTGGGCTTCGTCCGCCCACACGTTCCTTTTGTCGCTCCACGTTCCTATTACGCACCCTTCAAACCCTACAGCAGAATGGTGCTCCCGCCCAAGATCGAGGGAGACTGGGAAGACATCCCAAAGGCCGGCATCAATTACTGCACCAGTGCCAACATGAAAATGGACGTCCGTCGGCAGAAGAAGGCCATCGGAGG
>JAKVCR010000032.1:0-4748 GCA_022448985.1 Roseibacillus sp.
GGGTGCAGCTTCCTCTGCTGGCGGGGCGGCTGCCGCTTCTGCAGGTGCGGCGGCCGCTTCTGCCGGGGCGGCTGCCTCTTCTGCAGGGGCGGCTTCCTCTTCAGCAGGGGCGGCTTCCTCTTCAGCAGGGGCGGCTTCCTCTTCAGCAGGGGCGGGTTCCAGGGGATCGTCCTGGGGTTCGGCCGCAAAGGCGAGCCATGCAAAGAGAGCTGATCCTGCAAGGATAGCAGACTTGATGAGCGGGTTGTGTTTCATAACTTCACTAACTGTTAGAAGGAAGGGGGGGTTATTACAGGCGGTGTGAGGCGTCAATGATAAAATAACCTGCGGACAGATGGCTCCACGGTAGCAACGGGTGGGTAACGGTGACAGGGAAGGGCTTTCCCTAAAGAACCAGTTGTTCGGGGCGGTTAGATATCAGTTTCAAATCAATGCCCCCCGTGTTTTACTCAGCCACCTTCCTGGATGCGTGCCATCATCTACATGCTCTTTCTCAGCGCGTTTCCAGTGAGGGCGGAGGCGGAGTTCGAAGAAGGCATTCGTGCCATCCTGGAACGCTCCTGCCTGAAGTGTCATGGCGGTGAGAAGGTGAAGGGGAAGGTGGACTTCTCCAAGATCAGGACGGAGGCCGATGCGGATGCGCGGTTCGAACTCTGGGAGACAGTGGTAGAAATGGTCGGAGCGGGGGAGATGCCTCCCGAGGATGAGCCTCAGCTGACGGAGGAGGAGAAAAAGACGATCCTTGACTGGTATGAGGGCCGCCTTGCCGCTCCGATCAAGGCCCGTCCGGGTGTGTTCCGGCCGCGGCGACTCTCGGGTCCGGAATATCGCAATACCCTTCGGTCCCTGTTCGGGTTTGACCTGGAAGTGGCGATTGCGACAGCGCAGCAGACGGTTGCGGGGGAGCAGTCGCTGGTGTTGAAGTTACTTCCCAAGGATCCGCCCGGGGCGAGCGGATTTGTAAACGATACCCATGGCGCCCCGCTGTCCCCGGTCATCTGGGAACAGTATGCTTTTCTCACGGATTCAGCGTTGGAGAAGTTCTTTGCACCAAAGCAGCGTCCGCAACTTGAAGCTCTCATGGGGGAGGAATTGCCCGCGGACTGGAAGCTGTCGAATTTGACCCAGGGACAGGCGGAGGCCCTGGTGCGCAGGTTCCTGCCCCGGGCCCTTCGGCGTCGTGTGCCAGAAGTTCGCCTCCCCGCCACCCTTGCGCCGCTGCAGGGCAAGTCCGGTCCGGAACTGCTACAGGCGCTGAAGTTTGAAATGAAGGCTGTGTTGCTCTCGCCGGAATTTCTCTACCGCGGTCTCCTGATGAAAGGGCAACCGGGAATCCAGCAACCGGTTGATGCCTATGAACTGGCAGAGCGTCTCTCGTATTTCCTGTGGGAAGACCGACCGGACGATGAATTGATGGCAGCAGCAGAAAGCGGTTCTCTTCTCGAGGGGGAGGCCATCCCGGTCCAGGTCGAGCGGATGCTGAAGGCGCCCGCGGCTCGCAGCCTGGCCGAAAGCTTCGGTGTGCAGTGGCTGGGCATTGCGAACCTCGATGAGCTCATCAAGAATCCGATCGCCCACCATTCCCTGAGGACGCAGCCAGTGCTCTTCCTGGATTACCTCTTTACCGAGAATCGTCCCGTAATGGAGCTCATTGATTCCAGGACGACCTTTATCAATACAGGTGTCTCGGGGTTTTACGGGGCGGACCGGGGCCGGATGAAGCTCCACCCCACTCCCAAGGGTATTGAGCGGCAGACCACTCCCTTCGAACGATTCACCCTGGAGCAGGCCACCTGGCGGGGAGGAATCCTCACCATGCCGGGAATCCTGACCATGAACCGCGGCCCGATTCAGCGGGGGACCTGGCTCCTGCGCCGGGTCCTGGGAGAACGACTCGGAGAACCGCCGGCGGATATTCCTCCGGTCAAGCCCGCTCCACGGGGAGAGAAACTCACGTTCAGGGAACGCTTCGAGAGGCACCGCAGCGACATCAGTTGTGCACGTTGTCACGAGAAGATCGATCCCCTCGGATTTTCCCTCGATGGCTATGATGTCAATGGGCGCTTTATCCACCGCAATGGAAAGAAGGGGCAGGGCATCGATACCTCGGGGAAACTACCCAGTGGCGAGACCTTCAGCGATTACGCCGGCCTGAAGAAAATTTTCCTGACGACCCAGCGGGAAAGGATCGTCCGTAATGTCGTCGAACGCACCCTGTCCTACGCCCTGTGCAGGAAACTCACGCGAAGTGACCACCCGGCGATCGATCAAATCACGGAAATGATTGTTGAGAGCAACGGAACGTGGAAAGATCTCTTCGTGGAGGTGGTTAAGAGCCTCCCGTTCAGGGAAACAATCATTGAAGAACCAGCGAAGGAATGAGCAGCAACTGGAAGATCGAGCGGCGGACCTTTCTAAGAGGTGCGGCCGGGGCTCTGGTCCCCCTGCCACTGCTGAACCTGATGCAGGCCCGGGCGGCAAAGGGAGGGGCGGACAGCGATGCAAGCAGTTCACCGGTGCGCTTCGTCACTCTCTTCAAGCCAAACGGGGTGCATCCTCCTTCCTGGAACATCAATGGGGGAACGGAGAACGACTTCCGGATGTCCCCGCTCATGAAGCCTTTCTCCAGGCACAGGGAGGATCTCCTCATCCTGGACAACATGGGAGACTTCGGATTCTCCTCCCACAGCAACTCGACACGGCGCTTCCTGTCCGGGCATCACGAAAATCGTAAGTCAGCGTCGCTGGACCAGATCATCGCCGACAAGATCGGAAAGGAGACCACCCATCGGTCCCTCGAGCTGACGACCGAAGGGCTCTTCGTCAACCAGATCGGATGCAGCTACATTTCCTACGATCATAACGGGAAGCCCCTCCCCCGGGAGAGCGATCCCCAGCTCGTCTTCGACCGCCTCTTCCGCAATCCCGCGCAGGATCCCGGGCGCCGGCAGGAACTCAGCAGTCTCCTCGACCGGGTCAGGGAAGATGCCAGGGCCTTGCAGAGAAAGGCGGGGAAAGAAGACAGCGAGACGCTGGAGGAATATTTCACGGTCTTGCGGGAGACCGAGAAACGCCTGCAGAAGATGGCTTCCGTGCCGAGTGGAGGCGTCGATCATTCCAGTCTCCAGCGTCCCGACACTCCGTTCTCCCTGGATGACCAGGTCGAGGCCATGCTCGATGTGATCGGGATGGCTCTCTGGACGGATTCGACGCGCTGTATCAGCTACATGCTGGGCAACAGCAACAGCCGCCTGATTTTTGATTTCCTCGGAATTAATCGCCAGCATCACTACCTGTCCCACTTTTTCAGGAACTTCAGCCGTTCGAACATCGATGCCCTTCTCAAGATCAGTCTCTGGCACATGGAAAAGTTCGACTCTCTCCTCACCAGGTTGAAGAGCTACAAGGACGGCGGTGGGACCCTGCTCGACCGGTGCGTTGTGCTTTTCGGGTCCGGGATGGGCCACAGCGACAACCATACCGCGCAGCGTATTCCGATCGTCCTGGCCGGTAAGGGAGGGGGCATGCTCAAGACGGGGCGCTACCTGAGGTACTCCGAGAACCAGGAACTCGGTCGGTTGCATCTTGCCCTGATGCAGAAGTTCGGGGTGAATTCCGAATCCTACTCCAATTCTTCTTCACCGCTCCCCGGTCTCGATGGAGGACCCTTCGAAGAGTTCCGCGAGCGACCCTTCGAGAGCTGGGTCAAGCAAGGCAAGGGAACGATCATTGTGCAGGGGCGCTTCCGCATGTCCGACAACCTCGATGAGGCCAAGGTCTTCTACATCGATGTAAAGGGCAAACCACCGGTCAGGATCGAAGTGGGATTCGGGGATTTCCACCGGTTCAACCTTGCCTACCACGTGGGCACTCCGATCCAGCTCGCCGGGAACAGTGGCGAGAAAAATGGACAGCTCGTCATTACGAAGGTAACCGGGTTGACCTCTCTCTTCGGCAACAGCAAGCCGGGGCAGGCCAATGGCTGACAATTACTTCGACCGAGGAAGCATAAGCTCATATAAATCACCAACTAGAAAGGCTCTAAAATGGCTCAATTTCTTTCCCAGAACTGGCGTATGAACCGCAGGCATGTGCTGCGTGGTATTGGGGTCTCCATGGCATTGCCGTTGCTCGACTCCATGCAACCCCTCCGGGCCGCCAACAAGGCGTCACGACCAAGACGAAGCATTTTCATCTACCTCCCAAACGGGGTGAATACGAATGACTACGAGATCAACGAGGCTGGCGCCGATTATAAATTGTCCCGGATTCTTTCACCGCTTGAAAAACACCGGGCCAACATCACGCCGGTAAGCGGACTGTATCATCCTAATTCCTTTGGTATTGCGCACAAGGCAACCCAGACCTGGCTAACCGGTGCAAAGCACGGCCCCGCCGACCGTAATACCATTTCCGTTGACCAACTGATGGCGCAGGTCACCGGTCCAAAAACGCGCTTCCCCTCCCTTGAGTTGAGCAACCAGGGGCATCGACTGGCGGTGAGCGCGGATGGGATCAAGCTTCCCGCCCAGAAAAACCCGGCGGAGGTCTTCAAGGAGTTGTTCACGGAACCTGCCGGTGGAGTCGACAAGCAGCGTCGAGGACTTAACCGAAAGGAAAGCTTGCTCGACCTGGTCCTCGATGACGCCAAGTCGCTTTCCGGTAAGCTGGGCAAGGATGACCAGGGACGACTTGACCAGTACCTGACCGCGGTGCGCGAGGTGGAAATCCGCACCAAGCGGGCGGAG
>JAKVCR010000032.1:4848-13089 GCA_022448985.1 Roseibacillus sp.
CTGGCCTTTGAGACCGACATGACCCGGGTGGTGACGTTCAATACCGGAAACGAGGGAACCGGGCCTGCCGTTCCGGAAATTGGCGTCAAGCGTGACCGCCACTCGCTCTCCCACCACAATGGAAACAGGGAGGCCCTCGAGCAACTGAGCCGCAGTGACGAGTTCAACGTCCTGCAGTTTGCCTATTTCCTGGACCGGCTTTCCGAGGTGAAGGATGGCGAGGGGGCGCTGCTCGACTCAACCATGGCCCTCTACGGGAGCGGGCTTTCCTACGGTAACAGCCACGGGACCACCAGTCTGCCACTGGTCGTGGCAGGAGGGGCTGGCCTTGGGATGAAGCATGGCAGCCATGTGGATTACAATCGGCAGGTCAAGGGCTTCGGTGGTTACGGCCAGGGCATCGGGGTCTATCACAGCCCGGTGAATTCCAAGGCGCATTTCAGTAACCTGTTGCTGACCATGGCGCAGAAGATGGGAGTGGAAACCGAGGCCTTCGCCGATTCCAACGGCGTGATTTCGGAAATACTTGCGTGAACGGTTAGAGCTCAGCGCACCACCATAAAACTCATCAACAAGGAAGTTGATATGAAGCAGGTCATTTGCCGCATCCTCGCCAGGGTAGTCGTTGGGATCAGCCTTTCAGTGATGGGTCAAGCTATGGCACAGGCGGCACCCGTGGGAGAGAATTCGGTCGCGACATCGGAGCAACCGAAGGTGGTCAACACCGGCGGTCCTAAACGGGGTGTCTTTCCGGAGAAAGGAGCCGGTATTCATGTGCATGGTGATTTGGTCATCAGCGATCCGGTCAATCGTCGGGGTGCCCTGCGCGAAAAGCGACACAGTCCGCGGCACTATTTCGCCATGCTCCCCTATGGCATGGTCTGGTATCACGGGGCACCGGCGGACATTCGGGACCTGCCGCCTGGTATTCACATGCATGGGCGGTTCCTGCTGCCGATGGAAGGCGAAGAGGAAACGATTCCGCTGACAGAGAAGCTGCTCAAGAATCATGAAAATCACCGCTACAACCATGCGATCCTGCTGGAGGACGATGTTAGTTTCTATCTGCGACAAGGGCGGTCGTGGAAAGTCCTTGGCTTTGAGCAGGGCGGGGGTCCCGCTCCACGCCTCAAGCTCTCCGTCGAGCCGGTCGGACCGGAAATCGAGGGCGGCATCAACAAGGCCGCGCTCTTTGACATCGATGATTCCACCCGGGTGTGGAAAAACCGGCAACTGGTCAACAAGGACCAGATCAAGGAAGGCATGGACGTCCAGGTCAACCTGACCTGGGGCCCCTTCGACAGCCTCGCGACCACCGATGTCTGGCTGGACGAAAGCAGCTTGCAAGCCAACAGGGAAATACAACGGCAGCGCCATCTGCGAATGATTCGCTCGCGCTTCCTCCCGGGTTGGGTTGATGAGGTTAAAAACAACGACAGGGGAGGCGGAGAAGTGACGGTCACCTTTTTCGGGGGCATGGACCAGGAGCTCTATGACGACATCCGCAAAAGCCAGAGCCTCAAGATCTGCAATGCGGAAACCACCTTGCGCAGCTGGAATTATCATCAGGAGCATGCCTCGCCCGCGACTGTTCTTGAGAAAAGAGAGATCAAGGATCCACCTCTGGGCAGCAGCGGTTTGCAGGTGCGGTTGAAAGTCACGCAGATGCTGGATGGGTTCCGTCCCGGCTGGGTCGTCCGCGTTAAAGGCCCTTGGATCTACGTCCTGCTGCCCTGGGATGAGCATATCAACAGTGCCGAGGCCTATGAGAAATCAAAGAAAATGACCCTGCCATGATGCTGACCAGGATAGTCCTTAGCTTGGTCGCGTTCGCTTTGGTCTTACAGCCTGCGAAAGCTGCCGACCCATTGGGTGCTGATGCGCAGACATTCATTAAATCACATTGCATCAAGTGCCATGACGCCAGGAAACAGAAGGGCAAGTTTCGCCTCGACAACCTCTCAGCCGACTTCACCGATCCGCAGGTTGCCGAAAAGTGGAGTGAAGTGGTCTTCCGTATCAATGCGGCCGAGATGCCCCCTGAGGATGAGCCTCAGCCATCCGCTCAGGAGATTGGTCGCATGGCAGAATACCTCACGGGAAAAATTCGTGAGGGGGCAGCATCCCGCATGGCACGACGTGGTTTACTGGAACACTACCGGCTGAGCCGCGAAGAATACGCCCACACGGTCTACGACCTGCTCGGGGTGGTCTATGACGTCGAGGCGCCGGGCGCTTTTAATGAAGATCCACGCTGGCATGGATTTGATCGTATTGGATCGATGCTGGCTACGGCTCCTTCCCACATCGACCGGTATTTCAAGGCCGCAGACACCGTGATCGAGTTGGCCTCCCTTGGGGGCGAGCCTCCATCGAGGCTTCAGCGAAAAATTGTAGGGGAAGGGAAACGCTACCTGGCTCAACCAGGTGAAGGCTTGCATTGTTTTGACGTACGCAGGCCCGGGCGCTACCGGGTGAGGATGCGCTTAAGCAGCCTGCCTGCATTTACCGGCCGGGCACCGAGGCTGGCACTGTGGCATATTGAACACAAGAAACCCGTCTGGGGAATGTATCTCGTGGCTGAGGAGAGCAAGCCCGAGACGATTGAATTCGAGATGCTATTCAATCAAGGCGGATACATGCTTAACAATTATGCCCGGACCCAAAAGCATCCCAACGGGGGGATCAAGAGATTCCGGCATGAAGAGGTCGATGCCTCCCAGCCTCTTGCCAGCATG
Source organism: Roseibacillus sp. (assembly GCA_022448985.1). Lineage (GTDB taxonomy): Bacteria > Verrucomicrobiota > Verrucomicrobiia > Verrucomicrobiales > Akkermansiaceae > Roseibacillus_B. The sequence continues at coordinate 7,587 of JAKVCR010000032.1, forward strand.
AAAGGCGGCTTTAAATCCGATAAAACGAAGATCGTCGATGAACAGGGACGTCCCGTGATGCCGACCCTGCTGATTGACTGGGTGGAAATCGAGGGGCCATTGATGACGGAGACCGTGCGGGCCAATAGAAAGGTATTGATGCCTGGGAAGGATGACCCGGAAGAGGTTCTCGCCTGCCTGAAGCGCTTCGCGCAACGGGCGTGGCGTCGGCCAGTAAGCGATGCCGAGATTGATCCGTATATCCAGTTTATTGCGGCAGAAAAGGAAGCAGGCGAATCGTTTCAATCCGCCTACAAGTCAGCCCTGTCGGGCATGCTGGTCGCCCGTAGTTTTTTTAATCTCGAGGAAGGATCCCCGGGCGAGAATCGCCAAAAGGTGAACGATTTTGAACTGGCCAGCCGTCTCTCCTACTTTCTCTGGAGCTCGATGCCGGATGAGGAGCTGTTTACGGCCGCGCGTAACGGCGAACTGCACAAGCCGGGGCCACTGGGACAGGCGTTTGACCGGATGATTGCCGACCCCAAGGTCGATCGCTTCCTGAATTCCTTTCCTTACCAGTGGTTACAGCTGCATCGGGTGGGCATGTTCCAACCCGACCCGAATCTCTACCCGGAATACGGTCCGTGGCTGGAAGAAAGCATGCTCCTGGAAACGAAAGCCTACTTTGCGGAAATGTTCCGCAAGAACCTGCCCCTGCACGAAGCGGTGGATTCCGACTGGACCATGCTGAATGCCCGGCTTGCTGCCCACTATAGCCTGCCGGCGTCTCAGGATCTCGAGATTACCCGGGTGACATTGAAGCCTGAGTCAGGGCGTGGCGGCATCCTGACGCATGCCTCGGTTCTTTCACTGACCTCCGACGGCACACGGCATCGACCGGTCCATCGTGGGGCCTGGCTTTCCGAGACCATCCTCGCTCGTACCCCGCCACCGCCGCCACCAAACGTGGAACCCCTTGAGCCGGTTGCATCCGATCAGCCCAAGACCACCATCCGCGCCCAGCTTGAATCCCACGCCACCCAGGCGGCCTGTGCCTCCTGTCACGCCAAGATCGATCCTCTGGGGCTGGCCTTTGAGAATTTTGATGCCATTGGCAGGTGGAGAGAAACCGAGAGGGTCGAGGGAGGAACGGGTGAGGATCCTCCGGTCGACGCCTCGGGGAAACTGCCCGAAGGAAAGGCCTTTTCCGGACCTGCCGAGTTCAAGAAATTACTGGCACAGGATGACGAACGCCTGGCAAAGGCCTTCGTCGAACAGCTTGCGACCTATGCCTTGAGGCGGCTCGTCACCGTGGACGATACGGCGCAGATCCAAAAAATTGTCTCATCGGCCAAGCCCGGGGGCTATCGCCTGCAGGACCTGGTCCGGGGCCTGGTGCTGTCTGATTTGTTCAAAAAGCGCTAGGGAGATCGTAATCGTGCTGGTCCCGTAGCCAGCTGCTGAGGTGGTTGCCTGGAAAATCCTGAAAGGCCTGGAGAGCGCTTATTCGTCCTCCTGCTCGTCGACCTCTCCCTTGACCTTGACCTCGGGAGCCTCGTCCTCGTTGCCGCGGAAGCCGTAGATGGGGAGAATGCGGTAGTAGACTTCCAGGCTAAGGGTTGCAAGGGTGGTGGAGGTGATCCGTCCACCATTGCCGGCCAGTCCGCTGCTTGGGTCCCAGCTGCCTGTATTGGATCCCGTCTTGTTCTGCACCCGGGGGAGGATGTCCTTGAGGCTCTCATTCCAGTCCTGCCAGATGGATCCCTGGTGCTGGTAGAGAGCGAGGGTGGCGTAGTAAATGTAGTAGTAGTCCGGTCGGCTCGTTTTCATCGGGCGCATCTTCAGCTGCTGGGCGCTTTCGATCTGCATCGGGGAGGTCGGGGGGACGAGATCGAGCTGGCGGCAGAACATGCCGGTGGCGATCATGGCAGGCCATTTCGTCCCGGGACCCTGATAGCCGTAGAGTCCTCCGTGCTTGCCACCACCTGACCGGTCGAGCCATTTGCGGGCACGCTCAAAGTTTTCCTCCGGCACCGTGAGGCCGGCGAGGCGGGCGCTATGGAGCGCCATGTACTGCCATCCGGTGATGGAGGTATCGGAGTCCTCACCGGGATTGTAGCGCCATCCGCCCCTGCTCTTGCTCTGGGCCGCAAGGGTGTAGGAGATCGATCGCTCCGCTGGTCCGCGGAGGCGCTCATCCTTTGTGATACCATAGGCCTCACAAAGGGCGATGGAGGCGATGGAGTGGCAATACATCAGGCCCTGACCGCTGAGGTCACCGTTTTCTTTCTGGATCTTGAGGAGGTAATCAAGGGCCAGTTGGACATGATCCTGGTATTCCCCTTCGCGGTCATGACGGGCGCCCCAGCCGAAGAAACAGAGGAGCGCGAGCCCCGCATTTCCCGTGTCGAATTTGCCCTTGGCTCCATGCTTCCGGGAGTCCCAACGGCCATCTTCCTCCTGGTTCTCGGCAAGCCAGCGCAGGGATGCGCGAATGGCCTTCTCGGTCCCATCGGAGCCGCCCAGTTGCTGGATGATCTCCATGGAAGGCCGACCACGCTGCTTCTTGATAAAGTCGCTGGTGCCGAGATTCGCGGGGGCGTCGAGCTTCCCGGGAAGGAGGGAGCCGGTGAGAGTGGGTTCGAGGCTGACGGGGCCCACCGCCCCCGGGGTGGTGATGGCCTGGGAGCTTCCTGCCTCAAGGCCATCCTGGGGATTGGCAAGGTTGGCACCATCGTTCGTCAGTCCATTGCCGGCAATGGATTCCCCATCAATCTGGTCACTGGCAGCCGATCCGCTGTCAGCTTCCGCATCGGGGGCCTTATTGGAGGCCATCGCCCCTCCACCGGGCTTGAAGGATTCTTCGCCGTTGGCCTCTACAGTAGCCTGGGGGCCTTCCTCCAGGGCTGGAGTCCCGGGGTCGAGGAGAGTCGTTTCGGGGACGTTGCCGGCAAGAGTAGCTGCTTCGCCGGGCAGACCTTCCGCGGCCTGGGCCTCAGCCACCGCTTCCGCGGAGCCCTCATTCGCCTCCTGGGTAGCGAGTTCGCCCTTGCCGACCTCGGATGAGTCTGTCTGGGAGGACTCCGCCGAATCGTTATTGGCTTCGACTCCCTGCTTAGCGGTCACCTGCCCGCTATCGCCAGGTTTGAAATTCTCATCCCCACCTTCGGCGGTGGCCCGGGGGCCTTCCTCAAGGGCGGGGGCCCCCGGATCAAGGAGTAAAGATTCCGGGAGGTTGCCTGCAAGGGGGGAGGGTTCATCGGGCAACCCGTCCTCGGTCTGGGCCTCTCCCGGGGCGGCAGCGGATCCTTGTTCCGCCTGGCTGGTGGTCAGTTCGCCCTTGTTGACCTGGGTCGTATCGGCCTGGGAGGCATCAGCTGCGTCATCCGTTGCCTCGCTTCCCTGCTTGGAAGCGAGAGCGGAAGACGATTCCGGTCTGAAGGTTTCGTCTCCGGGAACGCCAGCTGGTTCGTTCGCGCCCTCGTCCAACCGGGGTGCGCCGGGATCAAGAAGGTCGGTCTCGGCAAGGTTGCTGGAAAGGCCAGGTTCAAGTTCGGACTGCGGGACGGATTCCTCAGCCTGGGCCTCTCCCACAGCGGAGGACGGATCGCTGGTGGATTCGGTCCGCGCGACCGCGCCTCCGGTTACTTCAGCGGCATCAGCCTGGTCGGCTACCGCGGCATCGGAGATGGGCTCTCCATCCACTGGGTTGATCGCAGTAGAAGCAGTTGCCCCATCGGGGGTGAAGGCTTCATTGCCCGGATTGGCGGGAGCATTGTCGGGGCTGGGTTCCCCTTCCTCCAGTTGCGGGGCACCTGGATCGAGGAGGGCGGTTTCCGGCAGATTGCCCGAGAGATCGGATTCCACCGTAGCCTCGGGGACAGATTCCTCGGCCTGGGCTTCGCCGACCGGGGAGGCCGCTTCCGGGACGGGGTTCTGGGCCAGTTCCCCGCCGCCGACCTCGGCGACTTCGGCCTGGTCCGGCACAGCGGCATCGGAGATGGGTTCGCCCTCGGCCGGGGCGCTCGGGTTGGCAGTCACTACATCACCGGGATTGAAGGCCTCGGTGGCAGGATTGGCTGGTTCGTTGTCGGAGGCAGGGTTTCCTTCCTCAAGTTGTGGAATGCCGGTGTCCACGAGGGCGGACTCGGGAAGATCCTGGCTCGGGGCGGAGTCAGCTACCGATTCGGGGGCTTCACTTTCACTGTCAGCCTCGCCCACCGGGGAGGCGGGCCCATCAGCAACGGTAGTGGTCTCAATGCTCCCACCGGATACCTCGGAGACTTCAGCCTGGCTCTCGGCGGGCGCGTCGCTGGGCGCATCGGCAGGTGAGTCGTTGCTGGCCGCAGCGGGAAGAGCGTTGGAGGGCTCAAAGGTGTCCTGGGTCGGGTTGGCTGGATTGTTGTTCTCGCTGGGATCGTTCTCTTCCAAGTCGATCGGCTCGGCTTGGAGAGGGGAGGTCTCCGGAAGATCAGCGAGCAAATCGGATTCCAGAGCTGCCGAGGTGTCCGCCTGATCGGAGTCGGCCTGAGCGGGAGTGACCTCGGTGATTGGTGTGGGGGCCGGGCTGTCGGTGACGGTCTCCGACGGTTGGATCTCGGCAGCATCAGTTGGGGTGGTTACCGCGGCGTCGGCAACGGTCTCGGTTTCACTGCGCTCAGTAGCGGGGAGGGGTTCGGTGGGAGCAAATTCAGATTCCGCGGGATTGACGGCCTCCGGGACCTCGGCGGCGACGAGTTCCTCGAGGAGTGGTTGATCGGGTTCGGGAAGCGCGGATTCGGAAAGTTCACTGAGAAGGGCGGAGGGTTCGGTCGGTTCGGCCACGTCTTCGGTAGCATTGGCAGCCGCGGTCTTGACCTCGACTTCCATGGCCTCTTGCTCGAACTCGGCATCGATAGACACCGTCTGGGCATCCTCCTGCGGTTTGAACTCCGGGATATCGAAGTTGGCAGCGGCCTTTTCCGCTTCATGGGCAAGATCCGGTTGCGTGATCTCCGTTTCCTCGGGAACGCTTTCGAGAGCGAGTTCCTCCTCACTGAGAGCGTCGATACTGACAAGGACATCGGATGGCGGATCGCTCTGCTGCTCGATTTCCTTGGCGATCACGAGGAGAGCGAAGAGGATTAGAAGGAAGAGGTGGGCAGCTGCCGAACCCGCAAGGCATTTGTGAAAGAGGCTGGTAATGTCGCGCCAGCTCTCGAGGAGGTAGATGAGGGCAATGAGAGCGGCGAGGAGCAGGAAGATCCACCATCCAATCGTGCCCACGAGATCCTTGAACTGCTCCCAGCGAGAGTGGTCGGTGTAACCGATCACCTCCCGGGTGGTGGACCGATAGAGGCGGTAGTTGCTTTCCTCTCCGCTGGATTCTGCTTCGTGGTCCGCGCTGAAGAGGAGATCGAAGCCATCCATCCGGACGGCGGGATCAGTTACGTTTCCATCCTTGATATAAAGATCAACCTTTTCGGGTTTGAGGGACTTGCCGTCCACCACGCGACTGAAGTAGACCCCGTAACCCCTGCTGCCG
>JAKVCR010000033.1 GCA_022448985.1 Roseibacillus sp.
CACTACCACTTCCACGGCGGAGCCGATCGCCGGGCAATCACCAAGGTTCATCTTTCCAGCCTTCCCAAACTCTCTACCGCAACCCCTGCCTTTCCCACCGAGTCCGCAAATGTGATCGAAGAGCGTCTCGCCAAATACTGGTCTTCCCGGGGCCTGCAACTGGTCTTCGGGGAGTAGTGAGCGATCCCTGCTTTTTCGAGCCCCGCCCAGATCTCCAGACGATACGGTTCAACATCACCCCCCAGCCGCTTTCACCGTATTGCTCATGAGAAGGGCAATGGTCATCGGTCCTACCCCGCCGGGTACTGGCGTGATCGCGTGACACCTGGGGGCCACTTCGTCGTAGGCCACATCCCCAACGAGGCGAAATCCCCGCTTTTTCGATGAGTCCTCCACCCGGTTAATCCCCACGTCGATCACAACCGCCCCATCCTTGACAAAGTCGGCGGTAACAAACCCGGGTTTGCCAATCGCAGCGACCAGGATGTCAGCCTGCCGGCACACCGCGGCCAGGTCCCTGGTGCGGGAATGAGCCACCGTCACGGTGCAGTTGACGCCCTTGCCCATGAGAAGCAGGGCCATCGGCTTGCCTACGATCATACTGCGCCCGATCACAACGGCGCTGGCTCCACTCGTTTCGATCCCGGCCTCCTTCAGCAAATGGATGCACCCTTGCGGGGTGCAGGGCACAAACCCGCTATCGTCCTCCATGACCAGCTTACCAACGTTAACGGGGTGGAACCCATCCACATCCTTGGCAGGGTCGAGAAGCCGGATGATCTCTTCCTCGTTAATATGCGGAGGCGGCGGGGACTGCACCAGGATCCCATGAATGGCCGGATCTCCGTTGAGATCGCGCACCACCTGCAACACCTCCTCCTGAGTCGTTTCCGCCGGTAATTCAATTTTACGCGAATGGATCCCCAGTTCGCCACAGGTCCTCACCTTGGAGTTCACGTAGACGTGGGAGGCTGGATCATCCCCCACAATCACGACTGCCAGCCCCGGCGTCACGCCCCTTGCCTGAAGGGCTTCTACCTTTTCCCGGCACTCCGCGAGGACTTCAGTCGCGATTTCTTTTCCGTTGAGAATGGTCATAAGATGGCAGATCGAGATCGTCGACTCCGGCGCGCATCATGTTCTCGGCCTCCACGCGCTTGGATTCGAATGCATCGTCATCCAGCTGCCGCGGGACATCAAGCAGCTCGTCAAAAATGATGGTGAGCCTGCTGAAGGGCAACGGAACGACGAAACGGTCCCAGGTCTTGAGGCGAATTGCACGGCTGTAGTGGACGTGGACACCCATCACCGGGGACCGCGTTATCTGGGCCAGCTTAATCAGGCCCGGGCTCATGCGATAGCGCGGACCCCGCGGACCATCCGGAGTCACCGTCACATCGAGACCCTTGCCTACCGCCCGCACCATTTCCCTCAAGGCTGCCGACCCCCGCCGTGAACTCGATCCGCGCACGGCCTCCAGGCCCAGGACCCGGGCCACGGCCGCGAGGGCCGCCCCGTCGTGGCTCGCGCTGGTCAGAACCACGCCCTTGCGCCACGGAAATATGCGCCGACGGGCCATCAGGGTTCCCGCGATCCGGCTGTGCCAGATGCACCAGATGAGTGGAGGCTGGTGTTTTGCACGGTCCGTAAATCCACAACGGTCTACTACCTCCATCCGGAGAGTAATGGCATACGATCGCAGCAACCAGCCCCCCAGTGTCCCCAATGTCCGCATCTTCCAGCTGGTTCGAATGTCCCGCTCCTGCTGTTTGTCATTCATCTCTCGGAAACTGTCTTTTTGCAGCTCTTCAGCCATCCGTTCCAGCCGCTCTATGAATGGAGCGACCGCGGAAAAGAAATCCCGCGTTGGGCTCGACCGTCTGGCTAAGCATCGCTCCATTGTCCACGTCAATGAAGGACATGTGCCTCGCTCTTTACGATTGAAGGGGGATACAGGACAGCTGACAAGCCCGATGAGGCGGCACCGAAACAAGGCGTCCAGTCACCGTAGCCCGTCCTCGCCCCTGAGCCATCAGTCTGCCTCCCATATTTTGTGGTTTGATCCTCGCCATCCTCATGGTTTGTTCCCCACGGCGATGGATGACTTTGAAGACAGAGCCCGGCAGGCGCTGGCCGATCCCCGGAACGTGGGCGAAATGGAAGATGCAGATGCGGTGGGCACTGCCGGATCGGCCGATTGCGGGGACATGCTGCGAATGTGGCTCAAGTTCACTGAGAAGGACGGTCGAAAGGTCATAGACCGTGCCTCCTTCCAGTCCTTCGGGTGCCANACCGCCATCGCCGTCGCTTCAATGGCCACTGAGCTTCTCAAGGGCAAATCGGTGGAGGACGCGCGTAATCTCTCCCCTGACGAGTTGACCGGGGACCTTGGACCCCTTCCGCCCATGAAAATCCACTGTGGTCAACTTGTGGAGGGCGCCCTCCAAAATGCCCTCGGAGGGACCCAGGCCGAAGAAGTTTCTCCTGACTCCGCTCCCACGCTCGCTCAGTCCCTCTCGGAACAACCGAAGGGCACCATCAAAATCGTCCCCCTGGACGAGACCGGAAAATAACCAAGCCGCTCCGACCTCCCCATGAACCAGGAAATCACCCTCAACCGTGAAGTCGATGCCATCCAGATTCCGTCTGGTGACACTATCTCGCTCCCCTCGGGCACCCAGGTGGTAATCACTCAGAGCCTTGGAGGCACCTACACGGTAGCCACCTCAGCAGGCCTGGCCCGCATCTCCTCCAATGATGCCGATGCCCTCGGGATCGATCAGGCGGGCAACGAGGAAAGGGCCCGGGAGGACGAGCAGATGAAGGATGCCCCGGTGGCTGACCAGGTCTGGCACCAGCTCAAACATGTCTACGATCCCGAAATCCCCGTTGATATCGTCAACCTTGGTCTGGTCTACGACTGCAAGGTGGATGATGAAGACGGTAAAAACGTGGCAACCGTCAAGATGACCCTTACCGCCCCTGGCTGTGGAATGGGACCCGCCATCGCAGCTGATGCACAGGCCCGCATCATGACGATCGACCAAATTGCCGACGCCCGGGTCGAGCTCGTCTGGGATCCTCCCTGGAACCAGGATATGATCTCCGAAGAGGGCAAGATGAAGCTCGGGATGGTCTGATCATCCGTCCAGGCAGGAGGCTCCACCGGACTTCCCCCTTGCCAAAGCTCCAGATCCACCCTAGCTTCCCGCCCCCACCCAAACCCCAATCCCATGTCCAAGCATAACAGCCTGAAAATAAGCGGTGGCACCTCCGGCAACCGTCCGGTGCTCAAGCGCTTTGAACGCGTCAAGATCCTCAAGGAACGCGGCCAGTGGAAAGAGGGCCGGAGCCCCGTCGGCCTGCCAAAAACCAAGGCCGAGGGCTAGGATAGCTTTTCCTTTCATATTACGAATTCCAAGAAGGCGGAACCGGATGGTTCCGCCTTCTCTGTCCCCCGTTCCCTGATGATTTCCGAAGGCACTCGCCTGAACAAGTTCCTCGCCTCCTGCGGGATCGGCTCCCGTCGCTCCTGCGACTCTCTCATTCAGGAAGGCGGCGTAACCCTCAACGGAGAGAGCTGTACTAATCCCGCCACCCGCGTGCGCGACGATGATGTCGTGCGGCTTGACGGAAAACGGGTTTCCCCACGGCAGACTACCACCATCCTCTTCAAGAAACCACGCGGCTACGTCTGTTCGAAACACGACGAACTGGGACGGGCCACCATCTATGAGCTTCTACCACCCAAGTTCCAGCATCTCAACCACGTGGGTCGTCTGGACCGCGATTCGGAAGGTCTCCTGGTGCTTACCAACGACGGCGAACTGGCCAATCGGCTCACCCACCCAAGTAACAAGGTCGAAAAGGAATACCGAGTGACCCTTGCCGCCGCGGTTGAAAATCATGCCCTCAGGAAGCTCATCGATGGCGTCCATACCCCAGAGGGCCGCGCCCGTGCCAAGACGGTCAAACGACTTTCTCCTCGCCGCGTTTCCATCGTCCTTGAGACTGGACTAAAACGCCAGATCCGCGAAATGTTCAAGACGCTTGGCGGCCGGGTCGAGAAGCTCTTCCGCATCCGTATCGGGCGTCTCACCGATCCAGACCTGCCCCTCGGTCGGTGGCGCCACCTGGAACACCACGAAACCGAAATGCTCCATCTCGATCCCCCCCGCCGTTCCTGATCCCGCACCCTTCCTTGCAACCAGACGCCCCGTCCGGTAAACAATCACTCACAGCAAACTCCCGTCAAGGCCCATGAGCAAGAAGATCGAAAGCCACCTCATCGAAGACCGGGTCTTCAAGCCCTCGAAGGAATTCTCAAAGAAGGCCCGTGTCTCCAGTATGGCACAGTATCGGCGGATGTACAAGGAGTCGATCGAGAAGCCCTCGGTATTCTGGGCACGGGAGGCCAGGGAACTGCACTGGCAGAAGCACTGGAACAAGGTTCTTGAGTGGAAGCCTCCCTTTGCGAAATGGTTCACTGGAGCCCGCCTCAACGTCTGTGAGAACTGCGTGGATCGGCATCTGGTCAACGGCCGCAAGAACAAGGCTGCCATCATCTGGGAAGGCGAACCGGGCGATAAGCGGGTTCTCACCTACCAGCAGCTCCACCGTGAGGTCTGCCGCTTCGCAAACGTGCTGACGTCAAACGGAATCAAGGCCCGGGATCGCGTCCTGGTCTATATGCCCATGGTGCCAGAGGCCGCCATCGCCATGCTGGCCTGCGCCCGCATCGGAGCCGTACATTCAGTCGTGTTCGGTGGCTTTTCGGCGGAGTCCATCGTGGACCGCCTTGAGGATTCCGGAGCCACTGCGGTGATTACCGCGGACGGGGGGTATCGACGCGGCAAGATTGTCCCACTCAAGAAAAGCGTTGATGAGGCCCTCCGCAAGTACAAGGGGGTCAAACGCTGCATCGTCTACCAGCGCACCGGTGAGAAGGTTACCATGCGCCGTGGCCGGGATGTATGGTGGCACAAAGAAGCGGAAAAAGTATCGGCCTCTCACACCGCGAAGGGATTCGACAGCGAACACCCACTCTTCATTCTCTACACTTCCGGATCCACCGGAAAACCAAAGGGAATCCTCCACACCAGCGGTGGCTACCTGGTGGGAACCTACACCACCTGCAAGTACATCTTCGACATGCAGGACGACGACATCTACTGGTGTACGGCCGACGTGGGCTGGATTACCGGTCACTCCTATATCGTGTTCGGTCCACTCGCCAATGGAGTGACCCAGGTGATGTATGAGGGAGCGCCCAACTACCCCGACTTCGGTCGCTTCTGGGACATCGTAGAAGAGTATGGAGTGACCACCTTCTACACCGCCCCCACCGCCATTCGGGCTTTCATCAAAGCCGGCGACAAATTCCCTGCTACCCGCGATCTCTCCTCCCTGCGCCTGCTCGGAACGGTCGGTGAGCCCATCAATCCCGAAGCGTGGATCTGGTACCACGAAAAAATCGGATCGGGACGCTGCCCGATCGTCGATACCTGGTGGCAGACCGAAACCGGCGCCATCATGATCTCTCCCCTACCCGGATGTACGCCCACCAAGCCAGGCACGGCTACCCTGCCGTTCTTCGGAGTGGATGCCGCCATCCTCGACGAGGAAGGCAAAGAATGCCGAGCGGACGAAGGAGGCAAACTGGTCATTCGCAAACCGTGGCCTTCCATGCTGCGCACCATTTACGGCGACAAGGGCCGCTACCGGAAAACCTACTGGAACGACTACAAGGGCATCTACACCGCGGGAGACGGTGCCCGCACCGACAAGCAGGGAAACTTCTGGATCGTGGGCCGACTCGACGATGTCCTCAACGTCTCCGGACACCGCCTTGGTACCGCCGAAGTGGAGAGCGCCCTGGTCTCTCACCCCGACGTGGCGGAGGCCGCGGTGGTGGGTCGTCCCCACGAGATCAAGGGGCAGGGAATCGCGGCCTTCGTAACCCTCAAGGAGGGCGTAAAGGCGGGTAGCTCCACCGACAGGAATCTCAAGGCTCATGTTGCCAAAGCTATCGGGGCAATCGCCCGCCCCGACGAAATTCACCTGACCCCCGCCCTGCCCAAAACCCGCTCCGGGAAGATCATGCGCCGCATCCTCAAGGAACTGGTGGCTACTGGAGGTGTGACCGGTAACATCATGACCCTCGAGGACTTCAGCGTAGTCAGCAAGCTGCAGAAGAATCTCAAAAAATAATTTCCCGTTGTCCGGCAAGCCATCGCCAGCCAGAATACAGTTCTTAGATAATGACCCAGACCCGTTACCTCTTCTGGCGCATCGCAAAGGCCTTTGGTATTTCGATGCGGCAACGGCATGCGACGCACGCCGCGAGCGAGCTTCATCTCCTCAGGGAAGCGGAGGAAATCCTGGGGCGCCTTACCTGGGCGGACGTCGAAGAAATTGAGGACCTCTCGGTGGAATATTGGAGCCTGCGCAAGCTCACCATGCAGCACGAGAAAATCTCGCAGAAAATCGAATCTGCAAACGTCAATCTGCAGAAGTCGCACCATCACCGAACGGAACTGCTCGGCATGGTGGTTGACAGCACCAAGGACCTGACGGGAGAGCGGGCGGTCCTGACGGAAACGCACGAACGACTCAACTCCGAACGTGAAATCATCGTATCCGATGCTCGCACCGTCAAACGGCTCCACGACGGCATCAAGGCCAAGCTTGAGGTCCTCGTCGGCGAGGGCGTCCAACAGGCTCCGGAACTGGAGGCCTCCAAACAGGAGCTCCTCAAATTGAAAAAACAGTTCAAGTCCCTGCGTGATCGTCGCGATGCCCTCGTCGGCAAAATCAACTCGGTCGAGAGCGCACTCAAGGACATTGACTCCAGAATCGAAACACGGCGCTCCGAGATGCGGGACGAAGCCTTGGACAACTACCAGAACATTGGAAAGGCCAACCAGGACCTATCCAATAATCGTGCCGATCTGGGCACTATGGAAAGCGAAATGAGCGCTCTCTTCTCGGAAATTGGACGCTACATCTACTCGATAAAGCATGATGCCTCCGTTGACAAACTGGCCTCCAAGCACCGCAGCCTCATCAGTCAGATGTCTGCCCTTAGCCTTTCCATAAAGTTTAATAAGCGACTCGCTGGACGCAACTAGGAGACGACGGAGCAGAGGGGCATGAGCTGATGGACTCCGGAACCTCCATGCCTGCTTGCGCAAATGCCCGGCAGTTAAATCAACCCTCTGCTGCGGTCTCTCCCAGCCTTTCAAGGAGGATCCCGTGCAACCCTCCGAAGCCGCCGTTGCTGAGAACTGCCACCACATCACCCGCCTCGGTCTCGACCGCGACATGCTCGGCAATCTCCTCCACGGTAGCGAGATAGACCCCCTTGCCTCCTCCCGTGTCAATGTCGCGTACAAGTTGCTCAGGATCGAGCCGCTCATCCTCTGCAAACTTTTCCGGATCCGCGATGGCAGGAACCACGGCACGATCGGCACTGGCCAATGCCTCCGCCAGCTCAACCTGGAAAATATTGCGCCTGGTGGTGTTGGAACGCGGCTCGAAGACAACCCATATTCGAGCGTCGGGATAGCCTTGCCGCAGGGCCTGCACCGCAAGCTTGATCGCGGTAGGGTGATGCGCGAAATCATCGATGACCTTAACCCCCCGCACTTCTCCACGCAGTTCCTGACGGCGGGCAATGCCCTGAAAGCTGGAAAAGGCCCTACGGATCTCGTCGGCCTTCAGCCCCGCGAATATCCCCCCCGCTACCGCCATGGCAGCATTGCGCACATTGAACTCACCCACCATGGGAATAGTGTAATCCTCGCCCGCCAGCGTGAAACTGCTCCCGTCCCTTTTGTAAGAGACCTTCTCGATCTTCATGTCGCACCGCTTCCCGAATCCCAGCGTGCGCACCGGGCAGGGGGCCCCATCGATCACGTCCAGGACATTGGCATCATCCCCGTTGACTACCGCCAACCCGCCACTTGGGACAATGTTGAGAAATCGCCGGAAGGTCAGCTTGATTTCGTCCAGAGAGTTATAAATGTCCGCATGATCAAACTCTATGTTGTTGATGATGGCGAACTCGGGGAGGTAGTGCAGGAACTTTGAGCGCTTATCGAAGAAAGCGGTATCGTATTCGTCACCTTCCAAGACATTGAACTCGGAATCGGTAAAGTATGCCCCGCGCCCCAGATTGGCCGGGATCCCCCCGATCATATAGCCAGGCTCGCGTCCGGCCGACTGCAGAACCCAGGTCAGTATCGCGCTGGTGGTGGTCTTTCCGTGGGTCCCTGTCACCACGAAATTCCGTCTTCCGCGCAGGAACTGGTCCTTCAGAACTTCGGGCAGGCTCTGGTAGAGAAGCTTGCGGTTAAGGGCCTCCTCCGCTTCTTCGTTGCCACGACTTATTGTATTCCCGATGATGATGACATCTGCGCTCTCCGGAATGTTGGATGCACGATAGCCCTCCACGATTTTCACCCCGCTTCTCTCAAGAAAGGTAGACATGGGAGGATAGACGTGCTGGTCCGATCCCGTCACCGTGATCCCCTCCGCCTTCATGGCCGCAGCCACCGCACCCATCGCCGTCCCGCATACCCCAATGAAATGATAATGATTTTTCTCAGCCATCCGTCATCGCTCCATCATCCAGCATCTCGCCTCACCCATTCAACATCAAACATCCGGAGCCCTCAAAATCCCGGCGCTGCCACCGTAGCAGTATCCAGTTCTTCGCGACGGCGCTCCAGGATGCGGTCCGCTGTTTCACGAACCATCTCTTCCAAGAGATTTCGGAGGTGACTTCCCTTTCTGTAATCCGCGGGGGCAATGTGCTTTACGCGGTCAGCATGTGTGCACAACTGATAACATTTCCGAAAGCTCCGTCCGCTGGGATCCTTAGGATTGTAAACCGCGATGGAGTGCCCCCCGCTCCGCTTCATGACCGTAAAGCAGGGAACGTCAGTTGGCCCATCCCCCACGTAGATCATGTTATCAAACGGTATGGGCCGTAGTTCGGACGGCATGTGATCGTTCACATCGTCGTCATGCTTGAGTAAGCCCTTGTTGATACGAAACAGAAACTGCGTCTTGGTCGTATGCGAAATAGTGCGCTTCGGAAAACTGATGCGCCCCTCGTGATCCTCGCCGAATTCACAGCCAAACATGGCCGTGATATGATTCGCCAGGCTGCTCCCCTCCAGCAGGGCCTTGAGACCAGACGAGATGATATAGTGCTCTATGCTCACTCCTGCAGCGCGGTGCTCGGGACGCAGAACTACAGACCGGATCTCATCGAAAAGTTCCGGCACGCCGGGGTAGTAGCGGAGTCCACGACCCAGTTCGACCAGCCGGGCGTTGGTTACCCCATCCATTTGCAGGTAGTCGAGCAGGCACTTCATGTAGGCCAACTCACCATCCCACTGCTGCTCCTTGACAAGGGCGTCACACCGGCTCCAGAACTGCTCGGGATCAATCCCAAATTCAGGAAAGAGCACATCATCCTGCATATAGCTGGGACTCAACGTCTGATCGTAGTCGTAGATCAAGGCAATCGTGCTCTGTGGAATCGCCATCGGAAAATCTGTGTCCCAACCATGCCGCGGTCCGGGGCCGACACAAGGACAAGTTCNNCCCGCCCCTACAGAGAGTGCCGCGCCTCCGAACTGCCACAACAGGATGGGGCTGCTCACTACGCTGTTAGAGGACTTCAGTCTTTCCGATAAGGAGCGGATGGCGGAGCGCGGATCCGGCCTTCCGTAAAGGAGCGAGCACCCCGTAGCTTGATTCGCTTTACTCATCCTTCCTGGTGAGTTTCAGGGCCATTTCCCGAACAATTTTGATTGTTTCGGGCCTCCGGATGATAGTCCATCACCCTATGCCGTTGTGTCGAGGGCCGGGCTGTCGCCAGCGAATGAACGATCAGGCGCCAACAGGCGCAATCGTGGCGCTGTTCTGTGCCCTCGTCGTGCTGACCTCTCCGCCCTCCCCCGGCCAGGAGGTCGATCCTCCACCCACCGGAGAGGAATTACTGACCATCCCGGAGGGAGACGGACCCGGGGCACCCGGTAATCCCTTCACCCTGGTCCCAGCCATGCCGAAGAACCTCCGTATCATCGGTGAGAACTACGAGACCAAGTGGGATATGGAGAAGGAGCTCATCCTCTATCAGGGGAACATGCAGTGCCGCACCAACAACGGCATTCAGCTATTTGCCGACAACATCGTCATAAACCTGAAGGAAAAATTCGTACGCTTTACCGGAAATGTGGCCGTTTACCAGGGCGCAATCCTGCATCGCGGTAAATCGGCCACCTACTGGTATGAGAAAGAACGCCTGGAGGGGGACGGCCTGCGCATAGGCATGGGCCCCATTCTCCTCGAGGCTGATAAATTCCAAATGGTAGAAAGCAATGGGCGCACCCTTTTCGTGGGCGAGGACGCAGGCGTGACCACCCATGACAACAAGGAGCCCGCCTTCTGGCTGCGGGCGGCCAGGACCACGGTGATCCCGGACGACAAGGTTATCTTCCGCGACATGAAGATTTACGCCGGAGACAAGCAGATCTTCTGGCTGCCCTACCTGGCACAGCCTCTCAATACCGAGCTGGGTTACCACGTCATTCCTGGCGCACGCTCCAACTGGGGCCCCTACCTCCTCAACCGCTACGGGCTCATGCTCGGAGGCGACGAAAACCCCCGGACCGGCGAACGCAGGGATGCGTGGCTGCTCTCCCAGTGGCACCTGGACCTACTCACCAGGCGCGGAATAGGAACCGGCGCCGACTTCCTTGATACCCGCCTGAGCGAAAACGAGAACCTAGGCTGGCTCAAGCTCTACCACATCCACGACTTTGACTCGACCCTCAACCGAAGTGGCATTCAACGCCAGAATGTACCCGAAAATCGCTTCCGCGTCCAGTTGCGCCACCGTCTCCAACTCCAGGATCTCATCCCGGGCGGCACGAGCCACCTCGACGCCAACCTGACTTACCTCAGTGACCGCTTCTACCTGGAGGATTACGACCCCAGCACCTTCCGGGTGGAGCCCAATCCCGAGAACATCCTTGCTCTCACCCACCAGCGCGAACGCAACCTGCTCACCCTGTGGACCCGCCTGCGTCCAAACTCGTTCTACCAGGCCGACACCCGCCTGCCGGAATTCGCCCTCGACCAGATCCGGCACCCCATCTTCAACACGCCTGTTCTCCACGAAGGCCAACTCGTGGCCGGTCTCTACAGTGAACATATTCCCGACCTCAGACGCCAAAGTCTAAAGGCCGAAGCAGACGCCCTCCAACCCGGCGACCCACGCATCAGCGAGATCGAGACTATCCTGTCCGAACATGGCTACGCCCGCTTGCATCTTTGGCAGGAACTCTCCCTTCCCATGCGTCTCGACAACCAGATCAACCTCGTCCCCCGGGCAGGACTAGGCTCAACCACCTACCGCAGCGTTGACGGCCTTGGAGAAAACGAAGAGCGCACCCACATCTACGCCGGGATCGACGCCTCCGTGAAGTTTTCCCGTTCTTTCCCAGAAGTACAAAACGACGCCCTTGGCCTCGACAGCCTCCTACACGTCATCCAGCCCTATGCCGGAGCCTCATGGGTCGCCACCAATGAGTTGGACTCCAGCTTTCCCCGCATCAACCGCCTCACCGCCAGCACTCGTCCCCGCCCGCTTGGGATCGGCCGCTTCACTGCCGTCGATGACATCAAAGACTGGACCATCATCCGCCTCGGTGTCCGCAATCGCTTCCTTACCAGGCGCGACGGCGGCAACCAGGAGTGGCTTACCATCAACTCCTACTTCGACTGGTTTCAGGAGGATCCGGAATTTGATCGCGAGTTTTCCAACTTCTACAATGAAATATACTTTCACCCCGTCCCGTGGCTCGAGATAGGACTGGAGACCCAGTTGCCACTTCTGAGCAAGGTGGGAGATTTCACCGAAGCGGTGGGCTCCTTCCGCTTCATGCCCTCTGATAGCCTGGAGCTCACTCTCCGACATCGTTTCCTCAATGACCATCCCATCCTGCAGGACTCCGTCCGCTTCGAGTACGGAGCCTTCAAGCGATTCAACAAGGACTGGGGCGCCGGCTTCAGCCACCGTTGGGAACTCGACGATAACGTCTTGGAATACCAACAGTACTCTGCCCACCGCACATTCGAAAACTGGGTCATCTCCCTCGGAATTTTTCACCGCAACCACCGTTACGACAACGAGTTCGGCGCCATGATCGGGTTCACTCTCCGCGAGTTCCCCTCAATCAACCTGCCTTTCAAGATGGGCGCCAATTGAGCCCCCTCTGAAGACAGTTTGCCGACAGAGCCTCAGGGGCTCACTGGCAGGGGAGTCTGCTTGAAGCCGCCCTCTGATGCCTCAGCATCTCTGGGATCAATCGGCCGCAGCTCATTCTTTCTGACGGCCTCAAGGCGCACCGGGGTGAATATCTTCTTGATTTCCTGCAGGATCTCCAAGGCCCTGGCCTGCTTCCGATCACGGTAAAGCACCCGCACACGGACGCCCGCCCGATCTTCCCCCGCCCGATCTTCCCCCACCCGATCTTCCTTGAGGATCAGCTTGCTGCGCATGTGCGCGAGGGCTTCCTCCTCGGAATCCATGCGCCATTGATCAATCAGGCCCAGGTTTTTAATGACTTGCTTGAGAACCTGGTCGCTCTTCATCAGCTTCTCTTCCTTCTCAATAACCTCCCACATGCTGACATCCTCCGCTACCTGCACCTGGTATTTCAGGACGCCTACCCGGTCCCGGTTCAAGGACATCCAGCCCAGGATTCCTCCGCCCAGCAGACCAAGAAGCAAAATGAGGGCAATGACAATAACGACCGGCCTCGACATGAAGCTCTTCTAGCAAATCGCGTTCCCACGCCAAGGGAATTTAGGGAATCCGGGGCGAGGGGAAATATTCGTGGCAGGCATCCCGCTTGACCTCGCTCACCACTCACCCCAATAACCATGGCCCTCCTGCCGCAACCCATGCAATTCCCCGCCACCGACGCCTCTCTCCACACCGTTTCCAACGGACTTACCGTCATCACGCAAGTGGATCATGCAGCCCCGGTCGTCTCCGCCCAGTGCTGGATCGCAACCGGCAGCCAGCATGAGCAGCACTTCTCCGGCAGTGGACTCTCGCATCTCCTGGAACACATGGTTTTCAAGGGCACTAGCTCCTTTACCGGAGCGGAACTCGCCACCCGGGTAAACTCCGCGGGGGGGCAATGGAATGCCTACACCTCCCTGGACCGGACCGTCTACTATATCGATGGGCCCAGCACTTCCTGCGACACCTTCGTCAACCTCCTTTTCGAACTGGCCTTCCTCCCCCGGTTCCCAGAGGAGGATTTCGAGACCGAGCGCGACGTGATCCGGCGGGAGATCGATATGGGCCGGGATGACCCTGACTCCGCGGCCAGCCAGCTCCTGTTCCGGACCTTCTTCCAGCACGATCCCCGTCGCCATCCGGTCATCGGGCATCGCAACCTCTTCGACGCCCTCCGCTACGAAGACATGACGGACTACCACCGTCGACGCTATATCCCTTCCAACAGTATCTTTGTCCTCTCGGGCGACTTTGACCGCGAGGCCGTCCTGGCCAACCTGGAACAGATGAGTGGGAATCTGCCCGCCCGGTCCCTCTCCCAGGCAAATGGTTTAGAGGAACCACGCCAACTCGGACTGCGAGAAGCTCGTAAGCCCTTTCCCATTCCGACCAGCAAAACGACCCTGGCGTGGCAGACTCCCGGGCTCGATCATCCGGACGTTCCCGCCCTTGAGCTCCTTGCCGGCCTGCTGGGAGGCGGTCGTTCGTCCCACCTCTACCGCCGCTTCCACGAGGAGGAGGGACTCGCCCACTACATTGGAACCTGGGCCTGGAACCCGGCGGATGGACCCGGGATGTTCAGTATTTCTGCGGAAGTCGATCCCGACAGGCGCGACCAGCTGGAGCAGGCCATCCTCGCCGAGCTCACCCCTGCCCTGGAAGGCGAACTGCAACCTTCCCTCGACAAGGCTCGCCGGCAGATTTTCGCCCGGCAGTTCAGGAGCCTCGCCACCGCTTCGGGACGCGCTACCGACCTGGCCTCCAACTGGCACGAAGCCCGTAACCTTAATTTCACCCGCGACTATCTTGATCTACTCGATCAAGTGACAGTAAGCGATCTCGTGCGGGTAGCACGCGAATACCTTCGTTCGGATGGGATCACTATCACATCCCTGGATCCCGGCGAGGCCCATGCACCCCCTCATGTTGCACGCCCGACCAATGCCCCGGGCGAAATCACGACGCACACCCTCGACAATGGCCTCACCCTCGTCCTGCGCCCTGACCCGAGGGTCCCCACCGTGCAGTTCCAAGGTGTTTTCCGCACGGGCCGCCTGGTGGAAACCCCAGAGAACTGCGGCATCAATCCACTCCATGCATCCCTTCTCACCAAGGGCACGGTAGACCACCCCGGTGGCGAATTCGCCCGGGCGGTTGAATCCCTGGGTGCAGCCTTGCGGGCCAGCACAGGCAACAACACCACCATCGTGTCTTCCTTCTGCCTCAAGCCCGACCTCGCCACCGTCCTCGGCCTGACTGGGGAAGCATTGAGCTCACCCGCCTTTCAGGAGGACGCACTCGTCCGGGAACGGGAGGTTCAACGCGCCGACCTTCGGGAGGCAATGGAAGATCCCCTCAAGACTGCCTTCCAGCTCCTGCGCCGCACCCTCTTTGGAAATCGGCACTATGGCCTCCCACGACTCGGCACCGAGGAGTCGCTCGCCAAACTCGACTGCCAGGCCGTCCTTGAACACCATCAGCGCTTCATGACGCGCCAGAACGGCGTCCTGGCCATTTTTGGAGACATCGATCCCGATGCCACCACGGACTTGTGTGAGAGGATCTTTACGCCCCTCTCCGAGGGTCCGACATGCAAACCCGCCTCCGAAACAAGTACCGAGATCAATTCCGGAGAGGTCTCCAAGCGCCTGGCCAAGGAGCAGGCGGTCATCGCCATCGGCTACCCGGGTGCCCACATCACCTCCGGGGATATACCGGCCCTGGAATTGATCCACGAGTATTGCGCCAACATGGCGGGCCCCCTCTTCACACGACTGCGGGAAGAACTGGGATTGGCTTACTACGTCAATGCCACCCAGTTTCACGGCCTGGGCAATGGTCTCTTCGCTTTCTACATTGGGACCGCACCTGACCAGGCAGACCTGGCCCGCCGTGAACTTCTTACCCAGATTGAGATCCTCACCCAGGAAGGCATCCCAGAAAAGCCCCTGACCCACGCCAAGACCAGTGTTCTGGCCAGTGACGCCCTCGAAAACCAGAGCAACCACTCCATGGCACAGGTCTGTGCCCTCAACTCCCTCTTCGGTCTTGGCCACCTCCATCACCTCCAACACGCTGAACGAATCAAATCCCTCACTGGTGAAGAGATTCTCGCCACCGCCCGGCGCTATTTTGGACGAGATCCGGTCATCGCAACCGTGAGCCCATAGACCGGGCCTCGGTTGACCTCCCATTGGCCCAGCTCCCGCAAGACCCGGAAGGTCCCGCCGAGAACATCGCGCAAGGTAACGACTGGCCTTCCCTCTTCAGGCGGTGTAACGATCCCGGCAACGATACATGGAGAACGACCAACGCTTCGCCGACTTTGTCATCCTGCAGGCACAGAACGCAGGGATGTTCCTCGGGCAGGTGCCCAATCCCATCAGCGGAAAGCTGGAAGTGAACCTCAAGGCTGCCCGTTCAGTTCTCGATTCGCTTGAGATGCTGGAAAATAAGACCGCGGGTAATCGAACCCCGGAAGAAGATAAGCTTCTTCAGACCGCCTTGCTAAATCTACGCTCCCTCCACGCCAAGGTGGAGGAGCGAAGGGACCTTCCCGAGTCCTGAATCAGCCTGCCTGGCAAAACGGTCGGCTCGTGCGGATTATCGTCTGCAGGCGCCGGGGGTCCTGAAAACACTATTTGACGCTTTTCCGCTGACAGCGACAGCCCGCTGGACGTCCCCCCATCACCAATGCCCTAGGAATCGTGATCCGGAGGCAATAAATTCCTCCGACCAAATCCCGCTATTGAATCAGTCCCCTCCCTGCGGCATGGTGGTGGCAACGCGAAGCGATGGTAGATTCCTTCACGATCCAAAATGTCGAAGTTGGCGGAGGGCGCCCCTTCTTTATCCTCGGACCCTGTGGCTTGGAGAGCGAGGAATTTGCCTGGGAGATGGCTCGCTCTCTGGCTGAAATCTCCTCCCGCCTGGACCTGCCCCTGCTCTTTAAGGCCTCTTACGACAAGGCCAACCGCACCGCGATCGATTCCTACCGGGGACCAGGGGCGAAAGAGGGATGCCGCATTCTCGGCGAGATCGGGAAGGAGCTTGGCATCCCAGTCACTACCGACATCCATACGGCAGAGGAGGCCACCCTTGCCGCTGAACATGTCGATCTCCTTCAGATTCCCGCCTTCCTCTGCCGGCAGACCGACCTCCTGGAAGCCTGCGCCGCTACCGGTCGTGCCGTGAACGTGAAGAAAGGCCAGTTCCTCGCCCCCTGGGATTGCATCAATATTGCGGGCAAGCTCCGTGCCTTCGGTTGCGAGCGATTCCTCATTACCGAACGAGGGACGACCTTTGGATACAACAATCTGGTGGCCGACATGCGCTCCCTCTACTGGATGAGAAAAGAGGGAATCCCCGTCATTTTCGACGGAACTCATTCCGTCCAGCGACCAGGCGGCCTGGGGGGAACCACCGGCGGCGACGCAGAATTGGCCCCCGTCCTGGCCCGCGCCGCGATGGCCACCGGAGTGGATGGTATCTTCATGGAAACACACTCCAACCCCGCGGAAGCCCTCTCTGACGCTCCCAGCCAGATTCCCCTTGATGAGATTGAGGCCGTCCTCTTCTCCCTGATGAAGATTCACCAGGCCCTCTCCCCATGAGAATGCTCGCAGCGCCAGAGTGCCTGCTTTATCCTTTCCAGAATCCGTTTCCTCACCTTCCCAGTTGGAATCCCGAGTCCAGAACCCACGGCCCTCACGCTCCAACTCCCTCACCATGCGTGCCTCTTCGCTCCTTCTGACCCTCGTCCTCCTCGGGACTGGACCAGAACGCGCCCTCGCCCAGAAGGTCCTGGATGAAAAGGACCTGGAACTTCCCTACCAGAAGCTGGGTCCGATAATGAACAACCTTCCGGCCGGGAGCATGCTGAAGGAAGTCCGCATTCCTGTCTTCAACAAGAAACTCGAGCGGATGGCCGTCCTGCAATCCAGCTTTCTCAAGGTCCTCACCAAGCAGGATCTCACCGGAGAGAATTTTGCCCTTCGCTATTTTCAGGACGACTCGGTTGTCATCCGCATGCATATGGGCTCAGCGGACTTCTCTCTCAATACGGGAATTCTCCGGGCCCATGAAGTCATTACCCTGCGCGGAGACAAGCTCCAGGGTCAGGGTGCAGCCGGCATCTTCCACCTGAAGTCCCGCTCCGGCTTCGTACGCGGTCCGGTGTCCACCCGTCTCTCCGCACCCGACGACCAGAAAGGAAATCCTCCTGGCCCCAAAGAAAAGAAACAACCCCCGGAGAATCCCCTCTCAACAGCCGAACTGAGCAAACTTGCCACTGTATTCACGGGGCCCGAAGGCCTGACCGGAGCGGAACGCCGCAAAATCGACGCTCTTCTCCAGTCACGCACCAAGTCGGTTTTCGCGAACCGTGCTCCCACCCGCAACTTCATGATACAGAGCCGTCAGTCGAGCGGGAAGGCAGACACCGACCTTCGCAGCTTTTCGCATACCGTTCAGATTCCGGAATCCAGGCTTCTCGCCCGCGTCCCACAGGAAAACCACAACACCTCTCCACACTCCGAATTAGCCAAGGGTGAAATCCTGATCACGGCAGAAGGCGGCATGTTTCTCAACCCCGAGCGCGGCCACATTTCCTACCTCCGTAACATCGAAGTTACGGAATCTCTCTTCACGGTTAGCTGCGCTGGTCACCTAAAGGTATTTTTCCCTCCTCAAGACCTCTCCAAAACCATCAGGAGCACGGATAAATCCAGTAAGGAAAACAAAACACGAATAGAGAATGAGCAGGGGCAGAGCCAGAATCCGGAAAAGGAAAAAACATTTTCCGAATTGATCGATCCCTATCTCTTCGTGCTCTCAGGTGGAGTCCGGATGGTCCTCAGGGACCCGTCCGGAAAGAGCCCGCCGAGCATCGCCACCGGTGAGACTGCCGTCGTCGATCGCCGCACCGGTGACATCGTTCTGCAAGGCGGCACTCCCACAATCAGGCAAGGAGCCAACTCCCTCACTGCCGGAAGCCCCGACCTCTATCTCCGCCTCTACCAAAACGGTGACTTCTACGCAGAGGAAGGACTCTGGACTACCGTGGGCGACCTCTCTGCCCTCCAAAATTGGGGGGATGATGCCGAAAACGAGAAGAAGCATCCCCCCGAAGCGACAGCCGCAAAGCAAACAACCACAAGCGTTGACACTGAACCCTTTGCATCCGCCAACCAGCCTTCACCCCAGGAGCCCGGGGGAAGGGAAGTCCCCCACAAGGCTGCGTCAAAGACCACGATCAAAGCCGGAAAACCCCCATTGGTCGTCGTCACCTCCCACGGCGGCCTTTACTTCGACGCCCGGGAGGGGCACATCGTCTATCTCAAGAACGTTAAGGTCCAGCATCCCGGCTTTCGCATCCAGGCTGACGACGAGATTAAGATCTTCCTGAGGAAGAAGCCCGGCACCTCGGCTGGGGACCTGGTCGGACCGGAAGCTTTCTCCGATGTCACGCACGTGGTGGCTAGCGGCAGGATACGTCTGGCTCAGGAGGATCCAGACAAAAAACGCACTGCGCTCATTGCAACGGCCCAGCATGCCATTCTCGACGTGGAAACCACCAATATCATTCTACGAGGAGGAACGCCCACTATCAGCCAGGGGAACAATTCCCTGCAGGCCGGGAAACCGGACCTCTACATGCGCTTCTACCAGAACGGCAGCCTCTTCGCCGAGCCAGGGCCATGGACCACTACCGGTGATCTTGAAAATCTACGTCACAGGAAGGCCGAAGAGACCACCCCGGCCGGATTCATCACCGTGACCTGCGAAGGCGGACTTTACTTCGATTCAAGCAAGGGCCAGGTAGTCTATCTTGGTGAGATCATGGTAGATGAGCCACGTTTCCGTCTACGGTGCAATGATAGCATGCGCATCACTCTCAGTCAGCGGGAAGACGCCGGGGAAAATCACCTTAAAGGACCCGAAGCCTTCTCCGACGTCGATAAGATCGTGGCGCTCGGAAATGTCATTATCACCCGCCTCCCCAAGGCTGATGCGCAACCAATGGTGGCTAATTCGGCCGCCGCAACATACGAAGCCAGCTCCGGAATCCTGGCCCTGCGTGGGGGCCGCCCCGGGATCCGTCAGGGCAAGAGCTTCTTTGAGGCCCGCGAGGATGGCCTCTACATTCTTTTTTATCCGAACGGCAGCTTCGAGCTCTCCCGTGGCGCCTGGGAACAATTCTTTGACCTCAAGGACAATAACTTCGAAAAGCTCCGCAAGGAGCAAGCGAACTAGAAGCCAGTATCAACGTGGACGCCAACGCTGAACAACAACTGCAGCCAGCACCAGGCCCGGGGGATGCCTCACCCGTCCTCCAGGTAGACGGTCTCCGCAAGGTCTACAGCGGGCGCCCGGTCGTGGAAAGCGTAAGCCTCACGGTTGGACCCGGCGAAATCGTTGGTCTGCTGGGACCCAATGGCGCCGGTAAAACCACCACCTTCTACATGATTGCCGGTCTCATCCCTCCAGAAGCTGGTCGGGTTCATATGGGCGACCGCAACGTCACCCGATTACCCATGCACAAGCGGGCACGCTACGGCCTCGGCTATCTGCCCCAGGAGGAATCCATCTTCCGCAAGCTCAGTGTGGAGCAAAATCTGCTTGCTGTTCTGGAAACCAGGCGCGACCTGAATCGCCAGCAGAAACGAGACCGCTGCGAAGAATTGCTTGAACGCTTCGGCATCAATGGCGTGCGTCGTTCTTCCGCCCTCACACTCTCCGGCGGAGAAAAGCGCCGCCTCTCCATAGCACGATCTCTCTGCACCGATCCCAAACTTCTCATGCTTGACGAACCCTTCAGTGGCGTCGATCCCATCGCCGTCCTTGATATCCAGGAGATTATCAAGCAACTCCGCAACGAATACCGCATCTCCCTCCTCATCACCGACCACAACGTGCGCGAAACCCTGCAGATCGTCGATCGTGCCTACCTTCTCCTTGAAGGCCGCGTGGTCCTGGAGGGGCCTTCCGAGCAACTCGCTAACGACCCCGTGGCACGTCGCCACTATCTGGGCGAGAATTTCTCAATGTAAGGGCATCTCCCTGACCGTCTTCAGGCCCTGAGGATTTCCGATCAGGGAAGGTCTGCAGCCTTTTCACGAGGCCCAGCCCGGCCCTTCCCCCCGGAATTACTGAATCTTCAGTCTCATATCCCGAAACTGAGATTTAGCATTTAGAAATTTGCCGGACGCTCTACCTTGGAGACATGGCATCCCGGGTGAAAAAGATCACCTCCATCAGCGTAGGCCACTTCTACGAGCGCCATCACGAGGCGCTCAAGCTCGGCCTGGTCGGCGACTCACAGGAGGGATTCGAACGAACCATCCGCGAACCAGCCCCCAACCGCCCCGGACTTGCCCTGGCGGGATTCTTCACCTACTTCGCCCACAAGCGTATCCAAGTCATCGGAAATTCGGAGGCTTCCTATCTCAAGAAGCTGTCCCCCGACCTGCGTGCCAAGCGTTTCCGTCAACTCTGCGAAAAAGGCGTCCCCTGTATCGTAATCTCCCGCGATCATGTTCTGCCAGACGAACTGCTGAGCATCGCTTCCGACTACAAGCTCACCATTTTTCGGACGCCTATGGTGACGATGCAGTTTTTGAACCTCGCCTCCATCCTCCTTGAGCAGGAGTTCTCGGAATCGACCACCCTGCACGGATGCATGGTCGACTTCCGTGGTGTGGGTGTCCTCATCATTGGCAGCAGCGGATCAGGAAAAAGTGAAACCGCCATCGGACTTCTCGAACGGGGAGGAGCCCTTGTAGCGGATGACATGGTGCGCATAAAGCGTCACGGCGACGAACTGATCGCCTCTTGCCCGGACCTGGCTCGTGGGTATATCGAAATGCGTGGTATTGGCATCATCAACGCGGCCAACCTCTACGGCCTCTCCGCCCTCCGCCCCGAAAAGCGCCTCGACCTCGTGGTCACCCTGAAGAGCGAACGTGACCTCAACAAGGTCGATCGTCTGGGTCTCCACCGCGAAGGCCACGTCATCCTCGACCACTCGATTCCCCATGTGGAGATTCCCGTGGCCGCCGGACGCGACACCGCCCGCCTCGTGGCGGTGGCCGCCCTTGATCTCCAACTGCGCCGCCTTGGTTACGACATGGCCGATGAGTTCAACCAGAAACTCCTCGCCAAAATGCAGGGCACCGACCCGACAATATGAGGCGGGTCAGCTCCCGGCAGCCCCCGCAGCCTTTGCCCGCGCCCCGAAAGGCCAGTCGCAAGGAATTGAATTTCAGGCAATCATCAGATTATGTGAAGTAAATGACGGGTTCTTCACCAACTGTGGGGAGTTTTGCCTTCCCACCAGACCGGGCCGCCACCTAGACTTCCCTCGCTGAGATGGCGTCTATGCCCACCAAGGAACTGACCATATCCAATAAACTCGGAATTCACGCCCGGCCCGCGGCCCAGTTCGTGAAGACGGCGAGCAAATTTGAAGCTGATATTCGGGTGGAGAAGGACGGTGAAGAGGTAGACGGAAAGAGCATCATGGGATTGATGATGCTGGCGGCCGGTCATGGCTCCGTCGTTAATGTAGTCGCAGAAGGCACTGACGCTGAGGATGCTCTGAGAGCTTTGGAAGATTTAGTGGTCCGAAACTTCGAGGAAATCTGATCGTTCCCAGTTGAAAACTGTCACCTGACCCCGAGGCATTGACCATGCCCCGCCCGGTCGTCAGACTCGGGTCAATGGGCGGCGGCAGGAAGGAAATGGTCTATGTAGGGACGCCTGTCTCACGCGGAATTGTGTTCGGCCCGGTCCATGTGGTAGCCCGCGGATTCTCCGCCCCCGAGGTCTACCCCATCGCCAACGTGACCCGCGAAACCGAGCGATTCGGGGATGCCCTGCGTCGTACCCGCAGGCAGCTCGAAGGGCTGCGCGAACACATGGAGTCCCTCTCCGGCAATGAGGAAGGGCGTATCTTCGAGGCCCATATGCTCGTCCTGGAGGACCCGATAGTGCTCACGGGCGTCCCCAAGGCCATCGAGGAGCGACGGCAGAATGCCGAATACTGCTTCTACGCGGTGATGCAGAATCAGCTTGAGTCGATGCGGCGGATCCCCGACCCATTCCTGCGGGACCGCACCACCGACATCGATGACGTGTGCCAGCGGGTCCTGCGCAATTTCGACACGGAGCACGAGCAAAACACGCCCGAAGAGCCCGATCACCAGCACATCCTCGTTGCCTACGATCTCAGCCCCTCCGCCACCGCGGCCATGGATCGGCGCCAAGTGCTGGGGTTCGCAACTGAACAGGGCAGCATCACCTCCCACACCGCCATCCTCGCCCGCTCCCTGGGCATTCCAGCGGTGGTCGGTCTCCGCAATGCCGTATTCAACCTGCATGCCCTCGATCCCTGTATCCTTGACGGATACGAGGGAAAGTTGATCTCCAATCCCACCCCGGAAACTGTCTCGAAATACCGTGAGCTGGAAGAGGAACACCAGCAGCGGAGAGCTGAACTCGACAAGTTGCGCGACCTTGGAGCGGTCACTACCGACGAGCGCACGATCACCCTCTCAGCCAACATCGAGTTTGAGCATGAACTGGACCTGGTGGACCGCTCAGGAGCGGAAGGAGTAGGCCTGTTCCGGACCGAGTTTTTCCTGCTCGAGAGTGAAGAATGCCCCGACGAGGAAGAGCAAGCAGCGCTTTACTCGCGGGTCGCAGAACGAGTCGCGCCCAGCGAAGTGATCTTCCGCACTCTCGATGCCGGGGGCGACAAGGTCCCCGGTGAACCTCTGAGCGAACCGGAACCCAATCCCTTCCTCGGCTGGAGAGGCATCCGCTTCTCCCTCGACCGTCAGGATCTTTTCAAGGAACAGCTGCGGGCCATCCTGCGCGCCGGTGCTGCAGGCCGGGTCGGCCTCATGTTTCCCCTTATCTCCGGGGTCGGGGAGGTGCGCCAGGCCAAGAGTCTGCTTGCCGAATGCATGGAGGAGCTCTCGGCCCGTGGGGTGGAGTTCACCCGGGACATCGCGGTGGGGGCCATGATCGAAGTCCCTTCCGCCGCCATGGTCGCTGCTGACATCGCGGCAGAGGTGGACTTTCTTTCCATCGGAACCAACGACCTCGTGCAGTACACAGTGGCAGTCGACCGCGTGAACCCCCGGGTCGCGAAGCTCTATCGATCTGCTCACCCGGGAATCATCCGGCTGATCAAGACCGTCATCGACGGTGCCTCGCAACACCGCATCTGGACCGGGGTGTGCGGAGAAATGGCGGGCGATCTGACGCTGCTCCCCCTCCTGGTGGGCCTGGGCGTGGACGAACTCTCGGTCGGTGCGCCCCTCGTTCCGCTGGTAAAACAGGCTGTCCGTCTGCTCGACTCCGGGGAATGTGCGGAGCTTGCCAGGCAATGCCTGCAGGCTGGCGAAACGAAGCAGATCCTGCAACTCTGCAGCGAGGTTGCCACCACGGTCTACCCCGAATTGATCAAGGAGGAAAGCGGGGGCGCTAGCGCACCTTCTTTCGCTGCCCACCCTTCATGACGATGGTGAAGTGACCGCCGGTTCTCTTGGCGAGGTCGTCCATGTCATCGTGAGCCTTGGGTTGCATCATGGCCACGCAATTGATCTTGATTCCACGGCTCTTGGCCCGGGCCCCGATTTCCTTCGCCCACTTGTCCGAACCCCTGGCAACACCATCCGTCATGAAGTAGATGACCTGGGGACGCGGCTCCATGTCGAGGGCCATCTGGAGGGGATTGTCCCAGCGCGTCCCCCACACGAGAGGTGTTTTCTCGATGATCTTGCGTGACTTGGAGAGCTGTCCCTCGGTAGCGCTGAGCCACTCAACGGGCTCTTTTTTCCCTACCTGTTCCCATTCATGGGCTTTGCCGCCCGATTTCCACTCATACTTCCGGCGACCCTTCCCGGTTATGGTAGCCTTCTGCTTGGTCCAGTCCACCTCGTCCCCCGCCACCCAGGCCGGACCGGCAAAGAAGATGAGCGCGTAATTCGTCTTGGCGGCAATCCGGTCCACGGAGCGCTTTAACTCCTTGCGCATCAGATCGGCCCTCGATGGATCCTCCTTGGGGGGACCGCGCATGGACGCCGAATAGTCGATAACGTAGGCAATACGCTCCGCCCGGGAGGTCACCCCGAAGAAACTGGTGCCCCCACCCAGCCCGGATCCTGACCCTTCCCCCCATCCATCACCGAAGTCATCCCCGTCACCGAAATCGATGGAAGGGTCGGGAGTCTCGGTATCCGGCACCGGCACGGAGATGGGACTCGGCACCGTGGTCGCGATCACCTTGGCCATTGCCGAACTGGGAGCCGAGGGCTGGCGACGGACCTGGGGAGTGATCTCAGGCTGTTCCACGACCTCTTCTTCCTCCATCTCCGCCGAGTAGGCCACGATGTCAGACGACTGCATCCTGAGGGCAGGAAGAAGAAAGAGAGCAAGGACGACGGCCACCAGCACCACCGTCAGGATGGCGATTGCCAGGCTGGCGATACTAGCCATGCGCCGCTGGCGCTTGAGCGCCTCCGCGGCATCCGGGCTGGCATAGCTGCTGACGATACTCATGAAGGAGGATTCTTGCTTACGGAAGGCACCGCACCATCCAGCTTTAGTGTGGCCCTCTGTTTTCCCACTCACAAGGAGGAAATTGAGCTTTGCCTTGCCCGGGGAGGCCTGGCCCGCTAAGCGCTCGCGCATGAGTGCAAGCGCCTACCAGTCCCTCTGCGAACTGGCCCGGGAACGGGCTCTCATTTCCACCACTGCCTCGGTCCTGGGCTGGGACCAGGAAACCGGCCTCCCTCCTGCCGCGGTCAACTACCGGGCAAGCCAGCTGTCCTGGCTCTCGGGAAAGGCTCATGAACTGACTACCTCCAGCCGATGGCGGGATGCACTGGAAGCTGCTGAAGCGGAAGGCAGCAACGACCCGGTTGTATCAGCAGACTTGCGGGAGTTCCGCCACCACTTCGACCGATCCACCAAGCTGCCCCAGGACCTGGTAGAACGCGACACCGAGAGTGCCTCCCGCGGAAAGGCGGCCTGGGTGGAAGCCCGCAAGGAATCTGATTTTTCGAAGTTTGCCCCCTCCTTGAGCAACCTCCTTGAGATCGCCCGGGAGAAGGCCGAGCTCTGGGGCTATCAAGGCGAACCCTATGACGCTCTCCTTGAGGAGTACGAACGTGGTTCGGATACTGCGGCGGTGGCCAGCCTCTTCGACCGTTTTCGCGAACCGGTCGCTGAGATTGCCCGTGAAGCGGTGGAAAACTCACAGGCAACTCCTGCCGACCTGCTGGATGCTCACTACCCGGTCGAGGACCAGAAGACCCTGAACCGTGAAATTGCAGAGAGCCTTGGATTCGACTTTGAGGCAGGCCGCATCGATACAGTCACCCATCCCTTCTGCACCCATCTCGGCCCCCATGATACGCGCCTGACCACCCGCTACGACGAGCGGGACTTTCTCTCCTCGCTCTTCGGAGTGATGCACGAGGCCGGTCACGGCCTCTACGACCAGGGCCTCCCCAAGAGCGGGCACGGCCTGCCCTCGGGACAGGCTGTCTCCCTCGGTATTCACGAGTCGCAATCCCGCCTCTGGGAAAACCATGTCGGACGGGCCCGCCCTTTCTGGGAAAAGTGGCTTCCGCGGGCCGCCGAGATCTTCCCCAACCTCCGCGTCCTTTCCCTGGATGATTTTCTTAGCGGAGTGAACCGGGCGAATTACTCGTGTATCCGTGTCGAAGCCGACGAGGCCACCTACGATCTTCACATTCTCCTGCGCTTCTCCATCGAGCGGAGCCTCCTCAACGGCGGCCTGGAAGTGGCCGACGTCCCGGAAGCCTGGAACACCGAATTCGAATCGCTCTTCGGCTTTCGTCCACCCGACGATGCCAACGGCTGCCTGCAGGACATCCACTGGTCCATGGGCGGCCTCGGCTATTTCTCGACCTACAGCATTGGCAATCTCAACAGTGCCCAGCTACACACCGCCGCCCTCAGGGACGAGGAGGTCGCCTCCGCCTGCGCCCGGGCCGACTACCTCCCCCTCCTCAAGTGGATGCAGGACAGGGTGCATGCCGCCGGATCCACCCTGCTCCCCCAGGATCTGATGGAGTCCGCCACTGGCGAGCGGACCAATCCAGAGCATTACCTCGCTCACCTGCGCACGCGGTTCTGCTAGGGAGGACGGTTCCAGGAAACGGTTGGATGCTGACGAGATCGACAGGCACGATCCCCATGCCAACCGCAGGATAAATCGAAAGGAGAATCAGACCTAGCGGATTTCCATTCCGGTCTTGGCGTAGATCCACTTGACCACCTTGCCCTCCTTGATGAGAGCCTTGGCCTGCACGGTCTTTTCCCCAAAGATGGTCTGTGCCTTGTAGGCCGCCAACCCGGTCTGGTACATCTCCCCATCAATGTTCTCATCTTCGCCGGCTTTCCAGCCTTCCACCTGCTCAAGCTTGAACTCCTTGATCCCCTCTCCCTTCACGCTCTCCTTCATCGCTTCCACGATCTGCTCGGCGTTCAGGTTCGCTGGTTCGGGCTCGGGTTCGGGAGCAGGTTCGGGCGCGGGGGCAGGCGCCGGGCTTGGAGTGGGATTCTCCTTGGGAGGCGTGTTGGCGGCGACCTCCGGAAGAGTGGGCGGAGGCACCGGACGCTCCGGATTGTCCGCGATGGCAGTGTCTCCTCCAAAATGGTAGCGCGCCCGGTATTTAATCACGTGCTTAACAAAGTCGGTATCAGCGATGCGGACGATTC
Organism: Roseibacillus sp.; assembly: GCA_022448985.1. Taxonomy (GTDB): domain Bacteria; phylum Verrucomicrobiota; class Verrucomicrobiia; order Verrucomicrobiales; family Akkermansiaceae; genus Roseibacillus_B. The sequence goes on from JAKVCR010000033.1 coordinate 27,086, forward strand.
CAACAAGCGGCCCCCCCGGGGAAATCACAAGGTTGGAACCGTTCTTCTTCCGGACGTTCACAGTGCTTCCCTTCTCCAGCGCTGTCTCCTGACTGCCATCGGCTGTGGAAACGATCATCCGCTTTTGCAGCTCAACGGTCGCGGGCATCTCCTCCTCCTTGATGGTCTCCAGGTTGATCGTAATGAGGAGCTCACGAGGGGTACCGCCCCCAAACCTCACCTTCTGAAATGTCGGCGGCGTGCCCGTGGACGTCCCCTTGGCGAGAAGGGCCCCACTGAGAGGCAGGTACATCCCGCGCCCCACAAAGAAGCTGATGATGATGGCGACAGCCCAGATGGCGTATTTATTCATTTGGATAAACGGTCTACCTCCCAATAAAGGGCTATTTCCGCTGATTTGTCAAATTAGTGGAAACCGTTGACCTGAGGACCTCCCCCCGGAATCCTCCAGCATGCAGCGGCTCTTCCTGCTTGATGGCATGGCGTTGGCCTATCGGGCCCATTTTGCGCTGATTCGCAACCCCATCTTTACCTCGAAAGGGGTAAACAGCTCCGCGCTCTTCGGGTTTACGAACACCATCCTGACCATCCTTGAGAAGGAGAAACCCACCCACCTCGCAGTCGCCTTTGATACCCGGGCCCCGACCCCGCGCCATGAGATCTATCCGGAATACAAGGCCAACCGGGAGGAGATGCCCGAGGATCTGGCTGCTGCACTCCCCCATCTCAAGCGCCTCTGCCAGGCCTTCCGCATCCCCCTGCTGGAACTCGATGGTTACGAGGCGGACGATATCATCGGCACCCTCGCCCATCAGGCCGATGAGGCAGGCGGAATCGAAACCTTCATGGTGACCCCCGACAAGGACTTCGGCCAACTCGTCTCGGAACGGTGTGTCATGTGGAAGCCGGGCAGGCGGGGAAATGACCACGAGATCGTGGACCTCTCCGCCCTGCGCGCGCTCTGGGAAATCGAGAACCCGGATCAGGTCATCGATATCCTGGGGTTAATGGGCGACAAGTCCGACAACATCCCGGGGATACCCGGAGTAGGAGAAAAGACCGCAAAAAAACTGGTCGCCGAATGGGGGTCCGTGGAGAACCTGCTGGAGAATACCGGGGCGCTGAAGGGCAAGCTTAAGGAGCGCGTGATTGAGAATGCCGACCAGGCCCGCCTCTCCAAGGAACTCGCCACCATCATAAGGGATGTCCCGGTGGAGCAGAGCCTTGAAGACCTGGTCCTCCAGGAACTCGACGATGAGGCGGTCAAGTCGCTCTTCACGGAATTTGAGTTCAATGCCCTGGGACGGCGCCTCTTCGGCAAAGAGTTCGTGGCGGGGCGCGGGCAGGCTGCGCTGGTAGTGGACGAGAAAGGAGAGGAAGTCCTCTCTGCCGACCTCAGAACCATCAAGGACCTCGATCCCGAATATACTCTCGCCGACACCGATGCCAAACGACGTAAGCTGGCTGAATCTCTGGAGAAGCAGGAGCGTTTCTGTTTCGACATCGAAACCACCTCCCTTGACCGCTTCGAGGCGAAGCTGCTCGGCATCTCATTCAGCTGGAAGGATGGAACCGCAAGTTTCGCCACCCTGCCCGATACAGAAGCCTTGGAGATTTTCCGAACCGCACTGACAGGCCCGGCCGAAAAGATCGGGCACAACCTCAAATACGATCTCGCCGTCCTCCGCAATCACGGGATGATCGTGGACGGCCCCTTCTTCGACACCCTCCTCGCGCATACCCTGCTGCTACCCGACCAGCGCCACACCATGGACTACCTCGCGGAGTCTCTCCTGGCCTATACGCCCATCAAGCTGAGTGAACTGACCGGGGGGGACCCCTCCAAGGCAGGCGAAAGCCCGTCCCAGGGGGACCTCTTCCAGGAAAAGGACGTCATCGACATGGCCTCCATTCCCGTGAAAAAGCTCGCCCAGTATGCGGGAGAGGATGCCGATATCACTTTCCAGCTGGCGGACAAACTTCGCCCCCGCCTCGAGGAAAAAGGACAACAGCACGTTTTCTACGAAATCGAAGCCCCGGTTCTTCCCGTCCTGGTCGCAATCGAGGACGAGGGCATCGCACTCGACCTTGAGGTGCTTGCAGCCTGTGGAAAGAGCATGCAGAAGCGTATCGACGACCTCTCCAGGTCACTTGTCGAGCAGGCCGGCCGGGAATTCAATCTCAACTCTCCCAAGCAACTCGGAGAGGTTCTCTTTGATGAGATGAAGCTTGCGGACAAACCGCGCAGGACCGCTACCGGACAATATAAGACGGATGAGCAGACCCTGACCTCCCTCGCAGTGCAGCACCCTTTCGTGGCCGACATCCTTGCCTACCGGGAAGCCGCCAAGCTCAAGTCAACCTACATCGACCGTCTTCCCGAGTGGGTGGCAGCCAAGGACGGACGCGTCCACACCCAGTTCCACCAGCTGGTGGCAGCCACCGGACGCTTGGCCTCCAGCGATCCCAACCTGCAGAACATCCCGGTTCGAACCGAACTCGGACGCGAGATCAGGACCGCCTTCGTGCCCCGGGACGGAGCCTTCATTCTTCTCTCGGCAGACTATTCGCAAGTCGAGTTGCGCATCATGGCCGCCATGTCGGGGGACCCCGGCATGATCGAGGCCTTTGAGAAGGACCTCGACATCCACTCGGCCACTGCCGCAAGGGTCCATGGGGTCAGCCTCGAAAACGTGGAGCCGGCCATGCGCAGTGCCGCCAAGATGGTCAACTTCGGGATCATCTACGGGATCTCGGCCTTTGGTCTCGGACAACGACTGGGCATCCCGCGGACAGAAGCGGGAGAAATCATCAGCACCTACTTCGAGCAGTATCCCGGAGTGAAGGATTACATGGATTCTACCGTGGAGGGAGCGAAGGAGAACGGCTACGTTGAGACCCTCACCGGCCGACGGCGCTACCTGCGCGACATCAATTCAGCCAATGCCACCGTGCGCGGCAATGCCCAGCGGGCTGCCATCAACACCCCCATCCAGGGAAGTGCGGCTGACATGATCAAAGTTGCCATGATCCGGGTGCAGGAACTCCTCCGGGACGGCAACTACCGGAGCCGCATGCTTCTGCAGGTCCATGATGAACTGGTCTTCGATCTCCACGAAGAGGAAGCAGATGAATTAATCCCGGTCATCGTGGAAGCGATGCAGATGGCTCTGCCCCTTCCCCATGACGTTCCCATCAAGGTTGACACTGGCACGGGAACAAACTGGCTGGAAGCGCACTAGACCCAGCCCCGGCAACACCCTCCTGAATGCTCACTGATTCCTCGCCATCTCTCCAGACTGGGGTAGAATAGAGACTGCTGGTATGAGCGACAGTCAGGCAAAAGGTCAGGTCCAAACCACGGACCCGAAGCCGGGAAACCAGGGGAACCCGCTCAAGCTCCGACGCCTTATCCTCTGCTTCCTTGGCACGCTCGCACTTTATTTCACCTGGCAGATCATTTCGATCAGCCGTTACGGATTTCGCGACGACGGGCAGAACGCCGACTGCGCCATCGTCCTCGGGGGAGCTGCCTGGCACAACAAGCCTTCCCCCGTATTCCAGGAACGCCTCAACCACGCCATCAACCTCTACCAGGAGGGCCGTGTCACGGCGCTCGTGCTGACCGGAGGAAAAGGCGCGGGCGCATCCTTCTCAGAAGGAGAAGTCGCTCGCGGCTACTGCCTTGCACGGGGCATCCCGGACGAGGCGCTCTTCGTGGAAGGCAGTTCCCGCACCACCATCCAGAACCTGGAGGAAGCCAGGAAAATCCTGGACCTGCAGGACTTCTCAAGTGCCCTCATCGTGAGCGATCCCTGGCATCTCAAGCGCGGGGTTCTGATAGCCCGCAGGCAGGGGATCGAAGCCTCCCCCTCCGGCACAACTACTTCACGATTCGAGTCGCTGAAGGCCCGCACAAGTTTCACCCTGCGCGAACTCTACCTCTATCACCTTTACCTGCTCTCCAGTCGCTAGTTGCCGCCGCAGAGGAATGGAGAGGCCCGAACCCGAATCCCCCTGTTCAGGTTTCAGAGGCGGGCCGAAAAAAGAATCAATGAAAATGAATGCGTCCTTATACATCCTCCGGTTGACCCTTTTCCTGATTTTTGTCGGGTTCCTCTCTCATGCGTCGGCCCAGTATGGCGACTGGAAACATTCAGGCTCGATCTACATTGTCACAACATCCGGGGGAGCAAACCTGCCGGCATCGGCGGCGGAGAAAAACTTCCCGCTCCTGGTTCGGCTCAACAAGAACTATTTCGACTTCAGCCAGGCAAAGCCCCGGGGCGAGGACATCCGCTTCTCCGCCAATGGCAAGCCACTGGCGTACGAGATCGAACATTGGGATGCGGCAGGAGGCAATGCCGACGTCTGGGTAAGGATCCCGATCATCAAGGGCAATGATCAGCAGGAAATCAGGATGCATTGGGGCCATGACAAGGTTTCCAGCGAAAGCAACGGCGAGCAAGTGTTCCAGACCACGGAAGGATTCGCTGGCGTCTGGCATTTGGGTGACAACCTGGAAGACGCCACCTCCAACAACCTTGACGGCTTTAACAGACCGGGCAAGCCAACCACCAATACCCCCGGCATCATCGGCAACGCTCAGGAGTTCGGTGTTAACAAACTTCTTGTCATCCGCCCACCAGGCGCCAAGCCGGATCGACGGGTGACCTGCATGCCCTCAGGCAACGCAGACCGGACGATGTCGGCCTGGGTCAACCCCACCAGTTTCGAGGGCCGTAACTGGGCGTCGGCGTCGATTGGCGGATGGGGCGAACCGGAGCGTGGAGAGAAGCCGGGCATGGGCTTGTCCTATATGACCATGACCGGAAGAGGTCAGCCCCGCTTTCATCTCTACGGCTTTGACCCAAGATGCGCCAGTGCGTTGCCCCGTGGTGAATGGCGGCATATCGCCCTTGCCGTTTCCGGGGACATGGTCCGCTTTTACGTTGATGGCATTCTCGACAGGACGATCAATAACAACGGCGATCTGGTGAGCAAGCTCGGCACCTTGAGGACCCCGGCGTCAACACCTGTCGATCTGGGTGATCATGGAAACGGGCGTGGCCCTTTCAATGGCGCTCTCGACGAGGTACGATTCGAGTCGGTGGCGCGTTCAGTCAACTGGCTGAAGCTCTGTTTTGAGAACCAGAAGCCGCTGCAGTCACTGGTTGGACCACTGGTTCAGGACGGCGACGAGTTCTCGGTCTCGGAGTCAAACTTGGAGATGAAGGAGGGATCCTCGATCGCCCTGTCGGCAAAAGCGGGAGGAGCCAGGAAGGTCTACTGGGTTTTGCAGGATGGCGACAAGGAGGAGATCCTCGCCGTCGACCACTTCAACCATACCTTTGAAGCCAGTCGGGTGGCAGAAGACAAAACGGTCGCCTTGCAGTTCAAGGCGGTATTCGCATCCGGGGTGAAAACCCGGACCATCCCAATTGCCATCAAGGAGAGTATCCCGGATCCTGTCTACACGCTCAGCGTCCCCAAAAACTGGAATGGCAGGGATGAGCTGGAGATCTCGCCCTCAATCAGCAACCTTGCAGAGATGACGTCTGCAGGCGCTGGCGACCTGAACTACTCATGGAGGATTTCGGGCATGGCTACGATCAGCGAGCCCGTCGCGGGAAAGCTGGTATTGAAAAGGGCCCAGAACAGCGGCTCCCTGACCGTCGAGCTCGCCCTCGACAATGGTGGGGACGTTGTATCGCGCTCCGTCCGGATCACAGTTGAGGAAGCGAAGCAGGATGTCTGGGTGAAACGCATTCCGTCCGCCGATGAGAAACCAGTGGACCACCAGTTCTACGCTCGGGACGACAAGGGGCAGGGAATGCTTCACTACAAAGGAACGCTCAAGGAGTCGGCTGATTCGGTATTCCTCAGGCTCTATGCCAGCGACAAGCTGCTCGACACGCAGCGCCAGAAGATCGGCGCAGACAACAAATACACCTTGTCGGCAATCTTACAGGCTGGTCTGACTGCCTATCGCACGGAGTTTGGCATCAAGCGTGACGGGGCAGAAACGATTCTGGAAAAGGCCCACGACCTGATCTGCGGCGATGTCTTTATCATTCAGGGTCAGTCCAATGCCGAAGCATGGACGGACCAACGCGTTGTCCATCTGTACCGGAGCCCTTGGCTGCGCAGCTTTGGTACGCCGAGCACGAACAAGGACCGGGCCCGGGACGCGGTCTGGGGCAACGCCTTGTCTTTCAACGGCGGCGAGAAACATCACCATTTCCAGATTGGCTATTGGGGCGTTGAGTTGGGCAAGATGCTCATCGAGAAGCACAAAATTCCCGTCTGTTTCATCAATGGGGCGCAGGGAGGCACACGGGTTGACCAGCACCAACGCAACGAGGCGGATCCAACGGACGTGACCACCATCTACGGCAGGCTGTTGTGGCGTTTACAGCAAGCAAAACTGACGCACGGAGTTCGTGCCGTGCTGTGGCATCAGGGGGAAAACGACCAGGGTGAGGTAGGGGCAACCGGCACTTTCGGCTGGGTGAATTATAAGGATTACTTCATCCGCATGACTGCAAGCTGGAAGCAGGACTACCCGAATATCAAACACTACTATATCCACCAGATCTGGCCGGGGGCATGTGGGAGCCGATCGGTGGAGAACGACAGGTTGCGTGAGAGGCAGCGACAATTGCCCGGGCAGTTTTCCAACATGAGTGTCATGTCAACCCTCGGTATCCGGCCGGGCGGCGGCTGTCACTACTTGCCGGAAGGCTATGCGGCGATGGCGAGGCAGTTGTTTCCGCTGGTGAACAAATACAACTACGGTACCGAATCGAAGGGGTCCGTCACTGCGCCGAATATCCAGAGCGTCTCATACACCAGTGCCAGGAAAGATGAGATCAAACTGGTTTTCGATCAGAACGTGAAATGGGACGATGAAGTTGCCTTGCGGTTCTATCTTGATGACCTCTCCACGGATCTGATCGCTATTGGCGGCACCGGAAGAATCATCACCTTGAAACTGGCCAGGCCCTCTGCGGCAAAGAACCTGTCCTACGTCAGAGGTGGCAAATGGAAGCAGGATCAAGCCATCATCTGGGGCTCAAACGGCATTGCAGCGCTAACATTCTGTGAAGTTCCGATACGCCTTCCCAGAGACTGAACTCGGGAGTGAAGGAGGATAAGCCTTGTTTGCGATAAGAAAGCAGGCCCCAGGACAAAAGGATGGGCATATGCAGCAGCGGATACAGAAATCCTCGTGACCTGCTTCTCTAGTTCTGCAGGAAACTCTCGCTGGCGACGACGGCCTGAATGAGATCCCGAAGGCCCTTATCCTTGCCGGCCATTTCCTTGCTGATCTTGTCGATGCTCGGGCGATCGCTGCTGTTCAGTTTGCGGCCGATGGCGTAGGTGAGCAGTTTCTTGGTGAGACCGCGGGTGAAGGTCTCGTCCTGCGCGACAAGCAACTTCCTGAACTCGGCGTTGGAGGCGAAGGTTTGGCCATTGGGCAGTTTGCCGGAAGAATCCACCTTGAGCTTGCGGTCGTATTGATCGCGCCAAGCGCCGATAGCATCGTAATTCTCCAGGGCGAAACCCGGCGGATCGATCTTGTTGTGGCACTGGGCGCAGGCGGCGTCCGCACGGTGCTTGATCAATTGTTCCCTCAGGGTTGTCGCACCGCGCACATCCGGCTCGATGGCCGGCACGTCGTCGGGCGGGGGCGGCGGGGTGTAGTCGAGGAGTTTGTTCATCACGTAAATCCCACGCACCACCGGCGAGGTGTCCACGCCATTGGCCGAGGCCGTCAGGAAGCTGCCGTGCCCCAGGATTCCACCGCGCGACGTATTC
>JAKVCR010000034.1 GCA_022448985.1 Roseibacillus sp.
CCCTGCGTGCGAACGCCATTGGCGATCGCACCCAGGACAGCGGCGACGGCATCTTCGGCAGCGCGCTTGGTGGCGTCCTTGCCCAAGGACCCTTGGACGGCTTCGATCAGTTCAGCTTTATTCATAGCACTAACAGTTTTGGGGCTAGTGAGATATTTTGTAAAGATAAAATACATCCTAGTTATTCCCCGGAATATCAGGGATTTACGTCGATTTCGTTCCGTCGATTAATGGGGGCGCGGGGCTGGAAAGCACAATAAAACAGGGGTTTTGCATCTGTTAGATTTTGTTAGGGATTCACAAAGATCTTATTTTCAGTTAGTTAACAATGTTAGAAGGCCCTTCAAGGACCGGAATATCCTGGTCCGGGGATCCCTCTCCACGGCTTCATGGGCTGGGCCCCGGCTCCGCTATGCTGGTGGCGTGAAAATCCGGGGGATTTCCACGGAAGATTTCCGGGGACCCTGAAACTGAAATTCATGGCCCTTTGGAGGCGCTGCCGGGAGTGCCCTGCGGGTGGTCTCGCAGAGACTCATCCGGCTCGCTTTGACCCTTGTGATAACGGGCGCAAACCGACTTTGTGGATGATTTCACAAATTCATCTTGCCCGGTTCAGGGGCCACCTTTATAGGCGTCCCGAGCCCTGTTTCGGATGCCGTCGAAATCACGTGTTTTAGCCCTCCAGTTTTCACGACTGGGCGCCCTGCTGACCTTCCTGATCCTGGGAGCCGGGAACGCCATGGCTGCAGGTGGGGGACATGAAGCACTTCCCCCAGGTGCGGAGGAAGTTGCCCGGCCCCTGGGAATCCCGATCACCAATTCGATGGTGATGGTCTGGGTGGTGGCCGGGGTGCTGATCCTGGCCGCTTGGCTGGCAACGAGGAGGATGCAGCTGGTCCCCGGAAAGCTTCAGAACTTCGTGGAATGGCTGGTCGAAAGCCTGATCAATTTCTTCACCGGGATCATGGGGGAACACCTCGCGAGGCGGACCTTCTGGTTCCTGGCCACCGCCTTCATCCTGATCCTCTTCTCCAACTGGGCCGGGCTCATTCCCGGAGTCGGGACGGTGGGGTGGGAACTCAGCGGGGAAGGAGTTAAGGACCACGACAAATTCCGGCCCTTCTTCCGCGGTGCCAATGCCGACCTGAATCTCACCATGGCGATGGCGATGACCTTCTTCCTCCTCTGGTTCTACTGGTCGCTCACCGAGATCGGACCGGTCAACTTTATCAAGCATATCTTCGCCCCCAAGGGGGGGAAGTTCAGGGGTATCATGTTGATCCTGATGGGGGGGCTCTTCTTCTTTGTTGGCCTGATCGAGGTGCTCTCCATCGCGGTGCGCCCCATCGCCCTCATGTTCCGGCTCTATGGCAATGTCTTTGCCGGGGAGAGCATGCTGGAGATCCTGATGACCATGTTCCCCCTGCCGGACTGGCTCCAGTGGCTCCCGGCCCTTCCCTTCTATTTCCTGGAACTGCTGGTCGGCTTCGTGCAGGCCCTCGTCTTTGCGCTGCTCTGCGCGGTGTTCACCAAGCTCATGTGTGAGCACCACGAGGAGGATCACGGCGACGAGGCCCACGATCATGGCGATACCCCGGCCGAGCCAAACTCCGCGGAATCAAGTTCCTGAACAGATACTCTTGCCGGTCGGACCATGGATCCCGTGGAGGCCGGCGAAAACAACAACAAAACAACCAAGACAGAACAATGGACAGCCTGATGCAACTCCTTGCGAGCGTTCCCTTCATCTTCGACCTCCTGGCCGAGATGGAAGGGAAGATCCACGTCGGCCTTGCAGGTACCGGTGCCGGAATCGGCGTGGGCCTGGTCGGAGCGAAAGCCACCGAAGCCGTGGGGCGCAATCCTGGCGCCCAGGGACAGATCATGACGATTGCGATCATTTTCGCCGCCCTGGCGGAGGGGATCATCTTCATCGCTCTCTTCCTTGTGTAATTGAGGTTTTAGGAGGACGCTCCCCGCCCGGGAGCGTCCTCTTCCCTCGACCATTCGTTCCCAATCCCTTTCCCACCATGCCTTTCGACAACATCCTAATCCTCGCGGCCGAGACCGAGGCTGCCGACGGCGGCATAGTCGAATCGATCACCAAGACGTTCCAGATTCACTGGTGGACCCTGTTCTGCCAGCTGGTCAATTTCCTGATCGTCTGCCTGGTCCTCAAGAAGTTCGCCTACGGCCCGGTCGTGAACCTCCTTGAGCAGCGCCGCAAGCGGATCGCTGACGGGGAGGCCAAGCTCGCAGAGGTTGAGGAGCAGATCGCGGCCAGCGAGAAGCGCACCCAGGAGGCCATCCAGGAAGCCAACGAGCGGGCCAAGCGCCTCGTGGAGGAGGCCAAGGAGAGCGCGGTTGCCATCGGAGACAAGAAGGCCCAGGAAGCGGCGGCGGAAGCGAGGGCCATCCTGGCCAAGGCCGAGGAGGCAGCGAAGAGCGAGCGCGACAAGATGCATGCTGCCCTGAAGAAGGAATTCGGGCGCCTGGTGGCCTCTACCACCGCCCAGGTCACTGGCAAGGTCCTGACCGACGAGGACCAGAAGCGCATCAATGAAGAAGCCCTCGCCGAGGTCGACAGCTAGGAAACGAGGCAAACAGGCATGAAAATCTCCCGCGAAGCTGCCACCACCGCCCGCCGTGCCTTCCGCATGTGCGTGGAGGGTGATCGCGTGGTCGATGCCAAGCTTCGCGCGGTATTCAAGAAAGTCGCGGAAGCGAAGCCCCGCGGCTGGCAGGCCATCCTGCACGAACTGAAGCGCCTGACCCGCCTAGAGATGGAGCGACGCCAGGTTCTGGTTGAAAGCGCCGAGGTTCTCGATGCAGCCTCGCAGGACCGGGTGAAGGCCAGTCTCGCTGAGAAGTATGGCGACGATCTCTCCTTTGAATTCAAGGTCAATGCCGGCCTCCTCGGCGGGATGCGCGTGCGCGTGGGTAACGACGTCTGGGACGGCAGCGTGAAGACCCGCCTCGATAGACTCTCCAACTCCTTCTAAGAACTCTCCCCCACCCCTTTCCCCTTCAAATTCAATCCTTACTGCCATGAGCAACATCCTTCAGGAACTGGAACAGGAAATCGCAAATGTCTCCGCCGGGGTCGCCAAGACCAATGTCGGGACCGTGCGGGAAATCGGAGACGGCGTCGCCAAGGTCGAAGGCCTCAGCGAAGTGCAACTCAATGAAATGATCGAGTTTCCCGGCAACCTCTTCGGCCTCGCCCTCAACCTCGAGGAAGGGGAAGTGGGGGTCGTGATGCTCGGTGAATCCAGGCATATTGCTGAGGGCGACGAGTGCCACACCACGGGCAAGCTGCTTTCCGTGCCCGTGGGCAAGGGACTTCTTGGCCGGGTGGTGGATGCTCTCGGTCGCCCGGTCGACGGCAAGGGGGAAGTCCAGTCGGATGATACCTACCCGGTGGAAAAGATCGCCCCCGGCATCATTAAGCGGAAGTCGGTGAGTGTGCCCGTGCAGACCGGGATCGCGGCCATCGATGCCATGATCCCGATCGGCCGCGGCCAGCGTGAGCTCATCATCGGGGACCGTTCCACTGGCAAGACCACGATTGCGGTGGACACCATCATTTCCCAGGCGCAGCAGAACAAGGCGGCGCGGGAAGGCTCCCTCAAGGATCACAAGCCGCTCTACTGTGTCTACGTCGCTATCGGCCAGAAACAGTCCAACATCGCCCGGACCATCGCGACCCTCGAGAAAGCCGATGCCATGGAGAACACCATCGTGGTGGCCGCGGCGGCCTCGGACTCTGCCACTAACCAGTTCCTCGCCCCTTATTCCGGCTGCGCCATGGCCGAGTACCTGATGGACCAGGGCGAGGATGTCCTCATCGTATACGATGATCTTTCCAAGCAGGCGGTAGCCTACCGCCAGGTTTCCCTCGTCCTGCGGCGTCCTTCCGGGCGGGAAGCCTACCCCGGGGACGTGTTCTACCTGCACAGCCGTCTCCTGGAGCGCTCGGCTCGTCTCTCCGACGCGGAGGGAGGGGGATCAATCACGGCCCTGCCCATCATTGAGACCCAGGCCGGCGATGTCTCGGCCTACATCCCCACCAACGTGATTTCGATCACCGACGGCCAGATCTTCCTTGAGACCGATTTGTTCTACCAGGGGATCCGTCCCGCCATCTCCGTGGGCCTCTCGGTATCGCGGGTGGGATCGGCGGCCCAGACCAAGGCGATCAAGAAAGTCTCAGGCACAACCAAGCTCGACCTCGCCCAGTTCCGGGAGCTGCAGGCCTTCGCTCAGTTCGGCTCTGACCTCGACGATGCCACCAAGGCCAAGATCGAACGGGGAGAGCGCATCGTGGAGCTCTTCAAGCAGAACCAGTACAGCCCGCTCGGGCTCGACCTGGAGGTCGCCACCCTGTGGGCGATGCAGAACGGATACTTTGACGACGTAGAGGTGAAGCGCATCAAGGAGTGCCAGGAGGCCCTTGAGGAGTTCCTCGCTACCCGCAAGGCGGATCTCCTCCAGCTCATCCTGGACGAGAAGGCCCTCACCGACGACGTGGTGGGCGGTCTTGAGACGGCCCTCAAGGATTTCAAGGCCTCCTGGAGCTGAGAATAGACTACGGTTAACGGAAGAATGGCCAACCTTCGCGACATCCGCCGACGCATTAAGTCGGTCAAGAATACCTCGCAGATCACCAAGGCGATGCAGCTGGTGGCGGCTGCGAAGATGAAGAAGGCCCAGGACCAGGCCATCTCCGGGCGCGATTACGCCGATCGGCTCAACCAGGTGCTGGTCCATCTCAGGGACAATATCAGCGTCAGCGAGGACGACCATGCTCTCCTCAAGCAACCCAAGGGTAAGAAGGAGCTCATACTGGTGGTTTCCACCGACAAGGGTCTCTGCGGGGGACTCAACACTAACCTTCTCAAGAAAGTGCGGGCCGGGATGGCGGAGGATACCGACGTCGTCACGGTGGGCCGGAAGCTTCGGATGTCCCTTGGCAAGCTGGGACACAACATCGTCTCCGACTGGGAGGTTGCTGACCCCACGCCCTTCGCGGACGCCAAGCCCATCGGGGCCTATCTCACCGACCAGTTCCTGGACGGGGACTACAGCGCGGTCAAGGTGGCCTTTACCAACTTCGAGACCACCCTCACGCAGACGCCATGGATCCAGCAACTTCTGCCCGTGGAGGCCTCCACCCTGGCCGAGAAGCGGGCCTATGAGGGGATGGGCGAGGGCGCCGAGGTGGAAGAAACCCGCAAGGACGACGGCCTGTTGCGGGATTACATCTTTGAGCCCAGCCCGGAAGGCGTTCTGGACGCCCTTCTCCCACTCTATCTCAACTACCAAGTCTACCAGATGATCCTGGAGGCCCGTGCCTCCGAACACTCGGCCCGGATGGTGGCGATGAAGGCCGCTACCGACAATGCCGAGCAGATGATCAAGGACCTGACCCTGGAATACAACAAGGTCCGGCAGGCTGCCATCACCTCTGAGCTTCTCGAGATCACCACCGCCATGAAGGCGATGGAGTAGGGCCCCAGATTTCAATTTTCAGCATAAACCATTCAGAACTTCCGACACGAAACCGCCCGACATTATGAGCAATACCGGAACTATCGTGCAGATCATCGGCGCCGTGGTGGACGCCGACTTCTCCAGCGCCGAGAAGCTGCCTGCCATCTACAATGCCCTTGAGGTAACCTATGACCTCTATGGTTCAGAGACGACCCTCGTTCTTGAAGTGCAGCAGCACCTCGGTGACGGATGGGTCCGAGCCGTGGCCATGACAACCACCGACGGCCTGAAGCGAGGCATGCCGATCGTTGATACCGGCGATCCTATCACCGTGCCGGTGGGCAGCGGGGTCCTGGGCCGGATCTTCAATGTGACGGGTAACGAAGTGGACGGGTTTGGGCCGGTGCCTCACGAGAAGCGCTACCCGATTCACGCTTCCGCCCCGCCTCTTGTCGACCAGGCGACCTCGGCCGAGATCCTTGAGACCGGCATCAAGGTCATCGATCTGATCTGCCCCTTTACCAAGGGCGGCAAGGTGGGCGCCTTCGGGGGAGCCGGGGTGGGCAAGACCGTGGTCATCATGGAGCTCATCAACAACATCGCGAAGAACCACGGGGGTTATTCCGTGTTCGCGGGAGTGGGCGAGCGCACCCGGGAAGGAAACGACCTCTGGATGGAGATGATCGAGGCCGGGGTGATCAATGCGGAAAAGGATTCCGACGGCAAACTCGCCCTCGACGAGCACGGGATGCCGACCGTGATCAGCGAAGGGTCGAAGGTGGCGCTGACCTACGGCCAGATGAATGAGCCGCCGGGAGCACGCCTCCGGGTGGCCCTTTCGGCCCTCGCCATGGCAGAGTACTTCCGCGATGAGGAAAATCAGGATGTACTCCTCTTCGTGGACAACGTGTTCCGATTCTCCCAGGCCGGATCCGAGGTGTCCGCCCTCCTTGGCCGCACGCCGTCGGCGGTGGGATACCAGCCAACCCTGGCGGAGGAGATGGCCGGCCTGCAGGAGCGTATTACTTCCACCAACAAGGGATCGATCACTTCCTTCCAGGCGGTCTACGTGCCGGCGGATGACCTTACCGACCCGGCCCCGGCCAACACTTTCGCGCACCTCGATTCCACCGTGGTGCTGGAACGCTCCCTCGCGGAGCTGGGCATCTACCCCGCGGTGGATCCTCTCGCCTCGGTGTCTACTGCCCTCTCGCCCGATGTGGTGGGAGAGGAGCACTATCGCGTGGCCCGCGGGTTGCAGGGCGTGCTACAGCGCTACAAGGACCTACAGGATATCATTGCCATTCTCGGGATGGACGAGCTTTCCGACGAGGACAAGCTTACCGTTTTCCGGGCACGGAAGATCCAGCGCTTCCTCTCGCAGCCCTTCAGCGTGGCGGAGGTCTTCACGGGGACCCCGGGTGTTTACGTTTCGGTGGATGATACCGTGAAGGGCTTTGCCGAGATCCTTGATGGTAAACACGACGACGTGCCGGAAAGCAACTTCTACATGAAGGGCGCAATCGATACGGTGGAGAAGGCGTAACTTCTCTGCGGGAACGACCACAATTTTCAGCTGCAGATTATAAGGCAATGCCACTGGTTCTCGACATAGTTACTCCGGAGAAGAAGTTTTTCTCGGGCCAGGTCGAAAACGTTTACCTGCCGGGGACGGAAGGGGAGCTGGGAATCCTGCCGGGCCACGTGCCCCTGGTGACCGGGGTCAACCCCGGGGAACTACGCTACTCGATAGATGGCAAGGTTGAGGAACTGGCCATCGGGGCGGGGTTCGTGGAAGTGACCCAGGAGAAGGTCACCGTTCTCACGGACCTTGCGGTGACCGATGCCGAGATTGATGAGGCCAAGGTCGAGGAAGCCATGAAACGGGCCGAGGAGTCGCTCTCCGAGATCGACCACAGCGAGAACGCGGAGGAAGTGGCCGCCCTCCAGGCCGCCATCAGCAAGTCGATGGCCCAGCTCAAGCTGAAGCGGAAGCGGCGGCAGATTTAGGGCCAAGGGGATGATATGGCCCTTCGGAGGCCTCAGGCAGGGCGAATTGTTGTTCACAAACCCTCCGAAAAAAGAGGGGAACTTGTGGCTCTCGCTCTCTTTTCTTCCCGTCGGGCTTGACCGCAGGGCAGGGGCTTGGCAGTAAAACGAAAGTTTAGGCCAGCCAAGCCGAATGCCAAAGGACGAGAGCCTGCAAAAAATCCTGTTGATTGGATCGGGGCCGATTGTGATCGGTCAGGGGTGCGAATTTGATTACTCCGGCACACAGGCCTGCAAGGCCCTGCGGGAAGAAGGATATGAGGTGGTGCTGGTGAATTCCAATCCGGCCACCATCATGACCGATCCGGAATTTGCGGATCGCACCTACATTGAGCCGATCACCCCGGAGGTCATTCGCAAGATCATCGAGAAGGAAAAACCGGATGCCCTGCTGCCGACTCTCGGGGGACAGACGGCCCTCAATGCTGCCATGGATCTCTGGCACAGTGGAGTGCTGCAGGAACTCAACGTGCGCATGATCGGCGCTAATGCCGATGCCATTGCGAAAGGTGAGGATCGGCTGCTGTTCAAGGTGGCCATGCTCAAGATCGGGTTGGATCTACCGCAGTCCGGGGTGGTGCACACCATGGAAGATGCCCGCAGGGTCGCGGGGGAGATCGGAGCGTTCCCCCTCATCATTCGTCCTGCTTACACCCTCGGGGGCAGTGGTGGGGGCATTGCCTACAACAAGGAGGAATTCGAAACGATCGTGGCGAGGGGACTCGACCTCTCTCCCGTAACGGAGGTTTTGATCGAGGAAAGCCTGCTGGGCTGGAAGGAATTAGAGATCGAAGTCATGCGTGACCGCGCCGATAATTGCGTGGTCATTTGTTCGATCGAGAACCTGGATCCCATGGGGGTGCACACCGGGGATTCCATCACGGTGGCACCGGCCCAGACCCTGAGTGATCGCGAATACCAGATCATGCGGGACCAATCATTCGCCGTGATCCGGGAGATCGGGGTGGAAACCGGTGGATCAAACATCCAGTTTGCGGTTAATCCCCAGGATGGGCGTGTTGTGGTCATCGAAATGAATCCCCGGGTGTCCCGGTCCTCGGCTCTTGCCTCCAAGGCCACCGGATTCCCGATTGCCAAGATCGCCGCCAAACTGGCAGTGGGTTACACCCTGGACGAGCTGCCCAATGACATCACCCGGGAAACCCCGGCCTGTTTCGAGCCCACCATCGACTATGTGGTCACCAAGGTTCCCCGCTTCACGTTTGAGAAGTTCCCCACTGCGGACCCGGTGCTCACCACGCAGATGAAGTCGGTGGGGGAGGCCATGAGTATCGGGCGGACATTCAAGGAGAGCATCCAGAAGGCCCTGCGCTCTCTTGAGACCGGTCGGTTCGGATTTGGCAGCGATGGGAAGGATCCGGGGGATCCCTCGCGAGAGGACATTGAGCGGAAACTGCACGTGCCCAACAGCGAACGAATCTACTGGATCAAGGCGGCCTTCGAGTTTGGCTGGAGTATAGAGGAGGTGTTTGAGGCGACGCAGATCGATCGTTGGTTCCTCGTCCATCTCAAGGAAATAGCTGACGAGGGGGCCAATCTCGCGGAGCTTGACCTGCGGCGCGCCAAGAAACTTGGCTTCTCGGACCGCCAGATCGCCATCGTGCGCGGGGAAGCGGAAGATTCCGTGCGGGAGAAACGCAAGGGAGTGGGAATTCTGCCTACGTATCGACTGGTTGATACCTGTGCGGCCGAATTTGAGGCCTACACACCGTACTACTACTCAACCTACGGGGACGAAAACGAAGCCCGGGACTCGGACCGGAAGAAAATCATCATTCTCGGGGGAGGCCCCAATCGGATTGGCCAGGGGATCGAGTTCGATTACTGCTGCGTGCACGCCTCATTTGCCCTGAAGGAGCTGGGGTATGAGACCGTCATGGTGAATTCCAACCCGGAGACGGTCTCCACCGACTACGATACCAGCGACAAGCTCTTCTTTGAGCCCCTCACGCTGGAGGACGTCCTCAACATCTGTGACCAGGAAAAACCCCATGGAGTGATCGTGCAGTTCGGCGGACAAACCCCGCTTAACCTCGCGGCTGATCTGGAGCGGCACGGGGTCCCGATCATCGGGACCTCTCCCAAGTCGATTGAGCTGGCGGAGGACCGAAAGCACTTTTCCGCGCTGCTCGACGATCTGGGACTAAAGCAGGCCGAGGCGGGAACGGCTGTTTCGGAGGACGAGGCGGTCGAGGTCGCGGGCAGGATCGGTTATCCGGTGCTCGTGCGGCCATCCTTCGTGCTGGGCGGTCGTGCCATGATGATCGTCTATGACGATGACGAATTGCGCCGCTACATGCGGGAAGCAGTGGACGCCTCGCCGGAACGTCCGGTTCTGGTAGACCGCTTCCTCGATGGGGCCATTGAGGTGGACGTTGACTGTATCTCTGACGGGGAGAATACAGTGGTAGGTGCGATCATGCAGCACATCGAGCACGCCGGGGTGCACTCGGGGGACTCGGCCTGCGTGATTCCCTCCTTCAGCCTGGGTGAGGAGATCGAGAAAGAGATTGAGGAGGCGGCCATCAACCTCGCCCGGGAGTTGGAGGTGCGGGGACTTATGAATATCCAGTTCGCGGTCAAGGACGGCGAGCTCTACGTGATTGAGGTCAATCCCCGGGCTTCGCGGACCGTCCCCTTTGTCTCAAAGGCCATCGGGGTGCCGCTGGCCAAGCTCGCGGCCAAGATCATGGTGGGAGAGAAGCTCCCTGATCTTGGGCTCACCGAACGCATTATTCCCTCTCACTACAACGTGAAGGAGGCGGTCTTCCCCTGGCCTCGTTTCCCGGGCATCGATATCGTGCTGGGACCCGAGATGAAGTCCACGGGCGAGGTCATGGGCATCGATGAGGATCTTGGAATGGCCTACGCCAAGAGCCAGATGAGCGGATTCAACCCGCTGCCCATGGAGGGGAATGTATTCATTTCAGTCAGTGATCGTGACAAGGAGGGAGCTACGTCCATTGCGGCCCAGTTCGTGGAGGCCGGATTCACACTCTATGCGACCGGGGGAACATTCCGCGCGCTCGAAGAGGCCGGGGTGCCGGCCAAGCGGCTCTACAAGCTGGCCGAGCGCAAGCGCCCCAACGTTCTGGACATGATGAAGAACGGAGAAATCCAATTTGTCGTGAACACTCCAAGCAGCCATGAGTCGCGGACGGATGAAGTGATCATCCGCAGTACTGCGGTGGCCAACAAGGTCAGTCACTGCACGAACCTTGCCGCGGCCGAGGCCAGCGTGAAGGCCATTCGCTCCCTTCAGGAGCGCGAGTTTACAGTGACCCCGCTGCAGGAATACTACTAGGATCCCTGGGCGCTGGAGGGGGCGGGATGAAGCCCGCTACCTGAAATCCCGGCTCTCCATGAATTCGTACCAAGCCGCTTCCAACGCGGCATCATCTTCGTAGCCATAGGTCTCGAGGAGGACGGACTTGGTGATCTTTTCGCCCTGGCGGGCCCGTTCCACGAGTTTGCGGTACTTCGCAATGTTTTCATCGCTGCCGACGAGGAAGTAGGTCAGGGCGAAGATGTAGCCGGACTGGTTGGGAGTCAGGGTCAGGATTTGTGCCTTGCAGACGGTATCGAGGGTTTCCCGGATGTCCTTTTTGCACATCTTCTTCAACGGGCTCGGCCAGGACTCGTTCGGTTCCAAGGTGGCCCCCCGCTTGAAGTCGGCTTTCTCGTTCGCGTAGTAGGTCTTGAAGTCGATATAGTGGACCCGGCACAGGCGGAAGATGCGATGCTCGACATAGTAACCCCAGCCCGCGGTCATCCAGAACGGCAGGTTGCCGGTCAAACTTCTCCCTTCAAGGATGGTGGCTGCGGTGCCGTGGACGAAGGAGGGAGTAAGATCAGTTCCGCCGCCGGTAGATTTCTCGGGGTCGGCCTTACACAGAACGTAGTAGCGGTTCTGGGGGTCACCATAATTCCGGGTGATCCTGCAGGCTTGGACCCGGTTGGCATCCCAGCCACTACGCTGCTGCTGGTGTTGGAGAACAGTGGTGTAATCGAGGCCTGAGCCCACCAGGTAGACCGTGAAGCGATAGGGCGCGGTCTCGGAGCCCGTAGATCCGCCCGGGGTTCGGAATTTGTTCTTGCTGAAGTCCTCCTCAAGCCCGGGCATGACGCGGACACACTCATCCCAGACCTTCTCGGCATATCTGCGGGCCGGATCGTGGTTGGTCCTCTTGGCGCGCAGGGCAAAGTGATCGGTGAGGCGCTCCCGCCACTCAAGATTCTCGAAGTGCTGGTGTTGGCCCAGCACCGCGGCAGAAGGGAAAGCAGCGAGGAAAAATAGAAGGATCGGGAGTCTTTGCATGAGTAGGAAGGCTAGGCAGGGCCTTGGAGGATAGCAATGAGAGAGGGGGGCAATTTGCTTGAGCTGGCCGGATTGTCAGGGTTCTCGGGGAAGGCAGAGCCGGGGCGAAAGTCAGCTTTAAACAGGGCCATCCCAAGAAGTTGCAGCGGGCCCCGGAACATCCCCCGAAGGGGGGCGGAGTCGGTTTAAGGATGCAGAAAGTTGAAAAGGGAGGGAGAGAGGCCTATGCTCAGTACGAACACGGAACTTCCCGGGGTAAATACCCATGCTCGAGTCCGGTTCCTGAAGATAGAGTCCCATTCCTGAAGATATGAAGGCAAGACAGGCAGAGAACACCAGGACTGGTCATGTCCTGGGTGGGTTTGCCATCGGGCTTGGGGTGGCAGGGCTCTACTTTGCGTTGCAGTTGTGGATTCTGCCCGCTGCGGGGATTCCCACCTGACTGAGTGGACAGTGTCGCCCGGTCGGGAAGGACAAGGACGAGAAGTGGCAGGCGACGGAGGGTGAGACGAAAGAATGTGCACCCTGACCTGGTGGCGGGAATCTGCGGGATCCTACGAGGTCTATTTCAATCGCGACGAAAGGAAGACGCGAGCGCTGGCGGAGCCCCCTCGGGTGCGTGAGCGGGAGGGGGTGTCCTTTCTTGCTCCCATCGATCCCGATGGTGGCGGAACCTGGATGCTGGTCAATGAGCGGGGATTGCTGGTCTGCCTTCTTAATCGCTGGCATGAGGAAGCCGGGGGGGGGGAGCCGCTCCGGAGCCGGGGGCAGCTCGTCATGGAGATGGCCACGTTGGAAAATGTGCCGGCGGTGGAGGAGAGGTTGCGACTCGAAGACCTGCAGGACGTGTGGCCTTTTACGATGGTTGGCTTTGATCCAGTAGGAGAGAGGGCCTGGACCTGGAACGGCAGGGAACTGGCTCCCGAACCCAATCCGGAGGTGCCGCTCTGTTCGTCCTCGTTTCGATACACGGAAGTTAAAATCGCCCGCCGCCGGCGCTTTCAGGAATTGCGCCATGCCCAGCGCATGGGGAGCAGCCTCCTGGGGTTGTTTCACTCCGACACCGAAGGTGTGCCCTCTCCCTTTACTCCGCGGATGTTGCGGTCTGATGCACAGACCATGAGCCGTAGCAGGGTGAGGGTGAAGAACGGGAATATAATGTGGAGCTATCTTGAAGAGCGGCCCGAATTGGCTGGGGAGCCCCGGCGCTTTGAGGCCTCCCTCTGAAGCCCCGGGTCCGGAGGTGCAAACGGCAGTTGACCGCCCTCCCGGGGCGACTCAGCTTCGGACCCGCGAAGAATCGTGACCTTCCTTCTCGCAGACAGCGGTGACGGCGGTTCGCTCATCGAGTGGATCGAGAGCTTTGGCGGGTCGGCATGGGTGCTGGCCCTGGTCCTGGTGTTTGCGACCCTCGCCAGCGAAGACCTGACCTGTATTGCGGGGGGGATCCTGGCAGCCAACGGGGTGATCCCCTTTGCGGGGGCGAGCTGTGCCTGCGCGCTGGGAATCTGGCTGGGGGATCTCGGTCTCTATGGACTGGGTGTGCTTGCGGACCGCTCGCGGCGGAACTGGCGCTGGCTCAATAGGCTGGCCCGGCCTTCCGTAATTTTGCGGGGTCGCCAGGTTTTCGAACGCCATGGCGTGAAGTGGATCTTCCTCTCCCGGTTTCTGCCGGGTACGCGGGTGCCGTCTTACGTTGCTGCGGGGGCGGTCCGCTGGTCCTTTCGGAAGTTTGCCTTGGCGCTGGCATTGGCCTCCCTGGTGTGGACTCCGATTCTGTGCGGGGCCTCTTTTTTTGCGGGGCACGTGGTCCTGGGGTGGCTGGAGTCCTATCAGCGTTGGGCGTGGCCGATTCTGATTGGTACGGCGGTGTTGCTATGGGTGCTCCTGCGGCTGGTGCTGCCCTTGTTCTCGTGGCGGGGCCGCCGCCTCCTGCACATACGGTTAGCGCGTCTACGACGTTGGGAGTTCTGGCCGGTTTGGGTGGTCTATCCCCCGGTGGTTCTCTGGCTGGCCTGGCAGGCGTTGCGGCGGCGGAGCCCGTTTCTTTTCACGTGCTGTAACCCCGCCATTCCCCACGGGGGTTTCGCAATGGAATCAAAAGGGGACATTCTCGATCTTCTACATTGTCCCGACGAGTCGCGTATCCGCATTGCAAGGTATCGTCGCCTCAAGGCATGCGAGGAGGGAGAGAACCGGGCCGGAGAGGTGGCGGCCTTTCTCTCCGAGGAGGGTCTGGACTATCCCGTTGTTCTCAAGCCTGATATCGGGGAACGGGGCCAGGGTGTGGCCGTCATTCGGACCGCGGCCGAAGCCGCATACTGGCTGGCGGCCTGCAGGGAGGCGGCAATCGTGCAGGAGTATATCGAGGGTCCTGAGTTTGGAGTGCAATGGGGCCGGGGGCCGGAGGAGAAATGCGGGGAGGTTCCCTCGCTGGGAGGGAAGCATGCGCAGTGTCTCAAGGGTGATGGGGAGAGCACCCTGGAAGAACTCATCCTGAAACACCCCCGGGCCTCCATGATGGCGGGCTACTTCCTCGCCAAGTTTGCGGCGCGTCTGGAAGAGGTTCCCGCCGGGGGGACACGGGTTGATCTGACCGAGATTGGAACCCATGCGCGAGGAGCGGTATTTACCGACGAGAGGCAGCATATCACGGGGGAACTTCGCGAGGTCCTCGACGGGATCGGGGATCACAGCCCCGGAATCTCTTTTGGCCGTTACGATCTGCGGGTGCCTTCGCTTGCCGACTTGCAGGCCGGGCGCGGACTCGTCATTCTGGAATTTAATGGGGTGACCGGAGAACCGATTCACGTTTACCAGCCGGGGTATCCATGGCGGAAAGGAGTGCGCGATCTATGCCGCCACTGGTCCCTCGCCTGTGAGATTGGGGCCGCCCACCGCAGGATGGGCGTGGAGCCCGGCTCCCTGCATGAACTCTGGCGTCTCGTCCGCGCCCATCGCAAGCGGGCCTGGTTTGAAGCCGATGACCTATGCCGGGAGGACGGTGATGAGTAGAGCCGGGCGCAAGTTTATTCCGATTGAGGAGCGTGTTCCCTTCCTGGCCGGGGAGGGATGGCACCGCATCCTGCGTCGCGCGGTGGAGCATCTTCTCGGGTTCGGCCCGGTCCGCGCCATCGTAAAACGGGCCGGGGAACTGGTGGAGCGGGAGGGGGAATCAGCATTTGGGGCCCTCGCACGGGTGATGGAATTTGAAGTTTGTTCCCCTGGGCTGCCAGAGGTCATTCCCCGGGAAGGCCCCCTCGTGGTTATCGCCAACCATCCTTTCGGAGGGGTTGATGCGGTTGTCCTGCCAGCCCTCGTCCTTCGCGCCCGGACCGATGTCAAGGTGCTCGGGAACAATGAGGCCGGGGCAATCATGGGCATGGATCGCCATGTCATCCCTCTTGAGATCCTGGGAGGCGAGGGCGCGGTGCGTAAAAATGCAGGCATGCTCAGGGAGGCGCTGGACCATCTTCAGTCCGGAGGCGCCCTTGTGGTTTTTCCGGCCGGGGCGGTGGCGCACTGGCAGTGGCACTCGGCGCGGGTGGAAGATCCCCCCTGGCCGGAGCATACCGCGCGCTTGGTGAGGAAATCGGGGGCCGCGGTGCTCCCGGTGTGGTTTTCCGGGAGAAATGGGCCGCTTTTCCAGCTTCTGGGGGCGCTCCATCCGCTCCTGCGTTCGGCATTGCTGCCTCGTGCGTTTCTGGTCAGGAAGGGGCAGTCGGTATCTTGTCGGGCAGGGGCAGTGATCAATAATGCGGATCTGCCAGAGGATGCCGGAGAAATGACGGAGATCCTGCGCGTCGCGGTTGAGGGGATCCCGGGAACGGAAGGGAATTGAATTGCGGACCGGGGCTGGAACTTGTCAAATGAGATATACATGGAACGCCTGCTCCGCGCGAATCTCCATTACCTGCAACAGGCCGTTGCTCTCCTGAAACGGCTGGAAGACGGACAGTTTGCTCAGGCGGTAGCGAGTCTCCATGGATCGTCGGTAGGTGGACACATGCGTCATTGCATCGACCACTATCTTTCGTTCCTTGGCGGGCTCGACTCAGGTCGGGTTGATTACGATGACCGCAAGCGCGATCTGGGCCTGGAGACCCTGACAAACGAGGCCAGCGCAGCAGTGGAAGAGGTCATGCAGGGTCTGGAGGTTCTCATGGAGGACAAGATGCCGGTGGGACTCCTTGTCAAGATGGACTGTGGCGGAGAACACATCGACTGGCAGCCTTCAACGATCGGACGGGAGTTGCAGTTCCTGGTCAGTCACACCGTGCACCACTTCGCCATGGTGGGGGGTATCTGCCGGATCCTCGGGGTGAACCTGGAAGATGATTTCGGGGTGGCCCCTTCGACCCTCCGTCATCGTGCGCAGCTTGAATGCTCAGGCTGAGTTCCGTCTCCCGGAGGCATCAGGCCATGTCAGTCTGCTCAAATTAAACCAGCTCCAACAAAGATCGACGGGGGACGACCATGTCCGCAGCCTTCACAACATCCGTAGCTGACCCAGCAAGCAGGGAGTGCCTACAGGAGGAGGTCGACGTGCTCCGGGCAAACGGAGCGGTTTTAATGCGGAATGGTGAATTTGAGGTCTTTATCGCCTCTGCGGAGGCCATCCCCGAGATTTTGCATGAGATCGGCCGCCTGCGGGAAATCAGCTTCCGGCTGGTTGGCGAGGGAAGCGGGAAAGCCCTCGATCTTGACCGTTTCGACCGGCATTACCTGCACCTTTTTCTCTGGAACGAGGAATCCAGGGAGGTGGTCGGAGCCTACCGACTCGGGCGCACCGACCTGGTCCTGGCCGAGCACGGATCCGCGGGCCTCTACTGTTCGACCCTCTTCAATTTCGAGCAGGCCTTTCTCGATCACCTGAGCCCGGGCCTGGAGCTGGGACGCTCCTTCGTGGCGCCCGGGTATCAACGCTCCTTCGCGGCGCTGATGGCCCTCTGGAAGGGAATCAGCTGCTTCGTAACGCGCTATCCGCGTTATGCGAGACTCTTCGGCCCCGTCAGTATCAGCCAGGATTATACCCCGCTTTCCAAGGGGCTCATCGTGCGCTACCTGCGCGAGGCCAGGTGCGATGAGGAGCTCTCGCCGTTTGTCGAGCCTCACAACCCCTACCAGGACGATCTCCCCACGGATATCAGCCCACGGCTGGAGAGCATTGAACAGGTGTCTGCCCGGGTGGCGGAAGTGGAACCCGACGGCAAGGGCGTGCCAGTCCTTCTGCGGCAGTATCTCAAGCTCAACGCCACCCTGCTTGAATTCAATGTAGACCCGGAGTTCGCGAACTGCCTCGATGCCTTGTTGATGGTAGATCTGCGGACCGCTCCGGGGGCCGTCCTGAAACGCTATATGGGCGCGAAGGCCTATGGCCGTTTCATGCAGGAAGTGGAGGTGGACTGAAATGGCAGCCCTGCATGGAGGCAAAAAGCTACGCTTCCGCGTAGCCCTTGCTCCTTATAAAAGAGGCGGAACCTATTTGACCTTGATGACGCCTTTCATGACCCCGAAGTGGCCGGGGAAGGTGCACAGGTAGGGATAGTCCCCGGCCGCGTCGACCTTGAATACGATGGTTTCCTCTTCCTTGGGACCGAGGATCTTGGTGTGGGCGACGATTTGAGCGGCGAGGGTGGCTTCCGTAGGGAGATAGCCCCCGGCCTTGTTGGCGATGCCGCCGAGGGCAAACTTGATGAGGTCGGACCCGGGCTTGAGGATCACCACGTTATGGCCCATGGCTTCCTTTGGAAGTGCCCCGATATTCTTCAAGGTGATGGCGATTGTCTGACCCGCCTTGGCTTCGATCTCGCTCTTGTCGTACTTCATCTGATCGTTGCCGGTGATCGTGATCTTGACGTCAGCCTTGGCGGCATCGGCCTTTTCCTCGGCGAGAGTGACACCAGTGGGCAAGGCTACAGCAGCCAGCATGAGGAGGAGCTTTTTCATGTTCGCGGGAAGATGGGCTGTAGTGCGCCGTGCGCAAGTAAATCTTTCAGGGAGGGAACCGAATACCTTCGATGAGGTGAGAAGATGAATCGCCGATCTCATCTGATGGGATGATTCGAGTCCTCCTGCGCAAAGCGGGTAGGAGCGGTCAGGACGGCAGCACCCGCCGGAGGAAGGGAGCGGTGCGGGAAGTCTTGGACTTGAGAATCTTCTCCGGGGGCCCCTGGACGACAATGCGCCCCCCGGCATGGCCCGCCTCTGGTCCCATGTCGATGATGTTGTCGGCCTCCGCCATGATGCCGGTGTGGTGCTCCACCACCACCACGGTGTGTCCCTCGTCCACCAGGCGGTGGAGCACGTCAATGAGCTTTTTAACATCTTCCAGATGGAGGCCGATGGAGGGCTCCTCAATGAGGTAGAGATTGGCCTGCGGGGCCCTTGTCTTTACCGCCGTCCTGCTTATGCGGCCCCGGGTGAGCTCAGTGACAAGCTTGATGCGCTGTGCTTCACCGCCGGAGAGAGTGGGGCTGGGCTGGCCGATCTGGAGGTAGCCCAGGCCGGTGTCCTTCAGCAGCGAGAGCGTGCGGTGCAACTTGCCGTGGGCGGAGAAAAAATCCGCCGCCTCGTCGATGGTCATGGCCAGGACATCTCCGATGGATCGACCATTGTAACGGATCTCAAGGGTAGCGGGATTATAGCGTTTGCCATTGCAGCCATCGCAGTGGGTCCAGGTGGTGGGCAGGAAGTCCATCTCCAGCTTGATACGTCCGTTTCCCCTGCACTCGGGGCATTGCCCACTTGAATTGTTGAAGGAGAACCGCGAGGCGTCGAAACCGCGCAGGCGTGCTTCCGGTAGCTGGGCAAAGAGCTTGCGGATGTCGTCGAAGATCTTGACGTAGGTGGCG
This sequence comes from Roseibacillus sp., assembly GCA_022448985.1. GTDB lineage: Bacteria > Verrucomicrobiota > Verrucomicrobiia > Verrucomicrobiales > Akkermansiaceae > Roseibacillus_B. Next base: position 18,736 of record JAKVCR010000034.1, read on the forward strand.
GGGCAGGAACGGGAGGTCTTGCCGATGGGCGATTGGTCCACCTCATAGCAGTGCCGGATCGATTTGATCCCGGACGCGGCCTTCCAGGATTTTTTGGCCTGGCGCTTGAAGAGTTCCCCGATCGTGCCGCGCATGAGAGAGGATTTTCCACATCCTGAGATACCGGTGATGACCGTCAGGCGCTGGAGCGGGATCCGTGCCTCGATGTTATTGAGATTGTTCAGAGTGCAACCCTTCACGCGAAGCCAGCCCGTCCTGGCGGCGGCCTTGGGGAGGGGCCGCCGCTCTCCGCGGACGGGATGAACGAGGGGATGGGCCAGGGCGTGCCCGGTAATGGACTTTTTGAGCTTCCGGATTTTCCCCAGTGGTCCGGAAGCGACCACCTCGCCGCCGTGGCGCCCGGCCCCGGGACCGAGGTCGATGATGTGGCCCGCTCGCGCCATCGTCTCATCGTCATGCTCCACCACGAGGAGGGAATTTCCCTTGCCCCGGAGCGCTTCCAGGGTGTTGAGGAGCTTGTCATTGTCGCGGGGGTGCAGCCCAATGGTCGGTTCATCAAGGACGTAGAGGACTCCCCGCAGATTGGAGCCCAGTTGGGCCGCCAGTCGGATGCGTTGGGCCTCGCCACCTGAGAGGGTCTTGGACGAGCGGTTCAGCTGCAGGTAGCCGAGGCCTACCTCTTCCAGAAAGTGAAGGCGCTGGGCGATTTCGGGAAGGATGTCGCGGGCGATGGTGGCTTCCCGTCCGGTGAATATGAAATCCTGTAGCGTGGCGGCAGCCTCCGTTACCGGGAGAAGGGTGATATCCTGAATAGCCAGGTCCTGGACTCGGATGGCCCGGGCCACTTCATTGAGTCGGGCGCCTCCGCAGTCGGGACAGGCTACGAGTTCCTCTTCGGCGGTTCGGTCGAGTTTGCGGTCGAACTCGATTTCGGCTTCCGTGATGGAGTTGTAGGGGGTGCTTTTTCGGCTGTTGAAACGGCGGCGGGCCGAGGCGATCTCTCCATGGCCCCGGCAGGTCTTGCACCAGCCGCGGGGCGAATTGAATGAAAAGTGGGCGGGATCGGGAGCCTCGAAGGAACGGCCGGTGACCGGACTGACCCGCGCTTTGGAAAACGGGCGCAGACAGTTGTCACTATTGAGCATCCGCAGGGTGCCCTTTCCCAGTTGCAGGGCTTTGCCCACTGCCTCGCGGAGGTCGGAGAGACGGATGCTGCGTTTTGAAAAGTGGAGAACGAGGACATCGATATCGTGTTCCTTGAAGCGCTCCAACCGCTCGAAACCCTCGACCTCTCTCCACTGGTTGTCGACCAGGAGGCGGGAGTAGCCCTGGCGGCCGGCCCAGGCGGCGATGTCGGTGTGAAAGCCCTTCCGTCCGCGCACCACGGGGGCGAGGATGTCTACCGGGCCCTTCTTCAGTTCTGCCCGGATTGCCTCCACGATCGCGTCCTCGGTCTGTGGGACCACGGGTTCGCCGGACTCGGGACAATGCTGGATCCCCAGCTTGGCATAGAGCAGACGCAGGAAGTGATAGACTTCCGTTACGGTAGCCACTGTTGACTTGCCGCCCCCTTGGGAAATGCGTTGTTCGATCGCAACCGTGGGAGGGAGGCCGACAATGCAGTCGATGTCAGGTTTTTCCAGCTGTTCGGCAAACTGTCGTGCGTAAGGTGACATCGAGTCGAGGAACCGCCGTTGCCCCTCGGCGAAAATGATATCAAAAGCGAGGGTTGATTTGCCGCTTCCGCTCAGTCCGGTGACGACCACGAATTTGTTGCGTGGGATGGTGACTTCGATGTTCTTGAGATTGTGTTCCCGGGCCCCGGAAATCTGGATCGCCTTTTCGATGCGGCTTCCGGGCCCGGGCGCCTGTTCACTGAGTTGGTTGCTGGAGGAGGATTTGGTGGCCGGGTTGGCCTTTTGATCGAGAAGGGGAGCGAGATAGCGGGCTGTCTCGGTGTTTGTGGTGATGATTTCCTCCGGGGTTCCGGTGGCGACGATCCTCCCTCCGTCTGCGCCGGCGCCGGGCCCGACGTCGATCATGTAGTCAGCGCACTTGATGACGTCCAGGTTGTGTTCGATGACAAGGAGGGAATGGCCCGCGTCGACCAGGCGCTGGAAAACGATGAGAAGCTTCTCGATGTCACCGAAGTGCAGACCGGTGGTGGGCTCGTCGAGGATGAGGAGCTCGGCCGACTCCTTCCGGTGGGAAAGGGCCTGCATGAGGATTGTGCACAACTTGAGTCGTTGGGCTTCCCCGCCTGAGAGGGTATTAAGGGGTTGTCCAAGCCGAAGGTAGCCAAGCCCGAGATCCTCAAGGGGTCGCAGGGCCAGGAGGATCCTGGCCTTGAGCCCGGCCTCCTTGGTAGCGGCCCGCCTGGTGGTCTCCGCTGCTCCCCGTCCGAAGAAGGAGAGTGCCTCAGTGACAGTGAGGTTAAGGACCTCGGCGATGGTTTGGCCTTCGAAGCGAATCTCAAGGGCGGATTGGTTATAGCGTGAGCCGTTGCATTCGGGACAGGTGAGATAGAGATCGGAGAGAAACTGCATCTCGACCTTTTCGAAGCCGTTGCCTCCGCAACGTTCACAGCGGCCAGCACCGGAATTGAAGGAAAAGTATCCCGGGTTCAGGGCCGCGAGTTGGCTATCCGGGCTTCTGGCGAAGAGTTGGCGCACGAGATCGAAGGCGCCCAGATAGACGACAGGGGTGGAACGCGGCGTGCGGGAAAGTGGACTCTGGTCCACGATTTTAACATCGTTGAGCTGCTCGGTTCCGGTGAGGGAGCGCAGGGGTGCCGGTTCGTCCTGACTCTCAATGTGCAGGGCAGCAGCCAGGTTCCGGTAGAGGATATCGTGGACCAGGGTCGACTTGCCCGATCCGGAGACCCCGGTCACGCAGGCGAACACCCCAAGCGGGATGTCGGTATTCAGCTTGCGGAGATTGTGACGGGTTGCCCCACGAATTCTGAGAAAACCGGTGGGGGCGCGGCGGATGGAGGGAACGGGAATTGACTGTTTTCCCAGCAGGTAGGGAAGGGTGGAGCTCCGGGGGCAGGTCTTGAGGGAGCTGGACTGGAAGGCCTGGCGCCTCGTGAGAGCAGCTACGATTTCACCGCCATGTTCTCCCGCTCCCGGGCCGATATCGAGGAGGTGGTCGGCCGCCCGCATGACGGCTTCCTCGTGTTCGACCACCAGCAGAGTGTTGCCCTTGTCGCGCAGGCCCTGCATCACGGAGACGAGCGCTCCGATGTCACGGGGGTGGAGGCCCACCGTGGGCTCGTCGAGGACGAAGAGCGTGTTGGTGAGTGATGCGCCAAGGCAGCTGGTGAGGTTGACGCGCTCGATCTCGCCGCCAGAGAGGGTGCGGGTGGCACGGTCAAGGGTAAGGTAACCAAGTCCCACTTCGCAGAGGTAGCGCAGGCGGGTGGTGATCTCGGAGAGAACGAGCTGGGTCGTCTTGTCGATGCGGGAACTTCGATTTTGGATCTTCGGGGGCAGCTTGAGGATCCATTCGTGAAGATCGGCGACTGGATGTCGCCAGAGATCAGGAAGGGTGTAGCCGTCGACCTGGAAGCAGAGGGCTTCGGGTTGCAGGCGGGCCCCGCGGCAGCTGCCACAGGTCGTATAAGAACGGTAGCGACTCAGAAAGACGCGGACGTGCATCTTGTAGGCCCGGCCTTCCATCCACTCAAAGAAGCCCTTCACGCCGTACCATTCGTCATTTTCCCAGGCGTCCTCGGGATTTTCGCGCTCTCCGTAGAGAACCCAGTTCTGTTCCTCCTCCGTGAGATCACCGAAGGGGCAGTCCAGGTCGAGGCCACGCCGTGTGCCGTGCAGCTCAAGGTCCCGCTGGCACTCCTCCCCACGCTCGCCCTGGAAGGGCTTCACGCAGCCCTCGCGGATGGTGCGGTAGCGATCGGGAATCGCCTTGGCGAGGTCGATGCCGATGACACGTCCGAAGCCGCGGCAATCGGGACAGGCCCCCACCGGATTGTTAAAGGTGAAGAGGGAAGGTGTTGGTGGCCGGGCGGTGAACCCGGTAGCGGGATTAGTCCAGTTAGTGGAGAAGGATCTGGGGTGACTCCCCTCCTTCGTGTCGGCGATGGAACAGGCCCCCTTGCCCAGATCCAGGGCCCGCTCAAGGGCCTCCAGGAGGCGTTGGCGGTTGGCCCTTTTGATCATTACGCGATCCTGGATGACGTGAACCTGAGAAGGGAGGAGGGCAAAGCCTGCTTCCTCCGGAGAGTCGGTCCGGATCACCCGGCCGTTGAGGTGGATCCGGAGGTAGCCCTGTTGCTGGAGAAAGGCGAAGAACTCCTCCAGCTCGGTCTCGGGAGGCACGGGAACGGGGAAGAGGACCAGGGCCGGCTGATCCGGAAGGCTCTCGAAACAGCAGGCGGAGATGGAATCGCTGGTGTCGGGCCGGATGAGATCTCCGTTGGAGGGATCGATGGCATGGGCACAGCGGGCATAGAGCAACTTGAGGTAGTCATTGAGCTCGGTGATGGTGCCCACCGTCGAGCGGGTGGTGCGCACGTTGTTCTTCTGCTCGATTGCGATGGCGGGGGGGATGCCTTCGATGCGATCGACGGCCGGCTTGTCCATGCGGTCAAAGAACTGGCGCACGTAGGGCGAAAAGGTCTCCACGTAGCGGCGCTGGCCTTCCGCGTAGAGGGTCTGGAAAGCGAGGGAGGATTTGCCGGAACCGGAAGGGCCAGTCACCACCGTGAGCTTGCCGAGGGGGATGTCGAGATCCAGCCCCCTGAGGTTATTCTGGCGCGCTCCCCGGACGACGATTGTCTCCCCCTGCTTCTCCTTCCGGGACCCGGGGCGACGGCGAGCTTGGGCAGCGGCGGTGCGTTTCTTGGCCGGCGGCACGTGCTGAGCTTAGAGAGCGGGGAGGGCTTGGCCAGTTTCATTGGCCGGGGGCAATCCCGCTAGTCCTGTGGGGAACGTGAAACAGGTGGATCAGAGACCTTCTTCTGAGGAGACACGGTCAGGAGGGGCCTGTGGCCTCACTCCTGGTCCTCATCGTCACGGGCCTTCTGCTGTCCGTCAGGGACGTCGGGGAATTCGCCGCGAAGGATGGCGAGAAAGTAGGCCTTCTCGGCAACCGCCTCCTTCTCGCGGGCAAGGTAAGCCGCTCCCTCGCGGTCTCCCTGTGCCTGACGGCGCCTGACCTCCTTGCCGACCTGGTCGCGGTAGCGGTCCTGGGCGTCTTCAAACTCGATTTCGTATTCGCCCCAGAGCTCCTTCTGCTTGGCGAGGGCCTTGTCGTGTTTCTTTTCGAGGTCGCCCCTGACCCATCTAGGCAAGTCAAGGTCAGCGGGAAGCTCGCCTTTCTCCTTCATGCCTTCGGTTATGCCATCAATGTACTTCTCAGCTTCCCGGCTGAAGCGGCGGGCGGCGCTCGTCGAGCTTTCCATGTCGTCGATAAAATCCCCGAGATTCTTGTCGTGGCGTCGCTTCCAGCGGTCATGGGAAACCTCTTCCTGGTCGCGAAAGAGCTGGCGCAACCTGACCAGCCAGTCCTCGGCCCCGGCTGGCCGATTCTTTTCACCAGCTTCCGGCATATTCCGACGGGAAGGGGCCGACCACTCCACAAGGAAGTAGCTGGCCTCCTTGGGCTCCCCGGCCACGTTCTTGTAACCGAACTCGCTTTCCTCCCCGCGCCAGAGTTGCAGGGCTTTTTGTGGGCTCGTTCCCTTGCCGGGCTGACCGGGAGCCCAGGTCACGAACTCAAAACGTTCGCCGGTTACAAAGGTCCAGACCGGGGTAGCCACGCCTTTCTGCCAGCCCCCGACCCAGCACCCGTCTCCTGTTCCCAGCAATTCCTCCATGGATTCAATGATCCGGCTCGCTTCTTCCTGGGTGGAAGGAACCGCGAGGTGTCCCCCGGCAGTCTCGGCCCGGCTGCGGGCCTCCTCCCAGGAGATTGAGGCAGGGACCACAAGGAAGCGCGAACCATTGATGTTCTGTGTTCCGGCTGGAAAGGCGGGCTGTTTGGCCTTGAGAGAGGCGGGGACCCGCTCAAGTTGCCGGGCAAGTGATCCCGTGTTGCCATCCTTGGTCCACTGCAGCAGGAAGGGGAGGTTGCGCGAAGCGGCGAGGTCGTCCAGCGATTGGTCGGGAAGGAGGGCCGCGTAGTCCTGTCCCCCGTCGCTGGAGCTGCTTTCATCTGGCTGGCCCGCGGCCCAGAGATCCTTCGTGGGGGCTTCCCCGCTGACCCAGTACCACTTCCCTTCCATGCCGGAGTCCGACAGACCAATCCAGGAGGGGCTACTGATTTTCAGCTCAGAAACAGCCCAGGCGAGATCCTCCTTGCTCTCCAGTGCTGCCAGCTGGGCCCCGTGGGCCTCTGCGAAGAGAGAGGCGGATTGCCAGGGGCGGGCCTTGTTTACGAGGAGAAAGTGAGAGTCTCCCCGCGTGACGGTCCCCTTGGGAAGCTCGGACAGATCACCCGCCTTCAAATTGGCTTGGAGCCGGGTGAGGGCCTGGCTGGTGCTTTCGACGGGCTTGGGTTTGGGAGGTTCGGGCTTGGGTTCGGGTTTTTTCTCTTCCTTTGGAGTTTCCGCAATGACGGGAGGTTTGGGCTTGGGCTTCGGTATGGGCTTGGAGACGGGCTCCTCGACAGGGGGGGAGGTCCCACGGGACTCCTTGTTTTCTTCCTTTCCGGAGCCGCCAATCAGAATGAAGCCGAGGACCCCGAGGACCCCGAGGACGACGAGGATGCCGACCACCGGGACCGATTGGGACTTTGCCGGGGGAGTTGCGAGGGCGGGGGTGGCCGCCCGCACTCCGATTGGGGTAGCCCCGGGAACGGGCGCCGCAGCCGCGGGGGTCTTGGGTTTGCGCAGGACCGGCTTCTTGAGCTTTTCCCCCAGCTGGTCCAGGGCCTTGGCCAGTTCCTCGGCGTTGGAGTAGCGCATTCCCGCGGAGGGATGCGTCGCACGCCGGATGATGGGATCAAACTCCGGGCTGCATTGACCTACTGCCGATGGTGGTTGCCAGGGCTCGGAGGGAACCTGGGCGGTGAGCAGTTCGTAGAGCAGAACGCCCACTGCAAAGATGTCCGCCCGCTGGTCAACGGCGCCGGGGTTGTTGACAACTTCCGGCGCGCTGTAGCCAGGGGTCCCCCATACGATCTCATCCGGGTTGTGTCCCTCCCCCACCGGGCGAGCCAGCCCGAAGTCCCCGATTTTAGGAACAGCTTCCGGTCCGAGGAGAATATTGCCCGGTTTGATGTCACGGTGCAGGATGCCGTGCTGGTGAGCATGGGCCAGCCCGTGTGAAATGCCGGCCACCAGGCGGGCGGCTTCACTCTGGTCAATGGCCCTGCCGTGGGCGGAATGGTGGAGGGACTTTCCCTCTACCAGTTCCATGATGATATAGAGCATCCCGTCCGCATCCCCGAAGTCGTAGACCGCGATCAGGTTGGGATGGTTGAGGCGGGCCATTGATTTGGCTTCAGACTCGAAGCTGGCCCGGAATTGCGGGTCGGCACCAAATTGGCGAGGCAGGATCTTGATTGCAACAGGGCGATCGAGGGAAACCTGCCGGGCCGCGTAGACCGCTCCCATTCCTCCCTGGGCGATGAACGCAGTGATCTCGTAAGCCGGGAAGTGCGGCTGAAGCTCCTCGATACTGGGAGCGTGGAATTCGAGATCAATGGACATGGAGGAGTGAACACGTCATTATGCCCTTCGTTGCGTGCAGACGCAAGCGCGGGAACCGGACTTGCGGGGATGGGTAAAGGGCGTTCCGGGCCTCTGGGCAGACCACTTCCAGGAAATTTTGTGTCTCAGGGGGTTTTCGCGGGAGGGTCCAAGCTGCCGAGGATGCCGGAGCCAAGGTGTTCAAGGAAGGTTCGTCCGGACTCGCCACAGGCGTCGATCTCGTTCTGGATCGCGCGCATTTCGTTGGCTTTACCCCCGTCCTCGGCGGCGTCCCTCTTGGGCTGCAGGCTCCCGATGTAGTCCAGGCGAATCCGGTTGGCCTGGGTTTCCAGGGAGGTCTTGAGGGCCTGCTGGGACTGGAGGTGCCTCCTGACGACATCGACCCCGCGGGGCGTAAGGGTAAGCTTGCTGATTTCAGTCATCCCGATTGCGATCGATCCGTCGGGCCTTACCTTTGCCTTGATCCGGTTGACGACGGGGGCGTAGATGCGTTCATCGTTGTCCCGGAGGCCACGGTGCCAGAAGTTGAGGTCCGACTTCAGCCCCTTGCCATTCTCGAGAAGCTTTTCGGCGAACTTCGCTTCGTAAATCTGTACCTTCTTCTGGGTCGCCGTGCGCAGGTTGGCCCAGTCTCCGGCCCCGGGGGTGATAGCGACCGGTCTGGTATTGCCCCGGTCCTTGCTCCATTCGATCACAAAGGCCGGGGCGGCTTCCTCATCCCCGGGGTTTGCATCATCCCAACCTCCGTTATCCCCGGCTATCAGTCTCACCGCGCTGTCGGCTTCCTTTGTCCCGTCGGGCGAGTTGGGCGCCCAGGAGTTGAAGGTCCAGGGTTCGCCAGTGATCCATGTCCAGGAACGGCCGTTGTGGCGGCCTCCGAGCCAGGCCCCGGAATTCTCGTCGAGGTTAGAGTTGATCAGGTTCCGGAGGTAGGTGCCCTCCTGCGGTTCACTGGGAACCGCGAGGTGTCCGTGGGCAGCTTGTGCCACGGCGTTGGCATCCTCCCAGGTTCCTGCCTTCTCGATCACGAGATAACGGCGGTTTTCGAAGGAGAGCACTCCTGGAGGATAGATTGGATCGGGGGTATCGAGGGTGGCCTTGAGGCGATTGAGCTGGACCTTCAGCGTCCCGGGATTGCTGCCGTCATTACGCCATTGGATGAAGAAGGGGAATTTCTGACCCCCAGGCTGGGCACGGATGGATCCCAAGTCGCTCAGGGTGGCGGTATTTCCGGTGGTGGTGGAGGGCTTGCGCACGGTCCAGGGGGAGCCGTCGACCCAACCCCATGCCGTTCGTCCGGTGGCGCCTCCCCCGAGCCAGATCGTGGTGCTACCGGGAATTTTGGAGGTGAGCCATTTCTGTTCGCCCTCGTTGAGGCAGGTTGCAAGGTGGCCTCCGTATTCTTCCGCGTAGGCAGCTGCCCGTTGCCAACTGAGCTGGCTTTCCACGAAGAAGAAGCGGCTGGTTCCGCGCACCAGGGTGCCGGGGGGATACTCGGGGCGCTCCTCTCCGGAGGTGAGCGCGGGTTTCAGGCGCTCCAGCGCTTCCATGGGGGTTTCCGGTTCCGGTTCCGGTTCCGGGATCACGGGGGGATTCTTCGCGATGGAGGCTTCCAGGGCTGCGCGCCTTTCACGGTTCTTTTTCTCGGTGAGCAACCGCTGGATTTCCTCCTGCTTGGCAAGATCCTCGGCCTCTTGTAGCTTCTCTTTCTGGTCGGCGTTTTTGTCTTTCTGGTCCTGGTAGAGGTAGTTCATCCCATAGATGGCAGCCAGCAGGAGGACAATGATGACGAGGTTGCGCAGGAGGGACCAGTTGGTCCCGATCTTGATCTGGACCTCGGGGGCGGCCGGAGCGGGAGCCGTTGGCGGATCCGCTACGGGGGCCGGGCTGGCGGCTGGTCCGGTGGGAGTCACGGCTACGGGGGCCGGGCTGGTTGCCGGTCCGGTGGGAGTCACGGCTGCGGGGGCCGGGCTGGTTGCCGGTCCGGTGCGCGCTACGGCTACGGGGGCAGCGGGCTCGGGGGGCGGGCTGGGCGCCGTGGCCGGGGGTGTAGCCATGATACTGGGCACCTGCTTTTCGAGGGCATCGCGGAGCTGCTTCAGGTCCTTGGCCATTGCTTCGCCGTCGGCAAAGCGCAGCATGGGGGAGGGGTGGGTGGCCCGGCGCACAATCTTGTCGAAACGTGGGTCGACATCCTCGATCTGCGAGGCGGGGACGTAGCTCTTCTCGGGAACCTTGCCGGTGAGGAGTTCGTAGAGAATGACCCCGGTAGAGAAAATGTCGGAACGGGTATCGACCGCACTGGGTCTCTTGATCACCTCCGGGGCGGTGTAATCAGGGGTTCCGAAGATGATGCCTTCTCCCTCGCTCTCCTCGGCAAAGCGCGCCAGGCCGAAGTCCCCGATCTTGGGACGTTTTTTCCCGTCCAGGAGGATATTGGCAGGTTTGATGTCGCGGTGGAGAATGCCCGCCTCGTGGGCGTGCGCGAGACCTTCGCAGATCCCGGTCACCAGGCGGGCGACCTCCTTCTGCTCGATGGCCTTGCCGTGGGCGGAGTGATGGAGCGATTTGCCGTCCACGAATTCCATCACGATATAAGGCATGTGGTCGACTTCGCCGAAGTCGTAGACGCTGATGAGATTTGGGTGGTTCAGCTTGGCCATGGCTTTGGCCTCATCCTCGAACCGCTTGCGGAACGCCTCGTCTTCCCCGAACTCGCGCGGGAGAATCTTGATCGCCACGTCGCGCTCCAGGGACTTCTGGTGGGCCTTGTAGACTGCTCCCATTCCCCCCTTCGCGATGAAAGCCAGCACATCGTAGGCCGGGAGGAGCTCGTGAAGCTCCTCGGGGCTGGGAGCCTCGAACTGCGGTGGGATGGACATTGCGCTGGCGTTGTGAGAAAGCGCTGGGCAGAAGCGTTTCTCGTAAGGAAGATGTGCCTGAATTCGTGAAAAGAAAAGCCATCAGTGACCTCTTTCCGTGGTATGAATGAGGCTGCGATCTGGGCGGAAATGGGGGACGAGGGCTTCCGCCAGCTGGTTACGGCCTTCTATCGGCGCATTCCCGCAGACGACCTGCTGGGGCCCATGTACCCGGCCCAGGACCTGGCGGGAGCGGAGGAACGTCTGTATCTCTTTTTGTGCTTCCGGCTGGGCGGGGATACCCGCTACCAGGAACAGCGGGGCCATCCCCGCCTTCGCATGCGCCACATGCCCTTCCGGATCGGGGTGGCGGAGCGGGATCGCTGGCTCCAGCTCATGGGCGAGGCCATGACCGAATGTGAGGTGGGAGCAGAGGTGCGTTCGGAACTGGAACCCTTCTTTGCCCAGGTGGCGGACTTCATGCGTAACCAGGAGCCCACCTGAGCCCCTCCGACGAGCTGCGGAAGCCCTACCTGATGATAACCGGAGGCGCGGAAGGCTTCTTTTCGGGCTTGGGATTTTCCCGGCGCCGCGGGTTGAAGATGTCGGGGATATCGTCCCGGTTCCAGTTGTCGCGTCCGAACGGGGAGGTCCGCTTCTCGGGGTTCTGGAAGTGCTCATCCACTACGTCGCGCTCCCTGAGCTGGATGATGGAGTAGAGGGCCTCTTCCAGCTGGGGGGTGGAGGCGTAGGTGTAGATTTCGCGGTCATCCTTCCGGCGGGAGGCATAAAGGACGTAGCCGATACACTTGTAATTGCCGCGGTAGGATGAGTCGTTGTCGGAATAGGTGTTGACCTCCCGCCGGAAGGTGACGGTGTGCTTCCCGCCGGCGGCCACCCCGAAGCCCTGTTCCTGCACTCCGAGGATCCGGTGTTTCCTGGTCTTTCCGAGCGAGCGACCGACCAGAAAATACTTCAGGGAGGTCTCTTCCAGTCCCTTGGCATTGTCGTCATTCTGGAAGTCCACCGAGAGCTCATAGCTCTGCTGGTAGGACTTGCCCCCGGAGGCGTAACTGGGCCGGGAGCCCTTGGTTGTCTTGCGCACCATGTTCGGGGTGATCCGGAGGGGTGGGACCTGGTTCGCCAGCCATTTGCGGACGTAGACCTGATCAATTTCGCTCAGGCTTGCAATCTTCACGGTGGCCGTCCGTTTGTTGGTCATCCGCAGGGTAACTTCATTCGCGTTGGCGCGGACGATCTCGGCCTCCAGGGTCTTGCCGGCCGCATTGGTGAAGGGCCGGGACCAAGCCGCGGAGGCCGGCAGGAGCACGGCTGCCGCGAGTAAAAGAGGGAGAAGCTTCACGAGGTCCGGGATTTTACGCGGATTTCTCTGCCCATCCATCTAATTCTGGCTTTGGGGGAGGCGGGCACCTGGGGGACTGTGACATTCAGCGTGCCCCCGCTGGCCAAGCAGCGCTCAAGGCCCTAGGCTCAGGCCAGCGCGATTCATGGGCATCGAGGTTCAAGTCATCGACACGGTTTTCGTTCTCTGCGCGGGGATGTTTTTCTTCTGGGCGGTACCCCTCTATGCCCTGCGCCATGTGGGGCCGGGAAAGATTCCGCCCCTCCCGCGGGGGCGGGTGGCCACTCGTGGATTTGGCCTGATCGACATGCTGGGGGTATCGTTGTTCCTGGCCTTCTATGCGGCCATGTGGTTGGGATCGAGCCGAATCCCGGGGGAGGAAACCGGGGAGATCGCCGAAATGGAGGGGCTGCGCTTTAGGTTGCTCATCGGCTTGTGCCTGCAGGGGCTGCAGATCGCGATGGTGGCGGTCATCCTCTTTTGGCGGGTTAACCTGGTGGAGGGCTTCGGGCTGCGGTGGCAACGGACGTGGTGGCAGGTTATTTTTGCTCCCGTGGTCGTCCTCATGATGTGGGCTTTCATGGCTGGTCTGGATGCGACGGGCTATAACGAGTGGGTCAGTAGCTTTGTGGAGGGCGACGGGAAACAGGAAACGGTCAAACTCCTGGGAGAAAGCAAGGACCCGCTCGTCCTCGGGCTGGTGGCCATGGTGGCCTGCGTGGGAGCCCCCCTTGCCGAGGAGGTGGTCTTTCGCGGCTATATTTATGCGGCCGTAAAACGCTTCACCAATATCCCGTTCGCAGTGATCTTCTCGGGGCTTCTCTTCGGGGCGGTGCACGGAAACCTGCTCGCGCTCCTGCCGCTGACTGTCCTGGGGATCGTCCTGGCCCTCGCCTACGAGTACACCGGTTCTCTCTGGGCCCCCATCGCCATCCACTTTTGTTTCAATGCCGCCACCGTCGCAGCCCAGTTCATCTTCAAATTAAACCCGGAGCTGCTTGAGGAGCTCGAAAAGAATGCCGGACTTGTCTCACTATGGTGAAGAGGCCGTGGTGGCCCGGCTCACCACCCTGCTGGAGGCTGGCCCCGGGATACTTACCGGGCCGGGCGACGATTGTGCGGTGGTGGAAGGAGGAGCCCGGGGAGAGGCCGAACTTTTAAAAACCGACTGTTTGGTATGTAATGTGCACTTCCTGCCCGAGGACGCTCCGGGCAAGGTCGGCTGGAAGGCGATTGCGCGCACCCTGAGCGACTTCGCGGCCATGGGGGGATGGCCCCGTCATCTCCTTGTCACCCTCGCGGTGCCCCCCAGTTGTGAAATGCGCTGGGCCGAACAACTCTATCGCGGAATGAACAAGTGTGCCCGCGCCTATGACTGCTCCATCGTGGGAGGGGAGACCTCTTCGGTCCCGGCCGGGGCCCCGGTTATGATTTCGGTGGCGGGAACGGGAACGGCCAGACGTTCGCAGGTGATCCTCCGCAGTGGGGGCCGCCCCGGGGATCTTCTGTTTGTGACAGGACGGCTGGGAGGATCGCTCCGGGGTAGTCACCTGACCTTTACGCCGCGTCTGTTAGAGGCGAATTGGCTGGTCCGAAATTTCACCCTGCACGCCATGATGGATCTCTCCGACGGACTGGCGCGCGATCTTCCCCGCCTGGCTGCCGCCAGCGGGTGCGGGGTCCTGTTAGAGAAGGACTCTTTACCGAGGTCACGTGGGGTCACGATCGAACAGGCGCTGTGTGATGGGGAAGATTACGAACTGCTCTTCGCGGTGTCGGCCCGCACCGCCAAGAGGCTGGTGCCTGAGTGGCGGGGGCAATTCCCGGATCTTCCCCTGAGTCTCATTGGATCCCTGACAGCGGACCAGCAGCCCGGACTGTCCGGCGGCTGGGATCACTTTGGAGGGTGAAGAGGCCCGGGACAGTTGTCTGAAAACCGGGGCATCCCAGGCCCGGCGGGCCAAATTATTTAAGATTGCCTTATTAAATTCTTTGCAGCGACGACGGTTGGCGGTAAATCATGTGATGGTAACCCCCTGTTCCCGTCCCTTACATCGTCATGAAGAGCCTGCTTCTTGCGCCAGTATTGGCGTCCCTTGTTCATCCGGATATTTCCGTCGAGTCGTTTGAGAGAGAAGTTGCGGTCCCCCTTGCGGCATTCGCAATCGTCGAAGGTACTCCCCTCGTGGAACTTGTTCCCGTTTCCCAGTTCGTTCCCATCGTGGTGAATCAGGACGATGATGCCCGGGTGCAGATCCTGCGCGAGGACCTGGAAGATATCGCCGCCGACCTGATGGCGGCCCAGCGCGCGGTGGAGTCGGTGGCGGAACAACGCGATCAGGTCCGGGCAGAGGCCAGTGCGCTTGCCAAGGCGAATCACGAGATGCGGAAAGAGCTGAAGACCTCCCGGGAGGAGATGGAGAAGGCCCGCCGGGAGGCGGCCGACTGGAAGGCGCGGGCGGCTGCCTTTGAAAAACAGATCGGGGACCGGGCGAGGCTCCCCGCAGAGATAGGGGACTTCCGTGCCGAGATGGCAAAAGTGATGCAGGAGTTGCGTTCCATGAAGGACGATATCGCTCTCGCACGCCGGGAGCTCAATGATCCTGTCGAGCGCGCGAATCTGGAGGAGGAGCTGGCGGAGTCGAAGGCGAGGGAGGAGCGTCTGGGGGATGAGATCGAGATGGCTCTCATTGCCCGGGAAAGGACAATCCTGGAAGCAGCCCGTGACCGGAAGGCCCTGGACTCCCGGATTGCGGCCCTGACTGCTGAGAGCAAGGGCAGGGAAGAGTTGCGCGATGAACTGCGCAGCTCGAGGGCCGGTCAGATGAAGGCCCTCGTGGATGTGGAGATTCTCAAGAAAGAGCTGGGGCGGTCCAGGGAAACGCAGGACCGGTCCCTGACGGAGCTCCAGGAGGCGCGGGAGAGTCTCAAGGCCCTCCAGGCCGAGAAGGCGGCAACGGCAGAGTCCCGGATGCTGGCCAGTCGGGAGCGGGACCAGGCCCGGTCCGAGGCCGATGGGCTCAAGGGCGAGATCGCAGGTGCACGGTCCGAGGTGGAGCTCTCAAGACGAACCGTGATGCAGTTGACCGAGGAACTGGAGGAGACCGAGGTGGCCCGGCGGGAGAAGGGCAGGGAGCTGGAAATCGCATCTGGAGCGCTGGAGAAAAGTAGGACGGAGGTGGTCTTGCTAAACCAGGCCAAGGGGGGGTTGGAAGAGCTTCTCTTTCGAAAAACTGCGGAGATCCGCAAGCTCAAGGGGGAGCTTCGGGGCCTTCAAGCCTCGCACCGGAAGTCCGCACCAGGGTCTGCGAACCCGGAGAGGCGCCAGGCGGTCGGCGGAGAGCCGCCGGGTGCCGCGGAGCCGGACTGATCCCAGAGAGAGCCGGCGGTGCCTCCAAGGAATGGCCTCTGGCGGCGGAGTTCTAGACGTAGGCCAGTCCTTCCCCCACCGCGCGGACCTGCTCCTCGTTGTCGAGGAGCTCCTGGATGGGATCCCAGCGCCCGGCGGTCAGGGCCTGTCGGGCCGAGTCGGGCATCGTGACGGCGAAGCTGTGGTCCCCGTAGCTGACGGTCATGGCCTCCAGGTCGATGCGGATCTCCGTTCCGGGGTCCTCGCCGAGAGCGGTCCCGAGGGCCTCAATGTCCTCCCGGGAGGCTGAGACACAGGGCATACCGAGGGTGGTGGAGTTGCCGAAGAAAATCTCGGCAAAACTCTCTGCAATGATGGCGCGGAAGCCGGAACGATAGATGGCCTGGGGGGCATGCTCCCGGGACGATCCGCAGCCGAAGTTTGATCCGCTGAGCATGATGCTGGCCCCGGCAAACCTCGGGTCGTCGAGGGGATGGCCGGTGGGCTTGCCGTCCTGGTCGAAACGCACATCGTAGAAATGCGTGCCCGCGAGGTCGTCGAAGGTGACGCACTTCAGGTAGCGGGCCGGGATGATGCGGTCGGTGTCGATGTCATCCCCGGGGATATGGACGCCGGTGCCGGTGACTTGGGTGATCTGGTCGAGGGCCATGATGGTGGGTAAATCGGAGGAACGCGTGGGATTACTTGAAGGCGGGCTTGACGGTGTAGCCCTTTTTCCTGAGGAGCTTCTGGACGGAGGCCTTGCCCGTGTAGTGGAGCGCACCGACCGCGAAGAAGTGGCTCTTGTCCTTGGCGCCTTGCATGAACTCGTCGGCCTTGTTCGCCATCCCGATGTTGCGGTCGTCGAGGAGGGATTTCATGAAGCGCTCGGTGAGTTCCTTGTTCTCCTCCACTTTTACCATCGCTTTTTTCATGACCTCTCCGAGATCCTTGGCGGTGCCGGTGAGGTAGGCGGCGAGCAATTCCTTGAACTGTTTTTCCCCTGCACCCGGGTCCTCCTTCATCTGCTTGATGGTTGCGGCGAGGAAAGCTTGCTGTTCCTTCTCATTGAGGACGTCGAAGATTTTCACCTGGGAGTCGGCGGTCTCAAGGGCATCGGTCTTCTTGCCAGCCTCTGTGGCGCGGGCCTGCAGGACAGCATCGAGAGCTTCCTTCCCCTGTAGTTCCGCGGGGGTATTTTTCATCAGATCGAGCATGGTGAGAGTTATCGTCACCACCCAGGTCTTCAGGGGCTGGAAGGGTTCGGCGTTGGCTTCGGGATTGATGCTCTTGAGCATGGCGTCGAGCTCCTTGCTCAGTTCCGGTCCGATGGCCCCGGAGAGGGTCTTCCCGTCCTTGCGCATCATCAGCGGGGTAAGGGCGGCCTGGGCGGCGGGATCGAGATCAATCTCCGCGTAAAAGACATCGAGAGACTCAAAGGCTTTCTGGGCCCGGGGGTGGAGGGTGGTCACGCGCGGGTCACCGATGTGGATGGTTCCAAAGAGCCAGGAGGGCTTGGTGAGGCCCTTCCCTTCGACCTTCCAGAGGCAGGCCTTGGCGGGGTGTTTGAGGTCGGTGAGCGGGTCCTTGGCTGGTTTTTCGGCGAGGAGGGTGGCCGGGAGGAGGAAGAGGGGGGTGAGGAGGGCGAGGAGGCGCATGGTAATAAAGTGGTTGTGGGTCAGGTTAAAAGGCCTGGGAAAGGGCCAGTTGGCAGGCCTAGACGGCAGCGGTTTCAGGCTCAACCTGGAAGACGTCCCGGGCGTCGGCGATTGCCCCGGAAACCGCCGCGGCGCAGACCATGACGGGGGACATCAGGACGGTGCGGCCGACGGGGGAACCCTGGCGCCCCTTGAAGTTCCGGTTGGAGGAAGAAGCGCAGAGCTGGTCTCCGACGAGTTTGTCGGGATTCATGGCCAGGCACATTGAGCAGCCCGCGGCTCGCCACTCGAAGCCGGCGTTCTCAAAGATCTTGTCGAGCCCTTCCCGCTCGCACTGGATGGCGGTGATCTGGGAGCCGGGAACGGCAATGGCCTTCACGCCCGGGGCCACCTTGTGCCCCTGGAGGAAGCGCGCAGCCTCCCGGAAGTCGGAGAGGCGCCCGTTGGTGCAGGAGCCGATGAAGGCTACGTCGATCTCCACGCCCTTGATGGGAGTGCCTCCTGGAAGTTGCATGTAGTCGAGGGCCTCCTGGAAACTGTGTCGTTCGGCGTCGCTGGTGGCGTTCGCGGGGTCGGGGATGGATTCCCCGATCCCGATGCCCTGGTCCGGCGAAATGCCCCAGGTCACGGTGGGTTCGATGTCGGCGGCATCGATGGTGACGACGTCGTCGTACTCGGCGTCGGGGTCGGAGGCGAAGGACTCCCAGCGCGCCACGGCACTGTCCCACTCCTCTTCCTTCGGGGCATGGGGGCGCCCCTTGAGAAACGCGAAGGTCTTGTCATCAGGATTGACGTAGCCGCAGCGCGCGCCGCCCTCGATAGCCATGTTGCAGACCGTCATGCGCTCCTCCATGGAGAAGTTTTCAAAGGTCGTGCCAGCGTACTCGTAGGCGTAGCCGATGCCGCCCTTGGCTCCGAGCATGCGGATGATGTGGAGGGTGACGTCCTTGGCGTAGACCCCGGGGCGGAGAGCACCGTTGACCTCGATGCGGCGGACCTTGAGGCTCTCCATGGCCATGGTCTGGGTCGCCAGCACGTCGCGGACCTGGGTCGTGCCGATCCCGAAGGCGATGGCTCCGAAGGCCCCGTGGGTGGCGGTGTGGGAATCGCCGCAGGCGATGGTGGTGCCGGGCTGGGTGATGCCCTGCTCGGGGCCGACCACGTGCACGATGCCCTGTTTCCCGGAAGCGAGGTCGAAGTAGGTCACCCCGAAGTCATCCGCGTTCCTGCGCAGGGCCTCCATCATCTCGGCAGCCAGGGGGTCGGCGGGGGCATCCTGGTCAATGGTGGGGACGATGTGATCGACCGTTGCGAAGGTCCGGTGGGGGTACTTCACCTTGAGCCCGAGGTCACGGATCATTCCGAAGGCCTGGGGGCTGGTGACCTCGTGGATGAGGTGAGTCCCGATGAAGAGCTGGGTGCGGCCGTCGCCCAGGGTGCCCACCGTATGAGCATCCCAGACTTTCTGGTAGAGGGTCTTTCCCATGTGGTCCCCGTCTGCTCGGGGACGGGGAACGTGCTCTGAAATGTGGGTCCGGGCAAGTCACAAGTAGAACCATTCGCCTTCAGGCCCGGCGGGGGAAGGGGGGCGTTGTCCTGTCCGAGGATGCTGGAGAGGCAGGATTCCCCGCGCGGGGCCTTCCGGAGTCTTTTGGCGTGAATAGGACACCTACGGGCGTATCATGTCACGGCCATGTTTGAGGTGCGCGATAGGCCGCAGATGGTCGAGAAGGCTCTCCTCGTACGCATTTGTTTCGACAAGCGTGAGGAGGAGGAGTCGCGCAGCCTGCTTGCGGAACTGGGCGAGCTGGTCGCTACGCTCGGCATCGGGGTGGTGGACACCCAGTTGGTGCGGGCCCGTGAAATGCACAAGAAGTTCCTTTGCGGCACAGGCAAGGCGGAGGAGGTGTCCGCGCATGCACGGGAACTGGGGTGTGATTGTATCGTCTTTGACAATGAGCTGGCTCCCAGCCAGCAACGCGAGTGGGAGGAAGCAGCCAACATGGCCGTGATTGACCGGGAGGAGGTTATTCTCGATATCTTTGCCCGGCGGGCGCAGACCAAGGAGGCCCGGTTGCAGGTTGAACTGGCCCGCATGCAGTATGCCCTTCCCCGCATGGCCCGCATGTGGGGCCACCTCGATCGGGAGGGTGGCGGGGGTTCCGGGGGATCGGCTGCGGCCCGGGGAATGGGGGAACAGCAGATTGAGGTTGATCGCCGCCTGGCGCGCAAGCGCATCGATCGGATCAAGGAAGACCTCCAGGTGGTGCGCCGGCAGCGTGCTACCCAGCGCAAGGAGCGCCAGAAATCGGCAGCGCCCCACGCCGCCATCGTGGGTTACACCAATGCTGGCAAATCAACTCTGCTCAATCATCTTGCCGGGTCGGAGGTCCTGGAGGCGGACATGCTCTTTGCCACCCTGGATCCCACCACCCGGCGTATTGATCTGCCGGACGGGCAGGAACTGCTTTTGACCGATACGGTGGGATTTGTTCGGAATCTTCCGCATCGCCTCGTGGAGGCTTTCAAGGCCACGCTTGAGGAGGCGGTGCTGGCCGACTTCCTGGTGCATGTCCTCGACGCAAGCGAACCTGAACTGGAACGGCTTTGCGGGACCACCTTGGAAGTGATGGCGGAACTCGGGGCGGAGGACAAACCGGTGCTCACCGTTCTGAACAAGATAGACCTGGTGGAGGATCCGCAGCGCCTCAGGGCTCTGCAAGTGCAGTTTCCAGAGGCGGTTTCAATTTCGGCGCGGAGCGGGGAGGGTCTTGATGCACTGCAACACACCTTCATCGAATACCTGTCGCAGGCGGTGACGAGACGGCGCTACCGGATACCACAGCACCGTGGCGATCTGGTTTCCCTTTTGCACGCGGAAGCGAAGGTGCTGGAGACCGCCTACGAGGGGAATGACGTGGTGGTGGAAGCGCTGGTAAGCAGTGAGATAGAGGGCCGCCTGAGGGGGATTGGGGAAGTAGAGGTGGCCTAGCTGCCCTTTTCTTTAAAATTCCGCAAAAAGTGGATCAATTGCCTTTCTCCTGCGTAGCACGGAAGACGAGGTCATTTAATTTGATCAAATCGTGTCGTCACGCGTCTCATGCAGGAGTGGCGGACCGCAGGTGGCTTGGCAAATGCCGGGAACTCGGTTAACTTGGTCGCCGCGATACCAGTCGTCTCCGCTTTAATGATCTCCAATGTTCATCCATGCCGTGGGGCTTTTTCCGTGCTCGTTCTTCTTGTGCTGCTTCTTCCGGAGGCCCTTGCGAGTCCGGAGAAAGATCCGCTTCTGAGGCAGGGTCTGCCCGTTCCGCCCGGAGAGCCCTTTCCTTCTCTCCTGGAGCAGACCCTTCTACGTGTTGAACGTGAGGATCCCCGGGATTCTGCTTCAGCTGCAGACGAGGAACCTGAGAATGGGGTCGTGGTTGAGGCCGAGGTTTCCGATGAAAGGGACCTGGCCAAGGCCAAGGTCCGCGATGCAAAGGCTGATGCCGAGGTAGAGACTGCGCGGGATCGTACCATGAAGCCCAGGGACGTGGAGACCACTGTGCGTCTGCAGATTTACCTCGACGAGAAGCAGTTTGGTCCTGGTTTTATCGATGGCAAGCCCGGCAAATTCACGACCAAGGCAGTGCATTCCTACAATCGCAGCGTGGGCCGGATGCCCGACGACTGGGGTGCACTCATCTCGGAGGCCACCCGTAGGGAGGGAGAAACCTACGCCATAGCGATCGTTCCTGATTCCGCCACGGCATGGGTGAATCCGGCACTGCCCTTCGAATACTCCGAGCAGGCCAAGGAGGAGAGATTGTCATACCGGAGTTATCTGGAGTTCATGGCCGAGCGCTACCATACCTCCGAGACCTTTCTGATCGAGCTTAACGGAACAAAGACGGCGAACGGCGTCAAACCGCGGAGGGCCCTGAGGGTTCCTAACGTGACCCCCTTCCTGATTGAAAAACTTGCGAAGGGGCGGACGCACAGGGAGGACCAGACGCTGAGTGCACGCACAGTGGTGATCGATACCAGGGGGCGTAATCTCTTCATTTACCAGAAGGGAACCGCGCCGGTGGTGCCGGGTGCGGCGGTAGTGCTTGCTGAGAAGAACGAAGATTTCGAGCCACAGAAGCTGATTGCGATGTTCCCCATCACCCCGGGCAAGGTGCAGCACACCCACCGGGGGGAATGGGCGGTGGCCAATTGCTTCGAGCTGCCGAGTTGGTACTATGACCAGCAACTTCTGGAGACGGGTGTGCGGAGCAAGGACCGGAGCAAGGTCCTGCAGATTCCACCGGGCCCGAACGTTCCAGTGGGCATCATGTGGTCAGGCCTCACCAAGTCGGGGATCGGGATTCACGGCACGGCCAGTCCCCGCACGATTGGGCGCTCTCTCAGCGCAGGCTGCATTCGGCTTGCCAACTGGGACGCCGCCCGCTTTCCCAGCCTGGTAAGGCCCGGGGCGCGGGTGGTCATCCGGTGAGGAAAACGAGCAGGGGGATTTGACGCTCGGCAATTTGTGGCCTCTCAGGAACAATCCGGGCCGTGCCCGAACCTGCCTCTGCCTCCACGCGCTCCATGGTGGACAAGGGTGCCATGGTGCGGGCGGTGCTTTACTCGATCGTGATCCTGTATCTCGTGGTTGACCTCTTTCTCATTGGAGGGCCTCTCCGTCGCTCCTTTGCGCGGAAGGCGCCGAATAGCTCCGAGGTGATCGAGGCGGCAAAGGGAGCGGGGGTGGTGGCCCGGATCCATTATCAGCCGATCCTGCTCACCCAGGTGGATCGCCGGGTGGAAGAAAACCTCTGGCGGGCTGGCCGCATGGGGGAGGAGCTCTCGCGGGAAGACCGACTCCTCCTGCGGCGGGCGGCCCTGAATGAACTCATCGATCTGCACCTGCTGCGAATCAAAGTGCGCTTCAGCCAGTCAGAGGTGCCCGTTGCTGAGACGGAGATCGAGGCTGAACTGGCTCGCTTTACCCGCCGGTTTCCGAGTGAGGCGGCCTACCTCGCATCCCTTGAGGAACTGGGCTGGAGCGAGAAGGAACTGCGCTACCGCATCGCGGCCCGGATTCAGCAGGAGAAGTATCTCGAGAACATGATCGAAATCGAAGTCAGTGAGGAGGAGGCCGAAATCTGGTTTAAGGAAAACAGGCATCGACTGGGTCACCCCGAGCGGGTGCGTGCGCGGCATATCTTCCGCTCCACGGCCGGTCTGGATGGGGAGGAGGCCGAGGCAGTGGGCAGGAGCCTGCGTGAGGCCCTGCACGAGTTGGAACAGGGAGCGGAATTTGCCGAATTGGCCCGCCGGCTGAGTGAGGATGAGCGGACCAGGGATGCCGGGGGCGATCTCGGCTGGTTGCAGCGTGAGCGTATTCCGGCAGGCCTGGGGGAGGGACTTTTCTCAGCGGAGGTCAAAATGCCCTCCCTTGTACGGAGTAAGATTGGCTGGCACATCCTGGAGGTTCTCGAAAAGAAGGTAGCCCTCGAGCGCGGCTATGCAGAAGCGCGCGAAGAAGTCCTGGCGGCTCTTGAGGCGGTCAAACGGCGAGACGGGCTCCGGGCATACCGCAGGGGACTTCGCGAGCGGGAGAAAAAATACGTTGAGGTTTTTTTCGATGTCCTGGAGCGTGGACTTTAGGGATCGGAAACACGGTTGTGAGATTCGGACCGTGGTTCGCCCTGGCTCGCAAAAAAAGGCCGGCGTGTGGACGCGGGCCTTCTGCTCAGGTTGTAGAAAGGTTCCTTATCTTCCCGGTTGAGGCTGCTTCAGGAGTTCCGCGGGGCTTTCCCCGTCCCATGCGTCGGCCTGGGCGGAGAGGATGTCCTTCTTGGATCCGTCGAGGACCTTGCCATCGCTGGGACGCATGCGCAGGGCCTTGCAGGAGTTGTCGATATGACACACGACGACCTTCTGGTCCCAGGTGTCCCGATCCCACTCGGAGGTATCCTTTTTGTATCCGTCAAGAATGAGGGGACGAGAACCCGATTTCAGGTTGGTCTGATCGGTAAGGTAGGCCCAGTGGCAGTCACCTTCCTCAAGGATCAGGTCTGCTTGCACCACTCCGCCTTCCTTGACCTTGTCGTCCGGAGCGCCCTTGGCCGCACAGGCCGAGTTCTTGACCCAGAAGATCTTCTCCGACTCGGTACCTCCGGCGAGAAACATCTGCCGGAAGTAATCGTTGGAGTAGGTCGATCCAGTTCCACCTTCCGAGACGTACTCTGCGGTATCGTCGCTGGGATACTGGCCGTCAAAGTCAGTGGCGAAGGAATCCAGCGCCAGTTTGACTTGTTTTGCATTGTTGATGGCGTCCACGAGGGCAGCACGCTTCAGAGCCTTGAAGATCTGAGGCGTGGCCAGCGCGGCGAGTGCGACAATGATCGCAATCACCACAAGAAGCTCCACGAGAGTGAAGCCCTTGCGCCTGCTGCTTGTTGCAATGTTCATTTTTATCCGGGGTTTGCTTGTTTGTTGTTTTATGTGCGTCGCGCTGTAACGCGCCGCGGTTTTTTATGTAGGCGCGTTCGGTACACACCCTTCATCGGATGCTAACTTTCGCCACAACGCGAACAAGGGGAAAAAGCTCAGGAAGTCCCCAAATTGCTACCCAAAAAGGTTAGCGTTTCCTCAGTCGTTTTTCCGGCGCTGAGGATGGCTTCACGTTGTTTCCCGACCAGTTCTTCGATGCCTGTCCGGGAGAGCATCAGCATGGCCTCCATTTCGGCCGCGGTGAACACATTCTCCTCGCCGCTTCCCTGCAGTTCGACGAAATTTCCGTCTTCCGTCATGACGACATTGAAATCGACCGCGGCGTCCCGGTCTTCGGGATAATCCAGATCGAGGACCGGAGAGCCTTCCCAGACCCCGGCGCTCACCGCTGCCACGAGCTGCGTGAGGGGGAATTCGCTTACACCCCCTGCTCCGATGAGACCATTTAACGCGATGGCGAGGGCCACGCAGCCACCGGTAATTGAGGCGGTCCGGGTGCCTCCATCGGCCTGCAAGACGTCGCAATCGACCCATACCGTCCGAGGGCCGAGTTTTTTGAGATCGGTAACGGCCCGGAGAGCGCGACCGATCAGGCGCTGAATCTCGGACGAGCGCCCATCGAGTTTGCCACGGGCAATGTCACGTGTCTTGCGGTCAGGGGTGGAGTAGGGGAGCATGCTGTACTCTGCGGTGACCCAGCCTCCCGCCACACTCTGGGCTTTCATCCAGCGCGGAATGTCCTCCTGCACGGTGGCGGCGCAGATAACACGGGTATTACCGAAGCTCACGAGGACGGAGCCCGCGGCGTGGGGGGCGACGTCAGGCACAAAGGAAACGGGGCGGAGTTGGCCGGGTTCGCGACCGTCGGAGCGAGGCATGGCTGCAGGTTAGCCCGGGGTGGGGAGGCCGCAAGGGGGGAAAGATGAAAGGCAGGACATTCCGACTTTCGCACCTTCCCACCGTCTGATCGGTCCGCTAGCCTCTGGTCGTGGGACAGGTTGCGGAAGATGTTGAAAAGTGGGCGGCCGATGTGATTTTCGGGCGGGTCCGGGGCCTGGGGGCGGCTTTGACCCGGGTCCTCTTCAGGGGTCTTTCCCATGTCTACGGATGGATTGTGCGGGTTCGTCTCAAAGCCTACCGCCAGCAATGGAAGGAGCAGATCCAACTGGGCACCATGGTGATCAGCGTGGGCAATCTTACGGTGGGAGGCACCGGGAAGACTCCAGTGGTGGAATTGCTGGCCCGGACCCTTCACAAACGAGGACGGCGGGTGGCGATCCTGAGTCGCGGCTACAAGAGCCGGAAGCTCGATGAACCCCAGCAGTGGGGAGACCTCGGGCCGACCGAATGCGAGGCCCTGCCCAAGATTGTGAGTGACGGCAGCGGCGTGCAACTGGAGTCGATTTATGCCGGCGACGAACCCTACATGCTGGCCAAGAATCTTGAGGGGGTGGGGGTGGTAGTGGACAAGGATCGTGTGAATGGGGGCCGCTTTGCGGTCAGGGAACTGGAAGCTGACACCCTCGTGCTCGACGACGGCCTGCAGTATCTTGCACTCGATCACGAGTATGACCTCGTTCTCGTGGACCAGAATGCTCCGTTCGGGACGCAGGATGGCGCGCTCCTTCCCCGGGGAACCCTGCGTGAGCCCGCCCGTAACCTCTGCCGGGCCAGTCACATCATGATCACCAAGTGCCAGGGCCCGACTGATGAGGGGCTTCTCTCTCATCTGCGTAGCTACAACCCGACGGCAGAGATCATGCAGGCTACCCATGCTCCGCAGTATCTCGAGCAGGTATTCGGGGTCGAGCGGCGGCCCCTTGAACATCTTCAGGACAAGTATGTTGCTGCGATCAGCGGCATCGCCGTGCCCGAGAGTTTCGAGAATCTCCTGCAAACGCTCGGTGCCCAGGTCGAGTTTCATCGGACTTTTACAGACCATCATCCCTTCACCCAGCGTGAGATCGATCGCTTCATGACCCGTTGCATCGAGCGCGATATCGAATTGATTGTCACGACCGAGAAGGATGCGGTGCGCTTTCCCCATCCCAGAGAACTCGATGTGGATATCTGCTTCCTCCGTATTGAGGTCGAGATCATCGAAGGAGAAGGTGCCTGGGACCGCTTCATTGAGCACATTGTCGAGCCAAGAGAGAGGAAGGCGTCGGACTGGGCAGAGGATCGGCTCATTATGAACCCCATAGGTTCTTGAGCCCACCGTGGTTGAGCCTTACGTTCCGGTCAGAGCGAAAGCGGAGGCCGGCAGATGCAGGAAACGGAATGGATCGTAGCGAAAGTGCCCGAGGGTGTGGGGCCCGGCACAGGAAGTGATGGCGATCTGCCCTTTATCCTGAGGGTTCTCCTGGCCCAGCGGGGCTTCACCACGGATGATCAACTGGAGCCCTTCCTTCGCCCACGTCTGGGTGATTTGCGCGATCCCTTTGAGCTGCCTGAGATGGACATCGCGGTCCGGCGCATCCTGCAAGCCGTTGATAAGGGAGAGCCGACCTGTATCTTCGGGGACTACGATGTGGATGGGATCACTTCGGTTGCCATTCTGCGCCAGCTTCTTTCGGCCTACGGTCTGGAGCCACAGACCTTTATCCCCATACGCGGGCAGGAGGGCTATGGACTGAGTGATGCCGCCGTCGATCGTTGCCTGGAGGCCGAGGTCAAACCTTCGCTTCTGATCACGGTTGATTGCGGCACAGCCTCCGGAGCCCAGATCGAGCGCCTGGCCGACCAGGGTATCGAGGTCATCGTGGTGGATCATCACGAAGCCGGGGTGGAAGGGCGCCCCCCGGCAGCAGCGGTGGTGAATCCCAAGTTCGGGGATGACTATGGCTACCTCTGTTCTGCGGGGGTGGTTTTCAAGCTGGCCCATGCGCTGCTCAAGACGCGACGCCTTGAGGAGGTGGACCTGAAGGAGCTGCTGGACCTCGTGGCGGTGGCTACGATTGCAGACATTGTGCCACTGGTAGGGGAGAACCGGCTCCTTGTGCGTCACGGATTAAGACGATTGCCGCAGACTTCCAATCATGGCCTGAGAGCATTGATGAAGCTGAGCGGCATGAACGGGCACGTCACCAGTAGCGATGTGGGATTCCGAATCGGACCGCGTATCAACGCCGCGGGACGGATGGACGCACCTGATGACGCGCTCAGGACCCTCATGGCGGATTCCGCGAAAAAGGCCGCGCTCATGGCTGAGCAGCTCGACGATTACAACCGAGAGCGACAGAAGTGCGAGCAGGAGATGCATGAGGGGGCTCTGCAGAAGTTGAAGCAAGGCTTCGATGAGGCCAAGGATCCGGTCATCGTGGTGGGATCGGGCCGTTGGCATCCCGGGGTGGTCGGGATAGTTGCCTCCCGCCTCATGCGTTACTACCATAAGCCTGCCTTCGTCATCGCCTTCGACGAGGATGGTATGGGCAAGGGGAGTGGCCGCAGTATCGAGGGGGTCTCCCTCGTCAATGCCATCGAAGCCTGTCGGCCTCTGCTGGAAGCCGGTGGGGGACATCACATGGCCGCGGGGATCAGCCTGCGCAAAGATAACCAGGAGAAGTTTCGCCAGGCTTTTGCTGACTACGTTTTATCCAATACCACTGAGGAGGATCGCAGGCCACGCCTTGAGATCGATGCGGAGGTCCCCCTTGAGGATCTCTCTCTTGATTTTCTGAAAAGTTACGAGCTGTTGCAGCCCTTTGGACCTGGAAATCCACAACCGGTATTCATGTCGCGTGGGGTGCATCTCACAGAGCCCCCGCGTCCGGTCGGCAAAAACCACATGCGACTCTCCCTGCGGCAGGGGATCCAGGAGCGGGATGCGATCTACTTTGGAGGAGGCGACCGGGAGCTTCCTGACCCTCCGTGGGATGTGGCCTTCACCATAGACCGCAATCTGTTTCGCGGGCGGCTTTCGTTGCAGATCAGCGTAAGGGATATCCGGGTCGCGCAGTGATCCGGGGTAATTGTGCACTTGCGATCGTGTCGGAATTGGAGAATGGGAGTGGGGTAGGACCGATGAGCGACTGGAACACCAGCCTCCCCCTCTCCTCCCTGGAGCCCTTTTCCTCCAAGGATCTGCAGGCGCTCGAGGTGGCGGGCATCAAGACCGTCGGCGATCTCCTGGATTGGTTCCCCCGGCGCTATGAAGACCGGCGCCGTTTCGACGCTTTTCCAGTCCAGGTGAGCGGGGAGGCCTTGTGTCTGCAGGGAACGGTGGTGGACTCGGCGCGGAAACGTTTCGGGGGACGGCGTCAGTTTTATGAAATCGTGATCCAGGAAGGCGGGGGCGATGTTCTCTCCTCCAATAAAATCACGTGTCGCTGGTTCAACATGCCCTATGTGCACCGCATGGTGGCGGTGGGGCATGAGGTGGTTGTCTATGGCAAACCCAAGGAGCAGGGCGGACGCCTCCTCATCGATCATCCGGAGTTTGAAGTGGTGCAGGAGGACGGAGGGCCCTCCATTCATCTTGAGCGGATTGTTCCAATCTATCGGACCGTGGCGGGCATCCCGCAGCGGCGTCTGCGGGAGTTGCTTCATGAGACGCTGGTACGACTGGATCCTGCCAGCGTGGAAGGGCCATACGGGATCGATCTGGGTTGCCCGCGCAGCGAGGCCTTGAGCACGGTGCACTTTCCGGATGAATTGGAGCGGGTCCATGAGGCCCGGCGTTATTTTGCCCTGGAGGAGTTCTTTCTCCTGCAGGTGAACGTTCTGTGGCGTCGCCGACGGCATCTTGAGCATCCCGGGCGGGTGCAGGGTCGCAGGACCGGACTGCTCGGCGCTTTCCATGAAAGCCTGCCTTTCGACCTGACTGAGGCCCAGAAGCGCAGTGTACACGAAATTACGGCGGACCTTCGCAGCGAACGTCCCATGAACCGTCTCCTGCAGGGGGATGTGGGCTCGGGAAAGACGTTCGTGGCCATGTGCGCGATGCTTCTGGCGGTGGAGTCAGGCAGCCAGGCCGTCCTGATGGCCCCCACTCAAATCCTGGCCGAGCAGCACTACCTCACCTTCCGGAAATGGCTGGCGCCACTCGATGTGCGTCTTGCCCTGGTAACCGGGGCGAAGAAGGAGAGTGATCATCTCGACCTGGAGGGAGAGCCTCAGATTGTGATCGGCACTCATGCCCTTCTCTACGATAACGTGAACTTTCACGACCTGGGACTGGTGGTCATCGATGAGCAGCACAAGTTCGGGGTGACGCAGCGCGGACGACTGATCCGGCAGGGGGTCATGCCCGATGTGCTGGTCATGACTGCCACCCCCATCCCGCGGACGCTGACCCTGACCATTTATGGCGATCTCGATGTCTCCGTCCTGGACGAACTGCCCGAAGGCCGAGGCAGGATCATCACCGGGGTGCGGGAAAAACCGAAGGTCACGGATGTCACCAAGTTCCTCCGGGAGGAGCTTACCAAGGGGCGGCAAGTCTATCTGGTTTATCCCCTGGTGGAGGAAAGTGGCGCCGTGAAGGCGGCCTCGGTGACGGGTGAGATCGAAAAGTGGCAGAAGCGGCTCAGGGATTACGAAGTCGGCCTTCTGCACGGGCAGTTGAAGCCGGAGGAGAAGGAGGAGGTGATGACCCGTTTTCGTGATAATGAAATCCAGGTTCTGGTGGCCACCACGGTGGTAGAGGTGGGGGTGGATGTGCCCAATGCCAGTGTGATGGTCATCTACAATGCCGAGCGATTCGGACTTGCCCAGTTGCACCAGCTGCGGGGTCGGATTGGGCGCGGGAAGCATCAGAGCTACTGCATCCTGGTGACAGATGGAAAGAGCGAGGAGGCCAAGCGGAAGCTACGGGTCCTGGAGGAAACTGGCGACGGGTTCAGGATAGCGGAGGAAGATCTCGCCATCCGGGGACCCGGGGAGGTTCTTGGAACGGCGCAGAGCGGGATGAGCGACCTGCGCTTCGTAGACTTCCTGGCTGACACCGAACTGGTCAGGGAAGCGAGGGCGCTGGCGGAAGATCTTTTGGAGCGGGATCCCGACCTGGAGGGTTGTCCCGAGTTGCGGGAGAGAATCCAGGAAAGGGAAAAGGAGGAGTAAGGGATCGGGGAGGTGGAGAATTGGAGGTCCAGATCCGGTTGCCCCAAGCCTGGAGCTATCGCTCGAGAATCTCTACTTCGTAGCCATCCGGGTCGGTGACAAAGGCCATCTTGCGCTGGCCGGAAGAGAATTTCTCCCTCCAGTCATCCGGCCAGATTTCGATGCCTCCGTTCTCAAGTTTGTCACAGTAGGCGATGATGTCGGGAACGCCCACGCAGGTGTGCATGAGATCCTCGGGAAACTCGACCCGGAAGTCCGGCGAGTAAGTGAGTTCAAGGAAGTGCTCGTTGCCGGGGAGATGGAGAAAGGCGAGCTTGTTGCCCTGGGGCGAGTCTCTGCGCTCGCCGAGTTCAAAGCCGATCTGCTGGTAGAAGGCAATGGAGGCATCGGGATCGGAAACCCGGATGCGGGTGTGGAGAAACTTGATCATGCGGGCAAGTAGCGGGAAGCTGGCAGCGGGTGGCAAGGAAAGAATCGCCTTTGAGACGGTTCCGCGGATCCCGCGGACAGGCCGGGAGCCTTCCTGCCTGATTGGATGTGGATTGCCTCTTGCTACGTCAGGAAACCAGAAGTAGTTAAATATTATCGCACTTCGGTCCTTCAGCCTGACGCTCGCGCTTCGCTATCTCAACCCGAAGCGGACCCACTTCTCGCTCATTACCCTGGTTTGTCTCCTGGGGGTAGCGGTGGGGGTTGTGGTTCTCGTTGTCGTTCTTGCCGTGATGGCGGGCTTCGAGAGGGAAATCAAGAGCCGGCTACTGGGCTTTTCTCCCCATATTGAGCTTGAGTTGATGGATGGTGGTGAGAAGCAGCTCATCTACGACTGGCCGGAGATCAAGGCGCAGGTCGACGGGGTCGAAGGAGTGGAGGAGGCCTATGCCCAATTGCGCGACTTCACCATCCTGGAGAGGTCGAATCTCTTTTACCCGGTGGAGTACCGCGCCATAGACACCGAAAACGTGGGCCAGATGGAAGCCCTGGAAGAACTCATCCTGAAGGAGACTTATGGAGGGACAGCGGACATGGGCCTGGATGAGAAGGCGGTGGTGGCGGAGTCGACGGCCAATCAGTTCGGGCTGATCGTGGGGGACAAGATCCTGCTGCATTCTGCGCGGAACCTGCAGCAGCTGGCGCAGGCCTGGAAGATCACGGACCAGCCACTCATTGCGGAGGCGCATGCGGAAATGTTTGCGCAGATCCGCAAGGACCTCCGTGCCAAGATGTCGGTGGAGAGTGCCAGAGAGGCCTTTGACCTGCAGTTCCTGTCGGCCCTCTATGATTCTCTTGAGGTGATCCGCATTGGGAAGATCCGCGAGAGCGAACGTGAGGTCCTCAACACGATTCTGCTCATCTTCCAGGCTGGCAACGAGAACGAGGCCGGAACGCTGTTTCTGCTCGAGCCGGGTTCGGTGGAGAAGGTCCTCAATCAGATCGATATCCTCGACAGGATGGAGCGGGAGGTGGAGGATGGGCGACTGCTACGCGGGATGCGGGAAGTGGCCCTGCCCCGGGAACTGGAAGTGGTCGGGATCTTCCGCACCAGCCAGCACGTGATGCATCCTGCCGTATTCGTTCCGCTCGCCACTGGGCAGGAGTTGAAAAACCTGGAGGGAGGAGTGGAGGCCCTGGGAGTCCGGGTTGATGATCCCTACGCGGTTGAAGCAGTTCAGGACCGTCTCAGGGAAATCCTGGGACCCCGGTGGTCGGCGTTGAGCTGGAAGGATCAGAACCGGGCCTGGGTAGAGCTTATTGCGCGCGAGCGCATGATGATGTACTTTGCGCTCTCTTTCATCGTGCTGGTCTCCGCCTTCTGCATCATGGCCGTGATCTTCACTATCACCATCATGAAGAAGCAGGAGATCGGGGTCATGAAGGCACTGGGGGCCACGCCTTTCCAGATTGTGCGAGTGTTTACCTTCCAGGGGTCGATCGTTGGCTTAATGGGCTCTCTTCTTGGGGTAGGGCTTGGTCTGCTGGTGGTACGTTTCCGAGATCCCATATATGAGTTGCTCAAGGGGGTGGGCTTCGACATTTTCCCTAAGGATTTTCACGGGATCGATGGGCTGCCCGCCCATGTCAACCCCCAGGAAGTAGTGATTGTGGGAGTGGGAGCCTTCCTTCTGTGTGTGATAGCGGCTTTGATCCCGGCTTTTCTAACCTCGCGCCGTGATCCGGCGCGCTGTCTCCGCAATTACTAGGAACCCGCATAATGGAAGTCTGGATTGCTGAGGGAGGGGAAAAGCGGGGGCCGTTTGAGACTTACCAGGTTCGGGAACGTATTAAGGAGGGTGACCTTTCCGGCGACGAACTCGCCTGGCACAAGGCTCAGGATGGCTGGGTCAAGATACGGGAGATGGACGTCTTTCGCTCGGAGTTTGAGAAATCCCGGGAAGAGAGCCTTAACGCCCTTCCTCCCCCTTTGCCCAGTCAGCCGGTTCCCTTCCTGCGGTTCTTCGCCCGGTGGTTTGATGTCTCGCTCTATCTGCTCCTTGTGTTCTCGATGGTCCGATTTACGGGACACAATCTCCTTGATGCGGCCGGGGGTCCGTTTCTTTACCTCTACTTCCTGCCCTATGTATTCCTGGAGGCTGCTATTCTTAACCTCACGAAAACCACGCCGGGCAAGTTTCTTCTGGGGATCAGGGTGGTTACTCCAGAGGAGCGAGCGCTCTCTTTGCAGGAGGCCCTGGTCCGGGCTCTGCGCGCCTATATTATAGGGCTTGGGCTCATGGTGCATCCGTTTTTGACGGGAATCTGTCACGTCTACTGCCTGTGGTATCTCATGCGTTGCAACGAGGCTCCGTGGGACACGGTGATAAAAACCAAGGTGAGGGTGGTGGGCCCTCTTCTTTTCCCCGTCCTCCTCTTCACGATGCTCTTCGTCATCATCCTGATGCTGCTCTCTGTCGTCCTGATGCCGACCTTTATCGAGATGCGTGAAATCGTTCGCGAGCATGCTTCCTGAGCGTGTTGACTCTCCCGGGGCCAGCCTCAATACTGGGGCGAGACTTATGCCCGGCACGGTTTATTTCGATCTGGAAACACAACGCAGTTTCAACGATGTCGGGGGCTCGGCCAACCTCGGTGAAATGAAGGTCTCGGTAGGGTGCTCCTTCTGCACGGAATCTGGAGAGTACCGCGTCTATCCGGAAGCAGAACTGGAAGATCTTGTCGACCTCCTAAAGAACGCGAATCTGGTGGTGGGCTACAACCATCTGCATTTCGACTACGGGGTGCTGGAAGGATACACCGTGCTGGATCTCGGCGCAGTGACGGTAAACCTTGATCTCATGGTCGACTTAAAGGAGACCTTGGGAAGGCGCGTCAGGCTTGGACAGGTGGCCACGGCCACTCTCGGAACCGGCAAGACCGCAGTGGGAGTGGACGCTCTCAAGTGGTGGCGGGAGCACAAGACCACGGGGAGCCACGAGCCTCTCATGAAGATCGCTGAGTACTGTGCGTATGACGTGAAGGTTACCAAGTGCCTTCACGAGTACGGATGTGAACACGGGCACGTTAAATACGATGACGGCTCTGGAAGGGAGCAGGAAGTGCCAGTGAACTGGTAGGAGGGAAGATTCCAGGGATCTTTCGGTCAGGGGGCGGGTGGTGCCAGTTCTGCGATCGGCCTATTTCCTGCGCGTCGAGCGATGATTCACGGTTGGTTGGTCCTGTAACGCTCCTTGGTCTTGCAGAGGGTCCGTTCATTACAGTAGGGGCAGACGAAGGAGTTGGTGAGGAGGATGTCGCGGGCGACGCGGAGGCGATGACTGCCGAGCGAGCGTTTGGAGCGGCGATTGCGCTGAGCGCCTGAACCACCGAGGACGGGCCCGCGGCAGAGTGGGCAGAAAGCGGACCAGGAAGAGATCCGGTAGAGAATGAAGAGCACCAGGGAGAGGAGCATGCCGTATAATCCAAGGAAAGCTTGCTGCGTGCTGTCGGCGTACAGGGCATAGGCCATGAGGCCCAGGGAGGCGCCGAGGGAGAAGAGGAGGAGTAATAAAAGGAGAGCTCCAAATCTAAGGGCCCGTACCGACCTGGGAGTTGAGGGTTGGTGCATTTGGAGGGGTAAAGGCAGCGACGGGATGGCGGGAATGGCCCTTTATTATACGGATGAGGGATCGGTTATGCTTGAAGCCTTGGGGGCTTGAGCCCCTTTCTGCCGCATGAACCGAAAGGGAGCGGATAGCGGGAGAAGACTTTGAGTATTCCTATAATGATGTGCGAATTAAGGGATGTGGCGATTCCGTCACCGCCCCCACGGGAATTCAATGCAGAGTTAGTCCATCCCCCCTCTTAGACCACGCCCATCATCTGGAGGATGTTGTAAACGACAAAGAGGAAGAGGGCGAAGAGGCCCCAGATAAAATACTTCGCAGTAGCTTCAATCGATTTACGCGTCATTTGGTGCTGGCCCTGAAGATAAGCCGGGTCGCCCCGGGAAACAATGCTAATACGCGCCGGGAACGAGGAAGTCCGATCCTACGTTGGTGTGAGTGGACCCAGGGAGACCACACGCATTCCAGGCAGGAACCTGAACAAGGGGTTGAGCATGACGGCAGATTGCGATTTAATATCGGTGAATGCCTTATCGGACTGATGATCGTCTGGAGTTGGCGCTACGCGCGTCCAACGAGGGGATCTGGGACTGGAATATAACGACTGACGAGATCCACTATTCGGGGCGGATTCTGCGATTCCTGGGGCGGCGACGGGAGGAGATGCCCAACCTTTTCCGGGCAGTTGACCTGATCCACGAGGATGACCGGGACTACTTCATAAAGCGGCTCCGGGAGATCCTGCAGCCGGGGGTCGATGATCTCCTGGCGGTGGAACCTCGTATCCGGGTGGCAAAGGGTGAGGGCGATTGGCATTGGTTTCGCATCCGTGGGGTAGTGGTTCGCGATACGGAGGGACAGGCCGTGCGGATGGCGGGGTCGATGATCGATATTACCGCGCGCAAGCTGGCGGAGCAGGAGCTCCTTGAGGAGCGCCATCTCATGCGGTTGCTCATCGATAATGTTCCCCTCAACATCTATTTCAAGGATCGTGATTCGAAGTTCACCCTGGTCAACAAGTCGATGGCGAAGTGGAACGGCTTCGGGAGCCCGGGGGACGTCATCGGCAAGAGTGATCACGATCTCTTTCGGGAGGATCACGCGGATGAGGCCCTGCGTGATGAGCAACAGATTCTCGATACAGGTGAGCCGATCCTGGGTTATATAGAGAAGGAGACGACTTCCAAGGGGGCTGAAGCCTGGGTCCTGACCACCAAGATGCCGCTGGTCGACCGGGTGGGTGAAATCATAGGGACTTTCGGGGTGTCCAGCGATGTAACGGAACTGGTACGGACTCAGCAGTCCCTGGCTGAAACCGCAGCGGCCCTGCAGCAGCGCAATGATGAGATGGAAGAGGAGCTGGCCCTTGCGCGCGAGGTCCAGCAAGCCCTTCTGCCGCATGAATATCCCGTGGTTCCAAGTGGTAGCAAAGGTGGAGGACGCCTGCAATTCGGGCACCGCTACATCCCCATCTCCGGATTGGCGGGTGATTTCTTTGAGGTCTTTCCCATCGGGGACCATGCCGCCGGCCTTTTCATATGTGATGTGATGGGGCACGGGGTCCGGTCGGCCATCATCGTGTCCATGCTGCGGGGACTGGCGGAACGGATTCACCAGGTCGCGACTGATCCCGGCGAGTTTCTTGGACAGCTAAACAGCGGGTTAACAGCCATTTTGCTCGAGGCGGAGATGACCATGTTCGCAACCGCCTTTCTGGCAGTGATTGATCTGGAAAGTGGGGAGTTACGCTATGCCAGTGCAGGGCATCCTGCTCCAGTCATTCGTAGCGAAGAGGGGACAAGTGTCCTGCCAATGGGAGGCCGCGGTAAGGGCGCGGCGTTGGGGCTCTTTTCGACTGCCGATTACGAGACCCACACGCTCAAGTTAAGCTTGGTCAAGCAACTCATGCTCTTCACGGATGGGATTATCGAAGTAGAGAACCGCGAAGGCGAAGCCTTTCTTCAAAACAGGCTGGTGCAGGCGGTTTCGGAAGAAGAGTGTGTCGGAGTGGAGGCGCTCCTTGATCGCGTGCTTGAGCGGGTTCTCTCCTTCACGGAAAGCGAGCGCTTTGACGATGACGTGTGCCTGCTGGCGGTGGAAATCTCCTAATTTTACGGTCCCAGCGGTGCTGATTGTCCTCTTCAGTTACAGACGGCCTGTGACGAGGGTCCAGTGTTTGGAGGCCACGCCGAAGCCAAGAACATTTGGGCCCTTGGCGAGCATGATGTGGCGGTGTCCATCTGAGTAGAACCAGGATCCGTAGGCGGAGGTAAAGCTGCCCTGACCTGCCGCGATACACTCGCCGGAGGGGCCACCGCGGAAGCCCGCCTTGCGGGCGCGGTCGGAGAAACTTCGTTTGCCGGGCACGGGCGAGGTGTGAGAAAAAAATCCCATCCGCGCCATGTCCGCGGAGTGGCCACTGGCGGCAGCGCTCAGTTTTTCTGCCAGCTTGAGCGGTCGCAACCCGAGCACCGCGCGCTCATAACTAATGAGCTTGGCGAAGTTCTTCTGAGGTGCGCTGGCCCAGCTCGAAGTGTCGTTGTGCTGGTTGGCGGAGGCAAGGCTGGCTACCTCTGCACGCATGGCGCCGAGGACCTGTGCGGCCTTCATATAGCTACTGCCGTCGAAACTTTCCTCAAGGGCCACCTTCCGCCGTTCTTCTGTGCTGA
Organism: Roseibacillus sp.; assembly: GCA_022448985.1. GTDB lineage: Bacteria > Verrucomicrobiota > Verrucomicrobiia > Verrucomicrobiales > Akkermansiaceae > Roseibacillus_B. The sequence continues at coordinate 54,912 of JAKVCR010000034.1, forward strand.
TGGCCTCCGCCTCTTCCCTGGTCTGGCCCTCGAATTGGGCGAGCTGATCGTGAATCTCCACCAGCGCGTCTGTGATCTCATCAATCTGCTTGTCGATGGAGGTGGTGTCCGCCTGCGAGAGCTTGGAGGCTTTCTGGTAGAGACCGTCGAGGCGGCCCCATTCCGCACGCAGTTGGTCAATTGCCTGTCGATCCTTCTGCCAGTCGCGCATCATGAGCGGGTAGACGCGAGCACGCTCCTGGCGCAACTCATCCACCACGCTGACCAGTTCACCGTAGGGATTGCCACCGCGGTTTCGTCCACTGAGGACATCGGCGAGCCGCCGCTCATGATACTGTCTGGCCTTCTGCAGGGCCTTTCGAAAGGAGGGGACCGCTTCCTTTCCCAGCAGATGAACACTGCGATAGGCCGCTTGGCGGCGCTGCGGGGTGCTCGACTGCATCCACTGGAGCGCCTTGAGAACAACTTGCTTGGAGGGAGCGGCAGGCTCCGCAGATTCCTCCGCCCGGAGGGAGATGGGGAGCATGAACACTAAAATCAGGGGGATTCGAAGGCTCATGATTTGCTGGGGGGTGTAATGGTGCTTCAAAAACCGGCTGGATGCACGAGGATTTTCGCGTCTTGACGCGGGAGGCTGCGCCAGTTTCCTTGCCGCCATGTTGCGGCAGGTGCTCAGATCCAAACTCCACCGGGCGATGATCAGTGAGGCCTCGGTGGACTACGAAGGGAGTATTGAGATCCCTGCCGACCTGGTGGAGGAGGCCTGTCTCTGTTCGGGCGAGAAGGTGCTGGTGGCCTCTATTACCACCGGGGCCCGACTGGAGACCTACGTTCAGGTGGGTCAGGCGGGAACCGGGAAGATCATTATTAATGGAGGCGCCGCCCATATGATTGGGAAAGGGGAACGCGTCACCATTATGGCGTTTGGCTTGAGCGAGGAACCAGTCGAAGCCCGCAAGCTCCTTCTTGATGAAGAGAACAGGGTGATCCGGGCCAGCGGGTAACGGCTTTCGCCCCCCTATTCTCCGGGTTCGGCTTTGGAGTCGAAGGGCTGCTCTGCCTTGGACGTGTCAGGTTCCGTGCCGGCGGTGTTCACCATGACCGTTTCCGGCCGTGGTTCAGCAGGAGGCGCGACCCAGTGAACCAGTTCGGAACGCTGTTTCACCCGCACGTGGTGCTCGCCGTAATAGACGATGTCTTCCTTGATCACGCCAACCTCTTGTGCAAACCACAGGCTACGCTTGAGATAAGTAATGTGATCTTCCCCGGTAACGGGGTGAGGAGAGATTTTCTTGCTGGTTATCTGGATGCGGGTGGCCTGGAAGGTCCCTGCCGGAACCGTGACTCTGCCAGCCTCGATTACCCTGAAGAGGAATGGACAGTCGGGTTCACTCCCAAGGGATTCCCAGGCTTGTCCGGGCTGCATGTCCGAGGTTGCGATGGCTACACCTTCTTCCAGAAGGTGTGCCTCCTCGTCCTTCACGTTTGCGGGGACCCAGCCCCAGCTCAGGATTCCCCCGGGTCCGATTTGATAGAGCTCCTCGCCCATGACTTTCCCATTCTCAGATATGGCGATGGTGGTCAGGGTCTTTCCGAGGGCTTCGATTTTGCGTTTGCCGGTGCAGGTTCGGACCTGCTCAAAGGTGATGAGGTGGGCGGTGTCGGTACGTTGTGGGCGCAGGGCGGCGTCGGCCTCGGACAGACGAAATTCGATGGGGATCTCTTTCTGAACCTTGTATTTCCAGACTTCTCCGGGATCGGGAGTGAAGTAGGCGACCGGGGGATCCTTCTGTTCGCTGGTGGTGTCCGGATCGCCATGCTTTCCGCATCCGGCCAGCCCTGGCAGATAGCCTCCGGCGGCAAGCAATACCAAAATCTTTTTGGGGAGCGGTTTCATGAAATTCGGGGAGGAAGAGAGACAACGATCCGGCCGCCGCCGCTCCAAGCCGCTCCAAGCCGCCGTCGCCAGTGGGTCTCGGGGAAGTGGAGGTCTGACGGACGACGCCTGAAGAGGCAGATGATGACGATCATCCCGACAGCGAAGAGGCCAAAAGCGGTGGCAATGAAAGCCCGGGACATCATGGACTGGGGCCGCTCTTCCCCGGGGAGGTGCTGCTGGGTGTTGAGCGCCATGATTTGCTTGCGTTCACGGGCGGCATGGTTTTTCAGGAATATAAATTCCTCTCCGAGTTCAAGGGCGAGGGCTTCCACCTGGGCCCGAGTGGTACGCTCCTTCATTCCACGCGAAACGGCGTTGTGCAGTGCGAGGCCGGTGGCTTCATCCTCATAGGCTGTGCTGGCGCGGCCACCGAACACTACGACCGGGCGCATGAGGGAGGAGGGCACGTGCAGGACGACCGTCCACAGGTCGTGGCGGGCCCAGGTCTCCCCCACCCGTTTGGCAAGGGCTTCAAGAGTCGCCCCGGGTGGAAGTCCACGGTCCCACAGGACCACCAGCACGTCGAGGTCATGACTTGTCCGGTAGCGGCCAAGTTCTTCCTCAAGGCGGGATTTGCGCTCCTCGCCCAGCCAGCCGCCGACATCAAGGACCTGACCGTCTGGAGGCTGGGGGAAGTCGATGGCCTGGCCAGCCACCACTCCTGGCAGGAGCAGGCACAGGAAGGTGAGAAAACGCAGGTTCATCGTATCAGGGTCGGGAGGGGGCGGATTCTTTCTGGTAGTTTCCTTCTGCCTTCTGGAGAGAGGGCGGGATGTCTGCACTGTATTTGTCCGAAGGGGATACCACTGATTCGTGGGGTTCGGTTTCTTCGGAATCGTTCTCGATATTCCGCTCTTGCCCCTCGGGGAGGGTCTGAGACTTGGCGACGCGGCGGCGATGATTGCCTTCGCGGCGTCGTTCGGCGATCTGCCAGGCGGAGGCCAGGAGATCACGGGCGTCCGTGAGGAAACCGCTGAGCCCTTCCTTCCACTCTTCGTCGCTGAAGCAGGCGGCCATTTCCTGGAGCGCGGCCTCCCAGAGTTCATGTTTGAGGAAAGGCTCCAGGGCATAACCACTGGTAAGGGTTAAGCGACCCGAGGTGAGGTCGCCGACCACGAGGAGCTGCCAGGCACGAGAAGGGCCCGCTCCTGGAGCTGTGTTGTGCAGCCAGAAGGCGAACTCCTCAAGCGGACTTCCCACTTGCAGCCTGACAAAGCAGAAGGAGATATCCACCTGAGGAGTGCATTTGCGGAGTTTCCGGTAGTTTTTTTTCAGATCCTTCTCAATTCCGGCAGGAAGAAGTTCCGAGGGGTCGATGATCAGTGCAAGCGGAGGAGCTGCGAAGGGAAACGACTTCTGGCATTCCTCAAGGTTGAACCTGCACTCCGGGCAGGTTTCCACCATGTTCCCGAGCTCCGTCTGACAATGGGGACAGAACATTCCTCCACGGGTAAAAACCTGGGGGGAGTATTTCCTCAGGCGCGTTTTCGTGTTGGTAGCGGACACTTCGTTTCAAAGGGAATTCCTATAGGGAAAAATGATATTTACGAAAGGTAAATAATCGAGTTTGGGCTGGGAAGGGAGGGCGCAACCGCGAGGCAATCAGGGGGATAAGTTGGTTGGTGGGACGGTGAGGTGGCTGGGGGACTCAGCGTAATGGAGGCCTCCTGTTCGGACAACCCCGACCACTCTCTGGATACTCAACATGCTCATTTTCAATGCCTTAAGCGCCGTTAAGGGCAGTTTTTGGAACTTGCTTTACAAGCTGCTGAAGCGCCACCATAGTCCCGCCCCCTCGTTTTTCGGCATACATGGATATCTTGATCAACCTTCTGCTCGTTGCCTTTGTGACGGTGAGTGCCCTGCTCATTCTCGTCGTTCTCATGCAGCGTCCCAAGCAAGAGGGCCTGGGAGCGGCTTTTGGCTCCGGGATGACCGATCAGATGTTCGGCGCGAACACGACCACCGTATTGCAGAAGGGAACGGCCTACTTTGGAACTGCCTTCCTCCTTCTTGCCCTCGTTCTCTCGATTCTCATTGCAAAGCGAAACTTCGAGAAGGGGATTTCGGACACGCCACCGTCTGCCACGGATCCCGCCATGGCACCCGATATTCCTCAGGCTGATCCGGAAGGCGGAAACGAGGCCGAAGACCAGAAGGACATCGATGCGCGCAGTGAGGCTTTGAAGAGGGCACTTGAAGGGGTAAAGCCCAAGCCTGCTCCGGGAACTGTTCCTGCGTCCCCAACGACGCCAAAACCCGAAGCGGGAACAACTCCGGTCCCGGAACCCGCCCCGGAACCCGCCCCGGAACAGCCATAGGTTGTCTGGGCGGCCTCCAGCATTCTCATTACGCGTGCCGCTAGGGGCACATGATAAAGTAGCGTGACCGAGACTTTCGAACAACCGGCCTGGGCTTCGCCGGACATTTATCCGGAGAAGCCGGAGAGCTCTCCTTACGGGGCACTGTCGCGGAAGGGACGGCGTTGCCAATTCGAAAGCCTGGAAGCGCTGGGTGTGCATGTGCGCAGCAGCCGGGAAAGCGTGGAAGCAGTGTGGACACCGCAGAGTGGAGGGATGGTTCCCCCGGAAGCGGTGAAGGGCTTGGTGGAGCCGCTCCGGCAACGATTTGTCGACCTGGCTGAGTCGGACGCGTCCGATGCCAGGCGAAACACGCTCGTCTTCTCTCTCCTTCTCCTCTGGGCGCTCTATGCGAATCTGGCCAATGGTACCCTACCTACTGAGTCCGTGGGGGTCGGCCTGGCCGGCATCCTTCTCATTATTCTCGGTCTCGTCCCCTGGTATGATGCCTGGCGGAACCGCAGGTCCGCATGGGAGTTGAATGAGGAACGCCTCGTGGGAGAGGAACATGAAGCGCGGTTTGAGCGATGGCTGAGTCGGCAGCGCAGCCCTCTGACTTGGATTCTCATCGGCCTCCTGCTGGTGAGTGGTGCAGCGCAGATCTGGGTAGAGCTGGAGGCTTCGGTCGAGGCAGCCGGGTTGGTCGGTCGCGACAAGGGGGACAAGGGGGTGGAGGCCTGGCGCCTTTTTACCGCCCCCTTCCTTCACGGGCACCCCCTGCACTGGGCCCTTAACGTGGCAGGCTTGTGGTACATCGGGCGGCGAGTGGAAGCTCTCGCCAGCTGGCCGCATCTTGCGCTCGTTTTCCTTGTTGCCATGGTAGTAGGGGGAGTGGCCACCGTACAGTTCATCCCTGAAAAATCCTCGGTGGGCGCCTCTGGGGGATTACTGGGCCTGCTTGGGTTTCTCCTCGTGTTTGAGACGCTCCATGCCCGCCTTGTTCCCCGTCCTACCCGGCGCCGGCTCTGCGCGGCTCTTGTCCTCACCTTCCTCATTGGATTCGTTGGTTATAGTTTCATCGACAACTACGCACACGGAGGTGGCCTGGTAGCTGGGATGCTCTACGCGGCGATCGTCTTTCCCAAGTCCCGCTCTGCCCGTCGTCCTCGCGCTAACCGGATGGACCTCATCTTTGGGGGAGGCTCCCTGGCGGTTCTGGCGGTATTCGCCCTGTTGGCGGTTAAATTGATGTTGGCGTCCTGAGGTTCTTCTTCGTGAGATCACCGGGGATCGTTAGAAAAGTGCTCCGCGGATTGTACGCCATCTTCCCAAGACCGGGATCTTCCACATTATGGCGGAGCTTGCGGAAGAGAACGATTGATCAATTCAAACTTTCCAGTTCAGGGCGCCTTTCTTGAGGACATAGAGGTAGGCCACACCGAGGACCGCCACAAAGCAGGCCATGGAGAGGAGAGCGATCGAATTGGTGAGAATGAGCTCCTTGAACTGGACCGCCCACGGGTACATGAAGACAACTTCGATATCAAAGATTACGAAAAGCATGGCTACGAGATAGAATTTTACGCTGAAGCGCGGGGCGCCTTCACCCACAGGGAGCATGCCGCACTCATAGGGTTCGTTTTTCACTCCGGAACGCCGGCCGAGCTTCCCGAAGATGACACTGGCGGTCAGCATGGAGGCGCAGAAGCCGATCGCGACCAGGATCTGCATCAGGACGGGGAGATAATCAGGGAGCATGGCTGACGAAAAAAAACAAACCTGCGCCGGGGTGCGACGCAGGTTTTTAAAAGGCAGAGTGCTGGGTTCACCAGCACGGATTTCGCAAATTTAAGAACTCACGCTTGCGCCTGTTGCTGAGCCGCAATGTTGTCGCTGTGAGCTTCCTCGATGCGGTCAAGGCCCTTGTACTCCTTTCCGCTCTTTTCGACGAGACCGCGAGTAACAAGATTTTGCAGTTTTTCATAGGCGCGGAGGCGAAGCATCTCTTCGCCACCGCTCACGGCGTTGCGCTCCTTCAGTCGGTCGTAGACGAGTTCAAAAAGGTCGTTAAATCCGAAGAACTTGTCGTCCGCGCCCAGCACGTTCACCAGTTCATCAGTGACATGATCAGGGAGTCGACGTGAGAAGCGCGTTCTTTTCGTGGTAGCCATAGCGGTATTAGGTTACCAGCAAATTGCAACAAATGCGACCCCAAAAAGGGAGCAGTTCACATTTTTTTCATATTCCTTGCAAGTAAAATATTCAATAACCTTAGAAATCAATACACTTTGACCCTATAGAAAAAGGGTTTTTATCTTGGAGGACACTTTGTAATTAATTAAGAGTCCTAAAGTGATCGCGCGCTTGCGAGGCGAGGTGGTAGAGGCTCTTCCCAGCCGATTGGTCGTGGAAGCGGCGGGGGTTGGATATCAGGTCTTCGTGCCGATTTCGTCCTTCGATCGGTTGAACCCGCGCGAGGGGGAGGAGATCACGCTTCTGACTCATCTCCACGTCCGGGAGAATGCGCACACCCTCTACGGATTCTCCACCTCGGAGGAACGTGACATCTTTTTACTGCTGGTGGATCGGGTGAGCGGCATCGGCCCGGCCATCGCGATGGCGGTCCTGAGCGGGATACCGGTTGAGCGCTTCAAGCAGGCGGTAGTGGAAGGGGATGTGAAGGCGCTCTCCGCCATCAAGGGGCTGGGAAAGAAAACAGCGGAGCGGATCGTGCTTGAGCTCGCGGACAAGGTCGGGGTGACGGAGACATGGCAGGTGGAGGGAGGCGGTGATGAAGCTGGCGCTGCGATCCGGGATGCCGAGTTGGCTCTCCTGGCTCTGGGGTTCAAGCAGACCGATGCCCGGAAGGCGATTAAAGCGGTTCTGGAACGTGAGCCCCAGATGGCAGCTGAAGATCTCATCCGGGAGGCCTTGAGGGGATTGGGTTAGGGTAGCAGGCAGCAGAAGGCTCCGGTCCCTGCCCCGGGAGGATGGTTCCGGATGCGGGTTTCCTGTTTGCAGTCTTGCCCGGTCCACGGTCAGATTGCCCTTCGATGGCACTGGCGCTGGATGACTTCATGGGCGACGCCGCGGCGGTGGGGTTCCGCGAGGGCCGTGGCTGGCTCTTCTCCCCCGAACCGCTGCGCCTTTCGGGGGCGGAGGTCGCGCAGCTTGAGCGCCTGGGCCATCCCCTGCGGATGTTCCAGCAGGGTTGCGACCGTATTTATCGTCGCAGCGTCAAGGGGACATTGCCGGAGTGGATTGCTGAACTGCTGGACGCAGGTAAGCCTGGCTGGCTGTTGGAAGCGCAGCGCTCGGATGACCTCCGGGAAGTGGCACCCCGGGTCATTCGGCCGGACCTTCTCCTCACCGACGATGGTTTTGCGCTCACTGAACTGGACAGCGTGCCGGGAGGGATAGGAATAACGGGCTGGCTCTCGAAACGTTATAGCGGGGCAGGGTTTGAGGTTCTAGGGGGGGATTCAGGAATGCTGGAAGGGTTTCGCTCCCTCCTGCCGGATGGCGGAGAGGTGCTCATTTCCGAGGAGGCTGCTGACTATCGGCTGGAGATGGAGTGGCTCGTGCAGGCTCTCAACGATCTGGGAGGAGGTCCGTGGGGGACGGGTTCGGCGGAGGAGTTCAACGCGGAAAACCCGACGTCGGCGCTCTATCGCTTCTTTGAGCTCTTCGATTGGGAATCCGTTCCCGCCGCTCGTGCTCTGGCCCTGCACCGGGATCTCACTCCGCCCTTCAAGCCTCACTTCGAGGAGAAACTCTGGCTCGCCCTGCTCTGGTTGCCGATCCTGCGCGAGGTATGGGAGAGCGAGGTGAGGGGGAATCATCTGCGGCGGCTACAGGAGTTGATTCCCTACGGCTGGATCGTGGATCCCACCCCGCTGCCGCCCCACGGGGCCTTGCCCCGACTGGAAGTAAATTCCTGGGGTCAGCTGGCGGCCTTCAGCCAGAAACAGCGCCGGTTGGTGCTCAAGGTCAGCGGCTTCAGTGAACTGGCCTGGGGCAGCCGCGGAGTGGTCATCGGCCACGATGTCTCCGGGGAGGAGTGGGCCATGGCACTGGAGCGGGCATGTCAGGAATTCGATGCCCAGCCCTGGATTCTGCAGGAGTTCAGGGAAGCGAGGCTGGTGGAGCATCCCTTCTACGATCCCCGGACCGGAGCAATTGAAACCATGCGCGGCCGGGTACGGCTCTGTCCGTATTACTTTGTTGACCAGGAAGGGAAGTCCCGCCTTGGGGGTTGTCTGGCCACCATTGCTCCCGCGGACAAGAAGAAGATCCACGGAATGAGCGACGCTATCCTCACGGTCTGCGTGGCGGACGGCTGAAAGTGGCTACGCGAGTTTCACCGCAGTGCCAAAGGCGAGCATCTCCGACATGCCCTGGGCCACCGCGGAGGTGGTAAAGCGAACCCCGACGATGGCGTCAGCGCCCAACTCCTGTGCGGCCTGGATCATCCGTTCAATCGCCTGGTTGCGGGATTCCGCGAGCATCTCGGTGTATCCTCCGACCTCGCCTCCGATCAGGGTCTTGAGCCCGGCAGCGATGTCGCGGCCGAGGTGCTTGGCCCGGACGGTGTTGCCAGAGACCACCCCGACGTGTGCAGTAATCTCCCGGCCGGTAATCGTTTCAGTCGTGCTCAACAGTAACATGGGCAAGACCCTAGGGGAGAATCCCTGAGGGGGCCATGACGGAATGCCTGCGAAGATCTGCCAAGGCAGCGGAATCCGAAGGCTCGACGGACCGTCAGGGGTTCGTCGTCTCGTGGGGCCTACTTGACCAGACCCGCCTTCTTGAGGGTGGCGTAGGCACCATTCTTGTTAATGGTCTTGAAGGCCTTGCAACTGGCCTTGACCTTGACGTAGCGCCCCAACTCGGGGACCCAGACCCTTTTCTTCTTAAGGTTGGGGGAGACCGAGCGCTTGACGGCCTTGGTCACGTGACGGCCGATCCCGCCCTTCTTCTTGGCCAATCCGGAACGGTGGATCCTCCGGCCCATGCGGGGGCGGGATCCTCTAATGCTGCAGACTCGTGACATCGTTGGAAGGAGGTGGGTTGCGGGGCGGGGAGAAAAGCGGCGATCCTGCATCCGGTCAAGAAATTTCGAGGGACGGGAGGGTGCCGGACATTCCTGAGAATTTTCTCGTGACCTGCCGGGGCAGGCCCTAAGCGTGCGCCATGGCCAGTAAGAAAGTCGTATGGATTACCGGTTGTTCCCGCGGACTGGGGCGAGCCATGGTGCGGGGCCTCGCGGTGCGTGGCTGGTCGGTGGCAGGGTTTGCCCGCCGTGCCGGAGCGGTCAAGGCGGTGGCCGGGGAACTGGGGGAGGGCCACTTTTTTGCCTCCATCGACGTGGTGGAGGAAGACGAGGTGGAGGCCTTCTGCTCGGCGGCCCGGCGCGAGGTCGGGGCGCCGGACCTGCTCCTGAACAATGCGGCTCTCATCAACGAACCGGCCCCACTCTGGGAGGTAGGTAGCGAGGAATTCGGGCAGGTGGTGGATGTGAATATCAAGGGCGTGGCCAATGTGGTACGTCATGCGGTGCCGATCATGATTGAAGAGGGGAAAGGAGTGATCGTGAATTTCAGCTCGGGGTGGGGCCGTTCGACCTCGCCAGAGGTGGCCCCCTACTGTGCGACAAAGTGGGCCATCGAGGGACTGACCCAGGCACTTTCCTGCGAGCTGCCCAGTGGAGTGGCCGCGGTTGCGCTGAATCCCGGGGTCATCGATACTGACATGCTGCGCTCGGCATGGGGCGAGGGAGCGGCCGCCTATCCCGATCCCGGGGAGTGGGCGGAGAGAGCGGTGCCGTTTCTGGAGAATCTTGGCGCCCGGGACAATGGAGGGTCCCTGTCGGTCTGAAGTGAACAGCAGGCAGACAGGCGGTCCCCTGGGCTTGAATACGGGGGAAGAGGCAGAATGATCCTGCGCCTTCCCAGTCGTGTCCTGCATTTTCCGCGGCGTCCGTTGCTGATGGGAATCGTGAATGTGAACGACGATTCCTTTTCAGGTGACGGAACGCTGGATGCGGATGAGGCCCTCGCGCAGGCGGGGGCCCATGCGGCGGCGGGGGCGGATATCGTGGACTTGGGGGCGGAGAGTGCCCGTACCAACCGGGCGGCCATCCCGGTAGAGGAGGAATGCGCGCGTCTGCGGAAGGTTCTCGCCCGGTGGAACGAAGTGACGTCCTCGGCGGGACCGCGGGATGAGGAGCAGGTCTGGCCCCCGGTGCTCTCGGTTAATACCTGGCGTAGCGAGGTGGTGGCTGCGGCCCTCGGACTGGGGGCGGAATTGATCAATGACATGAGTGGATTGCCGGATGGGAGCAACGCCCGCCTGGTTGCGGAACATGGGGCCGCTCTGCTGGTGATGCACACCGCTGGTCCCCCCAAGGTCGAGCGGGTCGAGCAGCAATGGGATGACATCATGGGGGAGCTGGAACGTTTCTTCGGGGACAAGCTGGGCCTTGCGCAGTCGGAGGGGCTCTCGCCGGACCAGCTGGTGATTGACCCCGGGATCGACTTTGCCAAGCAGCGGGAAGACAACCTGCGTCTCGTGCGGGAGCTGGACCAGTTGCAGCAGTTCGAACGGCCGGTGCTCCTTCCGATCTCGCGGAAAACCGTTATCGGCGAGGTGTTGGGGATCGAGGATCCGGTCGCGCGGGATGCTGGAACGATTGGTCTCCTGGCAGCGGGGATGGGGCGTGGAGCCGAGATCTTCCGGGTCCACAACGTGGATGCCGCGTGGCAGGCGATGAAGGTGCTGACGGCGGTGGGGCGGAGAGGCTGAACCGTCATTCTGGCCGGGAGATACCCCTTCACCCACCCGGGATATCCGGAGCGATGCTCTCAGAGGGCCGGACTGAATTCGCTGGTCCGCCCATGGTGGGCGGACAAGGGTGCCGCCATGTCTACTAGTTTTGGTCTTATCGCGCTTCTGATCTGGGGTGGTCTCCTCGTAGTGTTCCTGTGGGGAAGTATCCTAGCAGTGCGGCATGTGAAGAACTGGGCCACCCGCGCCTTGTTGACAGGCTCTATTTGCATGCTTGTAAGCCAGGTGGCGATGATAATGATCAGCTTCCGCTGGGCATTCCTCGGTTCATCGGCTTCGCCGTCTGGATACGCCCAAGGGATGACACTACAGCTCATCCTGATGTCAGTATTCGCCCTGCTCTTCCTGGCTGGAGCGATTGCTGGCTGCGCCGGTTTCCTGGGCGTGTGTGCGAAGTATGGGGTCACGGCAAGACGTGCCCGGGAGCTGGAGACCCTGCTGCAGCAGGTGCAGCAGCGAATGTCCTCCGGCGGGTAGCAGGATCGTGATTGGTCTGGCTTGAGGGGTAGAGCTGCGGCACGATGCCGGCAGGATGATGGAGGTGCTGGCGACTGCCAAGCTGGCGGAAACAGGAGCGCAACTCACCCTGTTGGGCGGGTGGGCCCTGGTGTTTGGCGCCCTGCGCATATGGAGGGCCCGGCGGACGGGCCTGCGGCTGTTCTTGATGCTTGGGGTCGTCGCGTTCGCGCTGGGGCTCACGGGCCAGAGCCTCGTACGCCTCAATGCAGTGGAGTTGAATTATTACCCGGGGTGGAAGGCGGACATGGACCAGGTCCTGGGCGAGGACCACGCTGAGTTCGAGTATTCGGTGGAGGATCTGGCGATCGGGCCGGTTGACCCACGGCAATGGGAGGGAGCCTACTGGTGGGGGCAGCGTTTATGCCTTCTCCTTGGTTCGATGGGTGCGGCGGGGGGATTTCTTCTGCTGGGCCGGGAGGCGCTGACAGGAAAATCGGGTTCGGGCAGGAGTAAAGCGGAAGGAGAGGGGGAGTGATGACCGAACGGGCCGCGGCGATCGATTTGAGTGCACTGGCGAACCTGGATCGTTTGCTTGAAGTGCTTTTTCTCGTGCTCCTCGGGGCCATGGTCTTTTACGGGCTGTGTCGTCGTGGCAGGAAGGGCAGGTCGTGGGAGCTGGTCTTCGCGGGGAGCGCGCTGACAGGCCTCATCCTCCAGGGAGCGTTGTTTCTTGGCCGGGCGGGCCGGACGGGTTTGCGGGGGATGGAGGAGGCCCACGAGACACCCGGCATGGGTCCAAGTGCAGAGACCTGGGCCTCGCTGCACGCGATTGGGGAACTGTTGGCCGGTGCCAGTTTCCTGCTGGCCGGGATCGCCTTCATTTACCTCGGGTGGCTTGAGCGAAGGAGCTTCCCGGGGAAGCGCGCTCCCGACGGGGAGGAGATCGTCTAGTAGGGTTGTGAGCGTCGGATCTTCCGTCGTTTCACGCGTCTAGGACGGCGACTCCGTGAATGGAGGAAGGGGTGCGATCGGGTTGGCGGGAAGTGGGAATTGTTTACTGAAGATTCCGGGGGCCAGCTCATTGGCATCCTCGTAGGCCATGCTCAGCATCTCGTACTTTGCATCAAGGTTGTCGATGTAATGCAGGGCAAAGGCCTCCGGGGTGGAAGGGAAGGTGGGTGAACCAAACTCCCTTGTGCCATGGTGGCTAGCGATGAGGTGGAGGAGATGCAGGCGGACGAGGTCATTGGATGGCTCCAGGCTGTCCCACGATCCGGCTTCACTGGAGTTAAGAACGTCCCGCCAGAGCTTGTTGACCAGTTCGATTCCGAGGGGGATATGCCCCATCATTTCTCCGTGCAGGTTCACGCTCTGGGCGAAACCCGCTTCCGGGTAGTTGTTCTCCCAGAGCTTGCCGCAGTCGTGGAAGAGAACGCCTGAGAGGAGGAGGTCTTCGTTGAGGTCGGGGTAGGCGGTGCAGATCGCGGAGGCGGTCCGCATCATCTGGGCCACATGTTCCACCAGTCCCCCGCGCCGGGCGTGGTGATTACGGCGGGCCGCTGCTGCGCGGCGGAAGCGGTCTCCGGACTCTTCAAGGAATTTGCTGGTGAGGGCCTGCAGGCGCGGATCCGCAATGGTGGCGCAGGCGGCGACGATATGGTCCCAGTCGGCCTCCTGCTTGCGGGCAGTCTCGGGGTTGCCCCGGAGGAACTCTTCGATTTCGCCCTCGTCGAGGACGCGCAGCTGCCAGCGTTTTCCGTCGATGCCATACTGGTTCTGGGTCCAGAGACCTTCCAACCGGACAAAGGCGGCAGGGGGCAGGTCGTTGATCTCGGAGAATTGTGGATGATTGCTCCAGACCTTCAGGGTGATGTTGCTGGTCGCGTCAGTGAGGGTGAGTTCCAGGTAGGGTGAACCGGTTTTGGTAGTCCTCTCGGAACGATCCTGGACCTGGGCCTGGAAGAAGGCCTCTTGCGGGGTCTCGTTGGCGGCCTGCTTCAGTTTCGCGATGGTCAGCGAATCCACGGACTCAGTTAGCAGATGGTGGCGCCTGCTGGCCAGCCCGACCTTCGTCTTTCTTCTCAGCAGAGCCGCAGCATGTCCCTGATAAACTGGCGCCAGAGGAAGAAGAGCCCCCGGAACGAGTAACGGAAATGGCCGTCTCCGGTGAGCTGGATGATGCCCTTGGCAAGATTGTGATCGATCTGCCGTCGCATTTCGCCCTCGATCTCATTGACGACCTCATCGGGGTCGGGAACCCGCAGGTCGCCCTCGGGCACCCGGAGGTTGTCGAGGAACTGATGATGGGCGTTCAGGATCTGGTGGAAGCAGCTGCATTCGCAGGGGACCTGGTTCCAGGTGATCTCGGATCCGCATTTAAGGGTGGGAGAGAAAGGGAAATTGGTGGTGCGGAAAATACGTCCGTCATCGTCCCTGGAGGTGATGCTGATGAACGCGAAGGCGACCTTTTCCTGCTCACAAAGGCAGACAGTGGCGATAGCCCGCTTTTCGGGGTTCCAGAAGATGCGGAAGAATTGTTTCATTCCAGCCCACTCATACCCACTGTCGGTGGCGTGTTCGAACCCCTCCTCGTCCATGGCATCTACCGCCTCGGCGGCATGAGGGAAGAAGGAGTCTGCCGGGGGAACGCGGAAGCGCAGACGGCTCTCGAGGGGCAAGCGGAGACGGCGGACCCGGGGCAGGAGCTCGATCCAGGGAAGGAAAAACCAGATGATCACCCCGCAAAGGCCTGCTATCACCGATTGGTTGAAAATGAAATAGAGGGCGAAGAAACTGGCGACCAGAAATATGAATGCCCCGAACTTGCGTGCTGCAAAGTGGCGGCAGCACCGCAGGGCCATCGCAAGGACAGCTAGTCCGGCGACGAGAGCAAGCTTGGACATCAAAAGCGTGCGGGGAAGTTGGGATTGAAATCTGGGAGGCGCGGAGGGACGGAAATGGGGATGACACAATGTTGCCCGGTCCTGCCGGATTTTCCAGTGATGTTTCGGCTTTTTGAGCGATTAATGAACAGGGATCCGGGACTGGGGGAGGCCCCGGGGCTGAACGTCCTGCGGTTTTTCATTCCTTGATTTTCAAGACCTCTCTTAAGCTTCTCGTATGATCGAACCTTATGAGGACCACTGGCCGGAGATCGATGAGAGCGCCTTCGTGGCCGCGAGCGCGGATCTGATCGGGAGAGTCAGGATCGGTGCCGAAGCCAGCGTATGGTACAACACGACCCTGCGCGGCGATATTCATGAAGTGGTGGTGGGTCCTCGTTCCAATGTCCAGGATAACGCCGTTCTTCATGTCGAGAGCGACCGCGGATGCTATCTTGGGGAGCTTGTCACGATTGGCCACGGTGCGATTGTGCATGCCTGCACGGTCAAGGACGAGGTCCTGGTGGGAATGGGAGCGACCGTCCTGGACGGTGCGGTAATCGGAGAGCGCAGCATCATCGGAGCCAACACTCTGGTCACCATGGACGCGGTGATTCCACCTGGCTCCCTTGTTCTCGGATCCCCTGGCAAGGTAGTGCGTCTGCTCGGTGTGGAGGAACAGGCGGAGGTCAAGGTCTGGGCGCAGAAATATGTGGAAAACAGAAGGAAGTTCCTCGCTCGGGAACTGGATCGACAGTAACGTCTGGGCGATGCCGGATCTGGTTCAAGTGGACCCTGTTGCCCTCCTGCCTACTCAGGCCGGGTGCGCGGTCTTTCTGGGTAATGGCGAAAAATCGATCGTGTTTTACATCGAGCCTGCCATCGGGGCTTCGATCAACGATGCGCTCTCGGACCGGCAACCGCCGCGACCTCTTACGCATGATCTCTTCAATGATGCTCTCAAGGCCTTTGGTGCCGTGGTGCAGAGGGTCGTGATCGTGAGAGTGGAGAACGACGTTTTCTATGCGCGCCTCTTCATCGAGGCGGAGAACGAAATTAACGAAAAACTTATCGTGGAACTTGATGCCCGTCCCAGTGATTCCATCGCTCTTGCCGTCCGGCAACAGGCTCCCCTTTATGTCGTTCAGGAAGTGTGGGAGGGTCTCAAGGACATGACCAGCGTCCTGGAGGAACTTCGAGACAAGGGTATGGAGCTGGAAGGTGGGGAGTAGGCCGGCAGGGCGGATGAGGCCCCCTATCTTCCGCTTGCCAGTAGGCAGAAAGGCCTTAGGGTCCGCCCCTGATGCCGTCTTTAACGAGCTCACTGCCACCCTACCTTGAGGAGAGCATTCTGCAGAACCCAGGGCAGCGCGAGTTCCCTCCCTTTGATGCGGCCCGCCTGCTCTCCACGGTCTTTGATCCAACCGAGGGTTGCCGTGTCTGTATCCTGGTTGATTTCGAGGAGCCTACTGCGCTCATCAGGAATTTCGCGTTCCTTGGGAAAGAGGGGTTCGAGGTCCAGAAAAACGCCCATCGGCATTTCTATCAGGAGCTTCATGCCGGGGTGATGAGAAAGCTCGGGATGAGCGGAGGTGAGATGTTTGCCTATCGCTGCACCAGAGGCTCAAACCTCGACCTTGATGATGAGGTCTGGAGCACGGAAGGCGAACAGCTGTCCCTCGATCAGCATATCTACCCGGCCTATGACATTATCCTGTGCGTCTCGACCTTCTCGGCAACTGCGCCACTGACCGCGAAGTGTAAGGAGTTTGGATTCCGGGGAGCAACCATGCACGGGATGAATGAGATTATCCTGCAGTCTGGCCTCGCCGTGGATTACGACGAGGTGTCAGCGGATGCGGAGAGGATGCGGCTTGCGATGACAGGTGCTGACAAAGTTGAAATCGAATTTGGCCTGGAAGACGGAAGAATCCTTGAGGCCGTCCTGGACCTGGGAGGGCAGGAGGCGCAGAAATCTCATGGATTGTGCAAGGGCAGGAAGCCGGACATAGCGAACCTGCCTGCGGGCGAGGTGTATTTCGTGCCGAGGGATGCCCGCGGTCAGTTCCCAATGAAGTATGAGGATGGGACCCTCGGGATCCTTGATGTAGTAGAGCGCGATGTGGTGAAGGCCACCCTGATCGAGGGCAGTGAGGAGACGATTGCAGACCATAACCGGCGTCTGGCGGATGACCCGATGACAGGGACCCTCGGGGAACTTGGTTTTGGAACACAGGTCCTGCCTGTGTCCTACCAGGATATCCAGGATGAGAAGGTGCTGGGGACCTGTCACCTTGCAACGGGCAGGGATGATCACCTCGGAGGGGATATTGTGCCCGATATGTTCAAGAAACATGAAAACAGCACCCATGATGACATTCTTTTTGCCCCTCACAAGACGCCCAACTTCAATTTGAGGAAAGTGCGAATGCAGCGCGGAAATCGGCGGGAGGTCCTCATTGAGGATTTCAAGCCGAGCCGCTATATCATGGATGCTTTGGCAGGCAGATTGCAGCAATGAAGCGATACGAGGCGATTGAGTTTCCGGACCTCCAGGCCCAGGAGTGCTGTTGCGGGACCGTGCGGCGGGCCTTCGCCGCGGATGAGGAAAGTCCCGCTTCCGTGCATCTCCTTGAATTAGCCGATGAGCCGACCTGCCACTATCATGAGAAGACGACGGAGATTTACGTCATTCTTGAAGGAGAGGGCTATCTAGAGCTTGATGGTGAGCGGGTGCCGGTCAAGCCCATGTCCGCGATCATGATCAAGCCGGGCTGCCGCCACCGTGGGGTGGGGACAATGAAGCTCTACAATATTTCGATACCCAGGTTTGATCCGGATGACTTCTTTTATGATGAAGGGGACGTGATGTCGACTGGTGGGGAAAAGCCGGTGCATTGAATCCTGTCTGTGTCCTGACTGCGCCAGGAATGAGGACGATGAATATTTACGAGACCACTAGGCTCCGCGATGAGTATCTGCTTTTTCACTACGGCTCCCCGGACCAGATCTATTCCTGGCCGGGAGGCCCCCGCGAGGCCCTCGGGTTTCCGGCCCGGATTGTGGAGCGGTTTTCGACTGGGGAAGTGGAGCGCGCCCTCGACCTTGGCTGTGCCGTGGGGCGTTCTGCCTTCGAGTTGTCGCGGGCCGCGGCTGAAGTTGTGGCGATAGACTATTCGCAGGGTTTTATTGATGCCGCGAAGGCAATGCAGTCGGCGGGACGCGGTGAGGTGTCCCGGCTGGAAGAGGGGCACTGCCGGGAATCCCTCGTGGTGGAATCTCCTCCTGGGACGCTCCCCGAGCGCATTACCTTTGAACAGGGGGATGCCATGAGCCTCAGGCCCGGGCTGGGCAGTTTCGATCGAGTTCTGGCCGCCAATCTCCTTTGCCGCCTGTCAGAGCCCGGCCGCTTGCTGGGGCGCCTGCCGAAATTGGTGCGGTCCGGAGGGGAACTGATTCTCACGACTCCCTGCACCTGGCTGGAGGAGTTTACCCCTGAAGCCCATTGGCCGTCGGGATCGACCCTCGCTTGGCTGCAGAGCGAACTGAGTGCCCACTTTGAGCTCCTTGAGGAGCACGATGAGCCGTTCCTGATCCGCGAAACGGCCCGGAAGTTCCAGTGGACGGTGGCGCTCCTGACCAAGTGGCGCCGGAGTTAGCAGGCTCTCGTTCCCTCTATTTCCCGGCGGTGAAGGACTTCCAGGTCTCTTCAACCTTTGCGCTGTCGAGGCTGCCCTCATGAAGGAGGAGTCGGTAGCGCTGGGTGAGGGACTCGCCTTTCTTGAGTTCAAAGTTTCCGCTTCCCTTCACGGACTTGTCCCTGAAGGCGCGGATCCCGAAGGGGTTGGCGGTGAGGAGGCCGTAGTTGCGGGCGTGCCACCAAGTGGGATGGCGCAGGTTCTTGTTGTGATCGAAAATGGCGATGACCTGTGGAGTGCCTGCGGAGTCGGGGCCATGATAGGCAACCCAGCGGGCCCGCTTGCCCCATGCGTCGTTGTCCTTCACCCCCTCGCTGTTGGTGATCTTTCCCTTGGCGACCTCACCGACAAGACGCAGGGATGGGGCAGTGCGAATGGCAAAGCTGCCTTCCTTGGTGTCTCCGAAGGTGACGTTGTCCCCGGCGGGTTTCATTGCAGAGGTCACATCAATCAGGCGGGTTTTTCCTGCAAGCGTGATTTCGTACTGGCGCTGTTCCAGGATGATCGGCTTGCCCTTGGCCTCCCAGGCAAGCTCCACGGAGAAGTTTATTGTCGCTTGGCCGTCCTTCTGGGCGGCCCTGTGCTCGCTGATGCGACGTGTCACGATCTTGCAGTCGTCCTTGTGCCAGAAGTCATGCCCGTTGACGTTTCCATGGGTAAACCAGAAACCAGTGTGGTGAGGGTGATCGGATTTCTCGCCGGCAACACCCTTGACGAAAGGATACTGTCTCGTGAGGTGCGTGCCAGAGGGGCTCATCAGGGGATAGAGACAGGGGACGCGGGTGTCCCCGTGATACTCGGTGAAGAGTTTCCCGTCGACGATCACCTGCAGGTTCTTGTCCTCCTGTTTGAGATTGATCTTGAGGTCGGCCGAAAGAGAGGCCGCGGAGAGCAGGGAGAGGGCGAGAGTGAGTTCGAGAGTGCGCATGGCTTGGGGACGACAGTGAAGCAGGGCACCCGGGCCGGGGGAAGAAGGAATGCAGATTGCTTCCGCACCCTTTCCGGGCCAACTTGTTGTCAGGAGAGGCACTCTTGAGCCCCGAAAAATCCGGGAACTGCGCATGATCGCAGGGTTCCGGGGAAGTAGGGGAGCACGGGGGCTTCCCGGTAACCGGAGACCCAGGTCCCTGCGCCCATGACGGAATTCGAAGAACTCGTCGACGCCTGCTATCAGCCTCTCTACCATTTTGCCTTCTCACTGGCAAAGGATGCAGACCGTGCGGCCGACCTGGTAGAGCAGTCCTGCCTGATCTGGACCCGAAAGAAGAGAGGACTCAAGGGCGGGAGCAAGGCCGGGCCGGGGCTCTTCGCTACCCTTTACCGTGAACACCTCGGGCAGGCGTGCGGGGAGTCGCGTGTTCCTTTACGTGGGCTCAGCGAGGCTGAGCGCTCATCGCCGGTTCCCGGGCCGGAAACCAAAGGGCAGATGGAGGCGAAGCGCACAGTGGAGTTGCTGGGCGGACTTGATCAGACGCTCCGGGCGCCCCTCGCGTTGTTCTATCTGCAGCACCACAGCTACAAGGAGATTGCCGCCATCCTCGATATCCCGATAGGAACCGTCATGTCCCGCATTTCGCGAGGGAAGGAGCAGTTCCGGCACAGAATTCTCAAAGAGTCCGCCGCCGCACCGGAGAAGGTTGACGAGCCACAGCCCGATGCCCTGAAAGAGTCCGATGGATAGGGAGCAAGCACGGTTTATTCTTCAGAGTTTTCGCCCCGATGGGGAGGACTCCGGGGATCCTGACTTCGAGGAAGCCCTTGCGGTGGCAGCCGGAGATCGCGAACTGGGGGACTGGCTTGCGCGTGAGCAGGAGCAGGATGCTTCCGTTGCCGCCGCCTTTAAGAATATCGCCATTCCCTCGACCCTGCGGGGGCGTATCCTGACAGCGCTCACTGCCGATGCGGCCCGGGCGGAAGGTGAGTCGGAAGCCCCGGGCGAGGATAACACGGGGACTGGGGAGGATTTAAGGGAGAAGGAGCCCTCTCTCCCGGAACCCCGGCCTGCCGAGGTCCTGCCGGCAGACTCGAAGGAGCTGACGGTCCTGAAGGTTGAGATTGCGAGTCCGTCGGCGGCCGCGGTTGATGGGCTAACAGCTCAGGATATGCCAGTAGGTAAGCCGGGTTGGCTGAACACTGCTCTGGCCGCAACCCTGCTCGTGCTGGGGGCCTTCTGGGCTTTTGAGGTGACCTCAAGTAATGTCGGGTTACGGGAGGGCTACGGGGAGAGGATTGGACTCAGGGATCTTGAAGCAGAGGCTATCGCGGAGGTGACCCGTCAGGGGATCTTTCCCCTCCAGAGCGGCAATCTACAGGAGCTCCAGGCCTGGCTGCGGGAGAACAATGCTCCCGACTTTGCGCTGGGTGAGCTCTCCCCGGGAATTCTGGCAGGCCGACCGGTTGGGTGCCGTTTTTTCATGGTGGGGACAACCAGGATCTCGCATGTCTGTTTTGATATGAAGGGGAGCCGCGCACATCTTGTCGTCGTTCGTAGCGAGGATCTCAAACCGGGGGACCTTGGGGAGGTCGGGGAGCCGGGCCAGAACCACTGCCGGCAATGTCGCGATACCGGGGTGTCAATGGCCTCCTGGCAGGGGAAGGATCAAGCCTACCTTCTCCTTGCCAAGCTGAGGGAGAAGGAACTGCTGGAGCTTCTCGGGCCGCCAGCCGGGGAGTGAGCGTTTCGGTCCCGATCAGGGCTGTGTCCGCGTGACGCTCCAGGTGCCGTCTGTGCCGATACGCACGGCGGTGCGCCCGATGGTTGCCGCGCCGTCACCGTCATCAGAGAGGGAGGTGGTGGGCTTAAGAGGCTTTCCGTTTACGGGGTAGGGCACGAAGACACTGAGGAAGCGTGTGCTTCGGCCGGCTTCTGCGGGCTGGTAAGCGTAGGTGGTCATATTGGGATCGAGATCCTGCGAAACGTTCTGCTTGATGGCCCCGAACTTGAGATTGTTGTCGTTGTGCAAGGTAAGTCGCACGCGGTATTTGGAGTTCTGCCACCATGCGTGTTCGAGGGCCGGGGCATCGAACCAGTGCTGTGTCTGTGACCCGAATGTCCGGCCCTCCTCAAGGGCGAGGTGCCAGACCGGTCCCACGTGATATCCGGGTCCAAGGAGGCCTGAAGGGGTATACTCATCGGATACCACGAGAAATCCCTCGCGGGTCAGGACGGTACGGCGGATCCACCTGCTGCCATCCCCATAGTAGTTGTTCCACCCGAACTGCCCGAAGGAATCCCCGGTCTTGTTGTTCCCGGCCCTGAGCATCCCGGGAATCAATTCGATGCTTCCCTTCCGGATGAAGTCTCCATTTTCCGGGCGGTCGGGATGAAGGGGAAAAGGATTCCGGCTGTGCATGACAAGGAGGACGTCGAGGCTCTCCTCCCCGGTTCCTCCTCCTTTCCCCAGCATGCTGTATTTCCCCGAGCTGTGGAGAAACTTGGCCCCATGCGCGACATATTCGTAGAGCTGCCCGGAAAGGCTGTCGAGGTGCTCGTCCTTGTGAGGGTAGAGGAAATAGGAGGCGAAGGGTGTTCCCGCCTTGCGGTCTGCTTCAAGATAGAGGCGTTCGGGGACCTTGTGCACCAGGGAGCTGAGAAGACCGATGCGTGCCCCGCCCGCAGGGGCCCGGGACCGGATGCCACGTTTTTCGAACCACGCGAAGCGCTTGCTGTAGCTGGCCTCAATAGCAATGGAGGAGAAGGATTCCGGAGGATCTCCCCCGAAGACGCTCTGCTCTGCGGCCCAGAGGTAGTGACTGTTGCCGTAATGCTGGGCGAGACGGTACCAGAAGTGGCCATCTCTCCCGGGAGTTTCCACCCGGTAGTTGCCGAGGTTCCAGGGGTCCAGGTAAAGGGCCTCCCTGTCCTTGAAGACGGGGCTACCGCAGTTGGGCCCCC
The DNA here is from genome assembly GCA_022448985.1 of Roseibacillus sp. GTDB lineage: Bacteria > Verrucomicrobiota > Verrucomicrobiia > Verrucomicrobiales > Akkermansiaceae > Roseibacillus_B. Next base: position 76,931 of record JAKVCR010000034.1, read on the forward strand.
CCCGGAGGCCGCCCCCATGGACGAAGCCGAGGACCCGTTTCCCCACCGCGTGCAGGACCTCGGCCTCCTTTTCGATCCAGTCCATGGATTCCGCGATATCGATCATCCCGTGCAGAAAGATCGGGCCGTAGGGGAAATAGTTCCATTCCCTCCAGTCTCCGTAGTCGGCGAGGTGCCGCCAGATCCGGGCGATCCAGGCCCGGGCCTCCTTTGCCTGGGGAACCTCGGGGAAGAGCTTCAGGGCCATCGCGATACCGCCCGCGTTGCCATAGGAATGGTTGTTGGCGCTCTGTGCTCCCTTTGTGAAGTCGAGGAAGCGACTGCTCATGCTCTGGTGAACGATCCTCCGGAAGCGCTCCTTCTCGTCCGCGGTCAGCATCTTCTGCCTGACGAGTTCCTCGTAGATGCGCATGCGCGCGGCTCCGCCCCAGCCGCCGTGGTATCCGCCGCCGTGATAGTCGCGGATCAGGGTTGCCCCGTCCGGCAGCTTGCGTTCCGTCTTGCTGCCCGGGGCGGTGGTGACGAAATAGATGAACATGAGGTCCTCTTCTCCCCGTGCTTCCATTCTGGCATGCCAGTCGAGGATGAGGGCCCGGAAGACTGCCTGCAGGATGAGGAGTTCATTCCGGTTCCTGCGCCCGCCGTCGACGTAGCGGGCGCGCAGGCGGTCCCATGTCCACCAGCCGCGTGAAAAGGAGTAGCGTTCCCGTTGCGAGAGTTCCTTGCGCAGGGCGGCGGCCATGGCCTTGATGTCCGCGACCTCCTCATAGCCGGGTCGAGGGTGGTTGGCAGCCAGTTGGCGTTCGGCTTCGGTCAGTTCGGCCGCCCGGGTGGGGAAGGATGCGAGGAGGGTCGCAATGAAAACGATGCCCGGGACTCTCATCATGAGGACTTCAGTCTGCCGGGCAGGGGGGGGCTGGCGATTAAAAAAAAGCGCGGTCCGGAGACCGCGCTTCCTGAAAGTTACCTTGATTGTCCCCGTGACTGCGGGGCAGGGGCATTAACCTCAGGCGCCCCCAATGCGTTCGAGGAGCTTGGTCCGCTCGGCTCTCACCTCGGCGGGCAGCTTGTCGCCAATCTTGTCGAGGAATTCCTCCTGAGTTTCCAGCTCGCGCTGCCACTCCTCGGCATCGAGGTTCATGAGGGCGTTCCAGTTTTCCTCGGAGAAATCGAGCCCGTCGAGGTTGAGTTCACCGAAGGTGGGGACGGTGCCCACGAATTCCTCCTTGCCCTCGACCGTGCCATCGGCCCGCTTGAGGATCCACTCAAGGACGCGCATGTTCTGGCCGAATCCGGGCCAGAGCCATCCGCCCTCGGGATCCTTACGGAACCAGTTCACGTGGAAGACCTCGGGGAGTTTTTCGACCTTGCTGGCGATGTCGATCCAGAGCTGGAGGTAGTCCCCGACATGGTGGCCACAGAAGGGCAGCATCGCCATCGGGTCGCGGCGAACCTGGCCGGCTCCGCCCGCGGCGGCGGCGGTCATCTCGGATCCCATCACCGAGCCAATGAAGGTGCCGTGGTTCCAGTTGTGGGCCTGGAATACGAGGGGCATGGTGGTGGCGCGTCGTCCGCCGAAGACGAAGGCATCGATGGGGACTCCGTCCGGGTTCTGCCACTCGGGATCGATTACCGGGCACTGGGAAGCGGGCGCGGTGAAACGGGCATTCGGATGAGAAGAGGGGTCTTCGCTCTCCGGAGTCCAGTCGTTGCCCTTCCAGTCGATGAGGTGGGCCGGAGGCTCCGGGGTCATGTCCTCCCACCAGACGTCGCCGTCATCGGTGAGGGCGACGTTGGTGAAGATACTGTTCTCCTTGAGCGAATCCATGGCGTTCGGATTGGTCTCGTAGGAGGTCATGGGCGCCACGCCGAAGTAACCGGCCTCGGGATTGATGGCGTGGAGCTTGCCGTCCTCATGGGGCCAGAGCCAGGCGATGTCATCGCCCACGCAGGTCACCTTCCAGCCGTCGTAGCCAGCGGGCGGAACCAGCATGGCGAGGTTAGTCTTGCCGCAGGCGCTGGGGAAAGCGGCGGTTACGTAGCGCTTCTCGCCCTCGGGGGATTCAAGGCCCAGGATCAGCATGTGCTCGGCCATCCAGCCATTCTTCTTGGCGATGGTGGAGGCGATGCGCAGGGCGAGACACTTCTTGCCGAGGAGGGCGTTGCCGCCGTATCCGGAACCGTAGGACTGGATCTCCTGGGTCTCGGGGAAGTGCACGATGTATTTCTCGTCGTTGCATGGCCAGGTGACGTCCTCCTGGCCCTCCTCGAGGGGGGCGCCCACCGAGTGGAGGCAGGGAACAAAGGTGCCGTGTCCATCGCGACCGAGATTGACGGCGCCGGAGGCCTCGTCCTCAAGACGCTTCAGCACTTCGTTACCGATCTTGGCCATGATCCGCATGTTGACCACCACGTAGGCGCTGTCGGAAATCTCAACTCCAATCTTGGCAAAGGGCGAGTCAAGGGGGCCCATGCAGAACGGGATGACATACATGGTGCGGCCCTTCATGCACCCGGCGAAGAGGCCCTTGAGCTTTTCGCGCATCTCGGCGGGATCAGCCCAGTTGTTGGTTGGTCCCGCATCCCCTTCCTCCGCGGAGCAGATGAAGGTGCGATCCTCCACGCGGGCCACGTCACTTGGACTTGAGCGGGCCAGGAAGCTGTTGGGGCGTTTCTCGGGATTGAGCCGGGTGAAGGTTCCGGCATCGACGAGGAGCTGGGTCAGTTCGTCCCACTCAGCCTGTGACCCGTCCGACCAGCGGACGTTGGTGGGCTGGCAGAGGGCGATCATTTCGTTCACCCAGTCGAGGAGTCCCTGGTGGCTTGTTGGTGCGTCGGACATGGCGCGCGAATTACAGAAAAATGCCTTTTTTGCAAGGGCAGGCGTACTCTTTTCGTCACAGATTCGTGTTAGAGCCCTGCGGGGCAGGAGCGGCAGGCCGCGGCGGGAATGGTCCGGGTGCAGGTTTCGCTTGGCTTGAGGGGGCCGGAATAGGGTGCTAGGTGTGCAGAACGCAGATGGGATATGCTGACCGCGATTACTTTCGGGAGGGGGCTACGCGGCCCCCGGGGCGGCTGGCGGGTGCGCCGGTGGTCAAGGGGCTCCTGTTCCTGAATTTGGGCGTTTTTCTCGTGGGCCTCTTCTTTGAGTGGACAACCACCTTCTGGGCGTTTGGGGCATTTACGGTGCAGGAAGGCTTTCTTGGGTTCCAAGTGTGGAGGCTTCTGACCTTCCAGTTCCTGCACGCGGATTTCGGGCACCTCCTCTTCAACTCGATTGCAATCTACTTTTTTGGCGCCTTCGTGGAACACCAGCTCCGGAGCCGGGCCTTCCTCGCTTTTTACCTGCTCTGCGGGGTGGCGGGAGCGTTAGGGGCCAGTTTGCTCGGCCTGTTCCAGGGAGACTTCCAATGGTATTTAATCGGAGCATCGGCGGGGGTGTTCGGCATCCTGGTGGTGGCCGCCCTGATCGCTCCCGATATGCAGGTCCGTCTCCTCATTCCACCAGTGACTCTCACCATGAGGCAACTGGCGCTCATCCTCCTGGGAATCGGGGTTCTGACCATTGTGCTGGGGGGAAGAAATGCGGGGGGCGAGGCAGGCCACCTCGGCGGAGCCTTGGCAGGGTTTCTCTTCTGGAAGGTTCCCCTGTTACGCGGGTTGCTGGAGAATCTCGGATGCCCGGGGCGGAGCGGAGCGAGGAAGCGTTCGACCCTGAAAATCCGGATCACAAGGCGGGACGAGCGTCACGGGAAGAAATTGCGGCCGAAGTCCAGGGTCAGCGGGACGGAAGCGAGCGAGGTGGACCGCATTCTCGACAAGATTAACGAACACGGCCTGCAGGTGCTTACCGAGGAGGAGCGGGAGCTCCTTGCCCGGGCGGGCAGGAAGTGAGTTGCGGGGAATTCGCCGAGATGCCGCGCATCAATGTGGATGGCCGATGGCGGGTATTCCGCGCGCTACTGCCGCTCCATCAGCCTTGCCAGCTGCACCTCCTGCGCCATTCTCAGCGTCGATGACGGCTGGATGGCGCAACAGAGTTCGCTTCCGCCTGCTGTTTCACGTGGCGTAACACGCGCAGGTGAATGCGATGAATGAGGTGATCAGACCACAGCTTCCAGTAACTCGCCGGCCATAGATCGTTGTGATACCAGGTCGTCCCGTGCAGGCGGGTGCGGCCTTCAGGTAAACGCTCCAGCAGGAATTCGCCCTGCGTGGTTTGAAAATAGCCCTCAAGATGTGGCGGGTGCACGTCTGAATAAAATGTCCATTCCTGCATCGGCTCCGGCATGGCGGTGACGTCAAAACGCAACTGTCGGGGCTCATCCCAGACCGTGATAGGTTCCACAAAGGCACCCGTGGAAAAGACGCAATGGCGGACGGCCCCAACGCCTTCCCCTTGGATCTCCGCACGAATTGGGTAAGCCAGGCCCGTTCGGAAAATCCAATCCTCGATTGGCGGCAGTTCGCTGAAAGACACCACGTGATTCCATACGACCTCCGGTGGGGCATCGATCTCCACGGTGGAGGTTACTGCATAGGAGACCGGTCTGGGGTCTTCCATTTTCTCAAAACCCATCAGCAGAAGGCACGACAACAGAAGCACAGGCGGGACCCGGCCGGCATGATGGGTCGACTGGATCCAAAACCCTGCCAGGGCTCCAAGGCAGCATAATGGCACGGCGATGAACATGGCCATGATCAGGCAAATGATACCCTCCATCGCCAATAGAAATATGCAGGCTCCGAACAACCCGCAGGCCGCCAGTGCTACCAGGAGACACTCGTGAAATGCACGTCGTTGATGCACGGCATGGAGCAGCGTGGCGATCAAACCCACTATAAATGGGATACCTACAAAAACACCCCACCCATAGCTCTGCAGGTAATACACCCCCACCGCCAGAAGCGGGACACCACCGCAGCACCCCCCCCATGCCGATAGAAGAAAATTCGCCCAACGTGCACAAGGCATCAGGCGTTGCAGGAACTGGGGCGGTGCATCCGCCTCTGTTTCCGGCAGGCGCGACGGGAGCACGGAAAGTACGGCAAAAAACAGGAGATTGATAAACGGGATGAAAAACAAACCCACCAGGAACACCGGTGCGCCAATTGAGCGCAGCCGCTTCACGGTGAACAGGACCCCGAGGTAAATAAACGGGAGCGCGGTCACCGCGAGTGTCATCAGCAGGTGCCTTCGGCCATCCAGTGCTTCGGGCAGTTCCTCCATGCCCGGAAGGAGGTACCGGTAGGGCATCCAGGAGACTGAGAAAAAGTAACCGCTCAGGAGCCTGTCCAGGTTCCATTTGAACAGAAATAACGCCAAACCCACAACGATGTAGGCCCCTCGCCCCAGCTCCCCCCGCCAACTGAGCGCGTCCCGGATTGACTTTACTTCCACGGTTCAAACTAGTCCGGACGAAAACGCGGGGAAAGAAAATCATGTTCCGGCCGTCTGTGGAATTGGAGCGCTGAACAGTAGGCCATTTTCAGGCATCCGCCTGCAGCTCCCCGGGGCACGTGCGACCACCTGGTTGTAGCTGTTTTCATGGTGGGCGGACTCACTTGGCCTTGCGCCGCGCACTTGTTCACGGCCCGTTCCTTTTAAGGCTCCTCATCCTGTGGGCTTTCACCTTCACTTCCCTCCGTGACTGACGAGGAGATGATCAACTGTACCGAACGGGGGCGTCAGGTGGAGAGGTTGCGGGCTATCATGCACCGCCTGCGGGCGCCGGGGGGCTGTCCCTGGGATGCGGAGCAGACTCACGCCAGCCTCGTTTCGAATCTGATTGAGGAGGCTTATGAGACGGTCGATGCCATCCAGCGGGAGGACTGGGTGCATCTGGAGGAGGAACTGGGGGACCTGCTCCTCCAGGTCGTTTTCCACAGTGAGTTGGCAGAGGAGGAAGGGCGCTACAACCTTGATGACGTGGCGAAGGGGATCTGCGACAAGCTGGTGCGGCGGCATCCGCATGTATACGGCGACGGGGACGCGCAGGACACCGGCACAGTGCTGAGCCGGTGGGAGGAGATTAAACGGGAGGAGAAGGGAGACGGAGCGGAGCCCTACCTGCATGGAGTCGGGAAGGGGCTGCCGGCTCTCCTGCGGGCGGCCAAGCTGCAGAAAAAGGCGGGGAAGGTGGGCTTTGACTGGCCGGATGTGACCGGGGTTCTCGACAAGATCGAGGAGGAGCTGGCGGAAGTGAAGGCCGAGCTGCCTCCGGCGGGTGGGGAGGTGACCCCGGCCCTGGAGGCCGAGGTGGGTGATCTTCTCTTCGTGGTGGTGAACCTGGCCCGCAAGCTGGGGATGGACCCGGAGGTGGCCCTGGAGGGGACCAATGTAAAATTCGAGAAGCGCTTTGCGGCGATGGAGCAGGAGCTGCGGGAGCGGGGGAGCTCACTGGAGGAGGCAAGCCTGGACGAGATGGAGGAGGGCTGGGTGCGCGTGAAGGAGTCGCGGGCGTCAGGGTAGGGTCAGGGACCCTTCTCCTTTTCGCGAAACGACTGGATAATGCCGAGTGCTCCCTGCTGGAGCTTGGGAGTGAGGGGCCGGGGGAGAGCTGCCTGCATGACGATGACGGAGTCTCTCGCGTCGACGAGGACGAGGTAGTAGGTGAACTTGACGACCTGGTCCTCGTGGCGAGCCTCGACAGGCACAACCCCGAACACCGCGGGCTTGCCATCGAAATTGTCCTGCTTTTGGGATGTTACTTCCGCGCTCACCTTGAGTCCTGCCTTCCTGATGGCCTTGACCCGTTCTGTGAGAGTGCCTTCAAGGTTGGCCCGGTGGTCCTTGGCCACTGGCAGCTGATAGATGGAGAAGGAACCCTCCCCGTTGGGTGCATCGTGGTAAAGGATGGCGCCATCAGCGGGACCCTTGCTCTTTTTCCAGTCAGCAGGGATCTCGACCGAAAAACGTTCCTTGGCAAACGTGACCTTTCCGGCCTGGAGAGACGCAGCTGGTGAGAGCGATAGCAGGACCAGCGCCATTTGCCGCAGGGGGGCAAGGTTCATCGCCAAGCCTGTACGAGGGCCCGGAATGGAAGGCCAGCATAAATGAAAAGATCCCGGATTCCGGGTTGGACCCGGAAAGAAAAAGCCCCGCGGGGAAGCGGGGCCTGCAGGAGAGTTCGGTGCGATTCCCGCGTTCTATTCACCGAGGGCGTAGCGCACGAAGCGGCGGATGGTGAGGGTATCGCCAAGGTCCTTGCCTTTTGTTTCGAGGAGATTGGCCACGGTGATATCGGGGTCCTTCACGAAGGCCTGTTCGAGAAGACAGCGCTCGGCATAGAACTTGCCGAGCTTGCCCTGTGTTGCGCCATCGATCCTGTCGGCCGGAACGCCGCGCGCTTCGAGTTCCTTGCGGGCGATTTCCTTCTCGGTTTCGATAAGATCGGCGGGAATGTCCTCGCGGGTAATGCCGGCCGGGGAAAGGGCTGCGATGTGGAGGGTGAGGTCCTTGACCATGAAGCGGAAGTCGTCGTTGGAGGCGGTGGCATCATTTTCGCAGCCCACTTCAACCAGCACGCCAACCTTGCCCCCGAGGTGGATGTAGGACGCCACCAATCCGGAACCTTCCATGTCGTAGCGGGTCAGGCGTCTGAATTGAAGGTTCTCACCCAGTTCGATAACCTTGGCCTTTACGAAATCCTCAATTGTGCCCTCGGCGTGGGAGACGGCGTTGGCCGCTTCAAGATCGGTCGCGCCGGAAGCTGCGACGACGTTGACCAGTTCGCCCACAAATCCCTGGAAGTTTTCGTTCTTGGCCACAAAGTCGGTCTCGCAGTTGACCTCGGCAAGGATGCCGTGCTTGGAATCGGAATCGATTTGAGAGGCGACCATGCCTTCCTTGGCCGCCCGGTCGGCCTTCTTGGCCGCCTTGATGGCTCCTGCTTCACGGAGTTTCTTGATCGCAGCTTCGATGTCGCCATCGGTTTGCTGAAGCGCCTTCTTGCACTCCATCATGCCCGCATTGGTGCGGTCGCGGAGTTCCTTTACTTGAGATGCGGTAATAGACATGGGGAAAATGTGTTTGGGAATTGGGGTTCGGTCGTTGTGGCAGCTCTGGCTGCACACCCGCCCACTGTGAACCGATAGCGTGGAAGCGGTTAGCCCTTGGTTGCAACCACGATGGAGTCGACCAGATTCTGCAGGATGATGCGGACTGAGCGAATGGAGTCGTCGTTGGCGGGAATGGGATAGTCGATCAGGCTGGGATCGCCATTGGTATCGATGATTCCGACGATGGGGATCTTGAGCCGACGGGCTTCGGCCACCGCTATGGATTCCTTGGCGGTGTCCACGACCACGAGAGCCTGGGGGGGCTTTTCCATGTCACGCACGCCATGGAGGTTGCGGAGAAGCTTGTTTTTTTCGCGGTTCAGGGCGGCCAGTTCCTTTTTGGACATGGCCTTGTACTCGGGAGCCTTTTCGATGGTCTCCAGGTACTTCAGGCGCTCCACGGATTGCCGGATGGTAGCCAGGTTGGTCAGGGTGCCGCCGAGCCAGCGATGGTTGACGTAGAATTGACCAGACGCCCCGGCCGCTTCAAGCACCGCTTGCTGGGCCTGCTGTTTGCAGCCGACGAAGAGGATCTTGCGTTTCTTTTCGGCCAGTTCCGAGATGAAGTTGGAGGCCTTGTCGAGACAGCGGACGGTCTCCTCCAGGTTGATGATGTGGATGCCGCCCTTGGCCTTCATGAGGTAGGGGCGCATCCCGGGATTCCACTTGCGGGTCTGGTGTCCGTAATGGACACCCGCATCCACCATTTCCTTAACGAGTTCGTTGATCATCTTGGGGTCCTCTGTTGATTCACAGAGGCTCAGTTGTCTGGAGGGCCCGCCGCAGGGTTGAATCCTTCGGCTCTCCGTTGTTTCTTGGCGGCGCGGGGAAGGGGCGGCGGAATTAGGCAATTGCGTTCCTGTTGGCAAGGATTTTCCCGTGATTACAGCCCCTGGAGCAGGCGAAAGGGCGATCCGGGGGGGAGTGCAGGGGGCCAACAGATCCTATTCCAGCCTGTTTGCGGGGGCCCAAACCCTGTAGACTGAAGGCATGACGGAGCGGGAGCAGGCCGCGGATCATCTCAAGGTGATCCGGTCATTGATGGAGCGGGCGACGGTCTACCGCACAATCTCCTGGCCCACTGCCCTCGCAGGGGGCTCGCTGGCGGTCATTTTGTCGGCCGTCCTGTTTCTTCGGGAGCAGGCCGACATCAATAACGGGACGATGGAGGAAAAGGGGATTTCGCCAGGGGCCTGGATCATCTGCTGGATGGTAGCTCTGGCCCTGACCGCGCTCTTCAACGTTTTTTTGATCTCCCGCAAGTCACGGCAGGAGGGGCGCCCATTTTTTTCATCGGGCCTCAGGATGGCCCTGCGGGCGTTTGTTCCGCCCATGCTAGCCGGCGGAATCATCGGAATTGCGCTGGCATTGTCGGTTACGCCAGCGATTGGGGCTTCTCTCTGGGTCATCTTCTACGGGATGGCCCTGCTAGCGACCCGGGGGCTGGCACCTGTTTCCATTCCGCGGTTGGGCTGGGTTCTCCTTGTTGTGGGCCTTGCGGCCTTTCTCTATTCTTGGAGCGATGGGGCCCATCCTCTGCCCGGGTTGGGAGTTCCGGAACACATGGAGAGCCCAATGCTGGAAGCCAACCTGATCATGGGAACCTGTTTCGGCCTCGTTCATCTCGTCTATGGCCTGATGGTGAGGAGACACAGCAGGAAAGAAGGCGGTGAGGATGGAGCCTGAGATCATTGTTTGATGATGATTCAGCGATGGCATGATTGACTTCTCCAAGCTCGACCGGGTTATCCACGAGAAGGGCCGGCTCGGGATTGTCACCCTGCTGGCCTCGCGGGGAGAGTCGTGGGCCTTTCAGGATCTGAAGGCCGGGTTGCAGATGAGTGATGGCAATCTCATTACGCACCTGCGGACCCTCGGCAAGGCGGGCTACGTGAACTCCGAAAAACTGGAAGGAGAGGGACGTCCTCAGACCCATTATCAGCTGACCGGAGCTGGCCGGAAGGCCTTTGAAAATTACCTCACCATTCTGGAGGAAATCGTGGATCTGGGGAAGTAGGCTCCCCAGCGTCCAAGGGCCGGGGATTTTTGTCCACTTTTGTCGAACGATTTTCGCCACCGGCGGTCATACTTTGTGCTGCAAAGCTTCGGCAGCACCTCATCTGATGACGAATCCACGATTTCAAATCCTCCTGGCGCAGCACTATGGGATGTGTTTCGGCGTGCGTGATGCCCTGACGGAGGCGGAGCGGGTGGCCTCCCGGCGACCGGCCACGATCCTGGGAGAACTGGTTCATAACGAGGCAGTAAGGGAGAGATTGAGCAAAGCCGGGGCCCTGGAGGGTCAACTGGAGGGAGAGAGTGCCTCTACTGCTGATGTCATCGTGACGGCTCACGGGGCATCAGACCGGGACCGCAGGCGCTGGAAAAATGCCGGGTACCGGGTGACCGATACGACCTGCCCGCTGGTACGTAAGGCGCACGTGGTTCTGGCCCGATTGGTCCTGGAGGGATGCACCCCGGTGGTCATCGGGAAGCGGGGGCACGTGGAAGTGCGCGGATTGACAGGAGATTTCCCGGGAGCGCACGTGGTTTTGAACGAACCGGAGGTAGAAGCGCTACCCTTTTCCAGACGCTTCGGGGTGGTGGCTCAGACCACCCAGCCGATTGACCGGGTGGAGGATGTGCTGGAGAAGATCCGGCGGCGTCATCCCGATGCCGAGGTGGTATTCAAGGACACGGTCTGCCACCCCACCAAGGCCCGGCAGAAAGCACTCGAGACCCTCTGTCAGGAAGTTGATTTCGTTCTGGTGGTCGGGGGGCATAACTCCAACAACTCCCGGCAACTTGTGGAAAAGGCACGGCGGAATGGCTGTCGTTCCGAGCGGGTCACGCGCTCCGGGGAGATCCGGGCAGAATGGTTTTCCGATACCAGGGTGGTAGGTGTTACGGCGGGGACATCGACCCTGGAAGAGAGCGTCGAGGAAATCGTGGTGCATCTTGAGAGCCTCGGCGGGAGGAGGAAGGTATTGCCCCGGCCGAACGCGGCAGCGGCGTTTTCAGGCAAGAAGCTTGCTGTATGAAGGACCACTTCCTGTTGGAAACGATCTGGATACTGTGCAGTTACGGCGCCGGTTACTCCCTCTGGTCCCTCCTAATTGCTCTCCTACTGGTGGCGTGGGGATCTGGTAGGAAGCGAGTGGGTGTCCGCATGTCTCTGCTGGGGACAGCCGTGCTCATCCTGTGGATCGGCCTGATCCTCGGAGTCGAAACAGGCTACAGGGCGTGGCAGGGCATACCGGAGCCCCCTCAGGAGGCATTTTCAGATACCGGCGGTCCGTTTGTCGTTCTCTTCATGGGGTGGTTCCCAGCCCTGGTTTTGCTCGGCGGGGCTCATTTTCTTCTCTACCGGTGTCATTTGAAGTTGTTGCCCTGTGCCGCGGGCCAGCCTCCGAAACTCCCCAACGGAGAGTGAAGGAGTGAAAAATCCCCAGCAAATAATGTTCTTATGAACATCATTTGTTTGACCTCGGATTCTGGTTGGTTCATAGCTCAAGAGTGTCTCGCCCGCTCTGTTCATCCCGCCCCCTGACATCCCTGTTCATCGATTGTGCCTCCTTCTTCGCCTCGGTAGAGCAGCATTTGAATCCGGCGTTGCGTGGCAAGCCGGTGGGCGTGGCCCCGGTGATGGCCGAGACCTCCTGCTGCATCGCCGCCTCCTACGAGGCCAAGCACTATGGGGTGAAGACGGGCACTGGCATCCGCGAGGCGCGCCAGCTCTGTCCCGGTATCAAGA
>JAKVCR010000035.1 GCA_022448985.1 Roseibacillus sp.
GGAAATCTTCTCCCAGCTTTTGGGGTTTGCGTAGTCCCGGCGCCAGATATCGCCGCTGCATCCGTGCGACATAATGCCGACAAAGGCGCTTTTCGGAGCAAGGCGCTCCTTCACGCCATCACAAAAGAGGCCGAAGTAGTCAGCGCTGATTCCCTGCTCGCCGGCAAAGTAATGCATCGAGAAATTGGCGAGAACAGCGAGAGGTTCTCCCGCGCGAGTTTGGATTGAAATCAGGGAGAGTTCGGGGTCCTCTGGTCCGGACTCGCCGGTCACGGCATTGAGATCGCGGGCGGTGTGCATGTTGGCCCGCAGAGTGGGATTGCCAAAGGGATCAGTTCCGATCCGGTCGGGACGGTGGATCCAGCGGCGTACGGCGGTGAACTCCGGGGCGCTCGTTTTCGCAAATCCGATTCGAGCCGGCTGGAGCGACTTTGATGCCGCGACGATTGTGTCGATGAGACGCGATTTGAGAAAGGGAACGTAGTCGGGGTCCGGCGGAGTGCCAAGGGCGCCTATGCAGGAACCAGCGGAGTGGGTATGGGTGGCCGAGATCAACATACGCCCGGGGGGAATGCCGGTGAGCGCGGAGGCCTTCTGTTTCACCTCATCGAGCAGAGGGCGGGGCATCATGCAACTATCGACAACCACCAGAACGACCGTGGTCTCGCCATCGGAAATCGCCAGCCCGCGGGCACTCAAGGAGGTCTTCACCTTATCTACTGTGCGGCTGACCATGCTGCCGTTCACGATGACGGGAAACTTTTGCGGAGTGACGTCAACAATGACCGCCCCTGCCAGGAGCGAAGGAGGTTTCTGCGGTGGGGGCTGATCGGCGGGGACAGGACCGGAGAGCGAGGCAATCAGGACCAAGGCGGCCACGCTGAGGCAGAGGGCGAGGGAAGAAGGGCGGGTCATCGGGCGATTCTCACCTCCAGGAGCAGCTTTACTTTTTCCCCTGGTTGGCCCGGTGATGCGGGGAGTCCTTGGGCAGGACGGCAAGGGGCGCCGGATTCACCGGAATGCCCTGGGCCAGGCGCGTCTTTACGGAAGCGAGCTTCGGGTCATCGATGAGGTTGTCATACTCGTGTGGATCATTCTTCAGGTCGTAGAGCTCCTCGAATCCGTTCCCATAGCGGATAAAGCGATAGCGTTCGTCCGCCACTCCATGCGAAGGGGTTTTTTCGCTCCAGAACTGGAAGGAGCAAAGCGCGAGGCGATCACGCTTGGCGCCTGGATTCTTGAGCTGGGGCACAAGAGAAAGGCCATCGCACTGTTTCGGGACGGGGAGTCCGACGAGCTCGCAGAGAGTCGGATAGACATCAGTGAGGGTGGCGGGTTGGCGGGTCTTGGCCCCATCTTTGCTCACCCCCGGGGCGTGGATGAAAAGGGGGACTCGCGAGGTCTGGTCCCAGAGGGCGAACTTTTCCCAGTTGGCCTTTTCGCCGATGTGAAAGCCATGGTCGCTCCAGAGCACGATGATGGTGTTGTCCTTCATCGTGGGGGAGGCATCAAGGGCATCAAGGAGGCGCCCGAGCTGGTGATCGACGTAGGTGATACTGGCGAGGTAGCCCTGCATGAGTTTTTCCCACTGTCTGTTCTCGACCACCCACTTGTGCCAGTGAGTTCGTCCGTGGTGATGAGCGTCGGTCAGGTCATCTTCACGGTGGGGAGGTAGCTTGACCTCTCCGAGTGGATACTTGTCGAACCACTTCCGGGGAACCTCCCAGGGGATGTGGGGACGAAAGAGACCGACTGCGAGGAAGAGGGGCTGCTGCTTTACATTCTTCATCTGCTCAATTGCCCAGTCGACCACCATGTGGTCTCCGGTCTTGTCATCGGGCAATTCGAGAGGCGCGGCTCCAAAGAGTTGTGAGTGTCCGCCCAGCGGGCGGCCCTTGGTGAGACCAGCCTTGTCGTCAGGGACCAGTTTCGGGCGGGGCCAGTCCGGGGCAATGGGGTTGTTGGGATCACCACGGTAGTCGTCCCAGGCTTCGGGGTCGTTCTGGGAATCGTGCGGGGTCCACTGCAGGGTGTGAAAAATCTTGCCCCCGCCCACTGCGCGATAGCCGTGATCCCGGAAGTGCTGCGAAAGGACCACGGCCTTCTCAAGCACCTTGGATTCGTGACGCCAGCGGGGCCCACGCGCGCCGAACATGTTGCGGTAAATGCCAGATCGAACAGGGTGCACTCCCGTCATGATGGCCACGCGGGAGGCGTGACAGACCGGGGCGGCACAGTGGGCATTGGCGAAATTGACCGAGCGCCTGGCAAGCCGTTCAAAGTGGGGAGTCTGGACCCCCGGGTGGTTGTCGAGCGGGGAGATGTAGTCATTCAGGTCGTCGATCGCGATGAAGAGAACGTGCGGCTTGCTCTCAACCGGCAGGGCGCCCAGGACCAGGATCGTGATGGCAGGCAGGAGGAAACGCATGGCTGAAACGTGGGGGAGGATCTAGCTGCGCTACTTCGCCTTTTTCGGGTCGTATCTCGGGATGGGCCACGGCTGCACCCCGACCCGGTCGGCCCAGGACTGCCAGTTCGCGACCATGGACTTGAGTTTTTCGGGCATCTTTCCGGCAAGGTCGTTGAGCTCGGTCCGGTCGGCCTCCATGTCGTAAAGCTCCCACTTGCGCGGTTGACCCCGACGATACATGGAGACGATCTTCCATTTGCCATCCCGAAGGCCGAGGTTGCCGTGGTGCTCAAAGCCGAGAGGGGCCTGCCGGGCGATTGCCTTCCCGGCGAGGGTGGGAACGAGGCTGATCCCCTCCATGGGCTGGATGTCGTTGTCATCATACTTCTTCGGGTAGGTCGCTCCCGCTACCTCGACGAAGGTGGGCATGAGATCGATAAGGTGGGAGACGTCGTGCACGATCCTGCCGTTGCGTTCGCTGGCGATTGCTTTGGGCCAACTGACAATGAACGGGGTGCCGATCCCGCCCTCGTAGGGGTCGTGTTTGTAGCCGCGGAAGGGGGTGTTGGAAGCATTGGCCCAGCCCGGGCCGTAGGCGACGAACGTGTCCTCCGCGCCGGGCATGGTTTCCGGTCCGGTCCGAACGAATCGTCCGTCGCGCGTCTGCATGGGGGGCCAGATCTTGGTCTGTAACCCGTCCTTTCCGAGAGGCTTGAACTTGAAGCGGTCCTTCTGGTGGGAGTTGTTGGCCCGGCCGAAGCCTTCTGCGCAGCCTCCATTGTCCTGCAGGTAGATCACGAGGGTGTTCTCGAAGAGCTTCTGCTTCTTCAGCTCGTTGACAATCCTGCCGATCCCGCGGTCCATGATCTCGGTCATGGCGGCATAGACTTCCATGCAGCGGACATCCCAGGCCTTGTGCTTGAATCCTTCCCAGTCGAGGCCCTTGGACATGGCCCACTTCTTGTCGACGACACCCATCTCAATGGCCTTCTTGTAGCGGGCCTCCCGGATCGCCGGATAGCCCTTGTCGTAAACACCCTTGTATTTCTCGGTGTCGGCTTCCGGGGCGTGCATGGGCCAGTGGGCACTGGTGTGGGAAACGTAGAGAAAGAACGGCTTCTCCGCTAACTTGCTGTCCCCGCAGTGATCGGCGATGAAGGCGATCGCATTGTCGTTGATGGCGTCGGTGTAGTAGAAGGACTCAGGCTGATAGACGGGGTCATTGTCAGGAGTGATGTAGGTGTTCCCGCGGCACAAGGTGGCCGGGTCGTAGAAGCTGCCTGCTCCCGTGATGGTGCCGTAAAAGCGATCGAAGCCCCGCTGCATGGGCCAGGCTGACTTGTCCCCGTTGGGGCTCTTGTGACGAGTCAGGTGCCACTTGCCCGACATGTAGCTGCGGTAGCCCGCGCTTTTGAGAGCTTCTGGAATGGTGACACAGCGCTTGTTGATGACGCCTCGGTAGGAGGGCCAGCCCCGGTCGCCTTCCATCAATCCCATCCCGGTCTGGTGCGAATAGAGCCCGGAGATCAGAGCGGCCCGGGTGGGGCAACAACGTGAAGTATTATAGAACTGCGTATAGCGCAGGCCGTTCTTGGCGAGCTCGTCGAGGACGGGCGTCCGGATCTCGCTACCATAGCATCCGATGTCGGAGTAGCCCATGTCGTCGGCCATGATAAGGACGATGTTGGGGCGCTCTGCAGCTGTGCTGAGGGCCCACAAGCCGGAAGCCAGAAGGAGGAGGAGTGTTTTCATGGAATTGATTTAGATAAGGAAAGGATTTTGAACCGGGGTCTGGAGAATGGCGGAGACCCTGGGGCACACGTTTTACAGGAATACCACGCAGACAGGGGCAGGAATTTCGATTCGGCCAGCGGCCGGCGCAAGGGCCCCTGTGTTCTGGTCGAGGGAGAATACATGCAGGTCGCCGCTGGACTGGTTGGCGGCAATGATCCACTTGCCGCTGGGATCGAGGTTGAAGTTGCGCGGGGTCCGCCCCCCGGTTTTCTCGATCTCGACCAGGCTCAGTTTCCCGCAACCCTGGTGGATGTGGAAGCAGGCGATGCTGTCATGACCACGGTTGGAAGAGTAGAGAAACCTGCCATTCGGGTGGATAAAGATCTCCGCGGTGGAACCCTTGGTCCATCCATCGGGAACAGTCGAGATGGTCTGGATCTCGGTGAGTTCTCCGCTGGACTGGTTGTAGCGGAAGGCGATGATCGTGCGGGTGATTTCGTTGAGAAGATAACCGAAGGGAGCCTTCGGGTGGAAAGCGAAATGGCGCGGCCCGGCCCCCGGGTTGACCTTGGTGCTCCCGAGGCGATCACTGAGCTGGCCATTTTCTTCCAGTTTATAACGAACGATCTGGTCCATCCCCAGGTCCGAGATGAAGACAAACTTGTTAGCGGGATCCAGATTTACGGCGTGTGGGTGGGGGTTGGCTTGCCGCGGCTTGAGGACGCTCGACCCCTTGTGTACGATTTTGTTGAGGGTCCCGCCAAGGGAGCCATCGGCCTTGATCTCGATCACGGCCACCGTCGATCCCGTGTAGTTGGCAATGATGACCGCATTTGCCTTCGGGGTAAGGGCAAGGTGGCAGGGATGAGCCCCATGGGAGCTGACGGTGTTGAGTTTCTCCAGGACCCCACCCTCCGCGTTCGCAATCCGGTAGGCGGTCACCGAGCCGGAGGCCTTGCCTTCATAGTCGTCGGTCTCGTTTACGGCGTAGAGAAATTTTCCATTGGGGTGCAGGGCGAGGAAGGAAGGACTGGGCGTTTCAGCAGCAAGCCGGAATTCAGTGAGGGCGCCAGTCGCATCGTCAAAGCGGCAGGAGTAGATGCCCTTACTTTCGCCTTTGGTGTAGGTGCCTAGGAAAACCGTGCGTTTCATGGCCCCAGCAAAGGAAACGCCTTGAGATTCTGCAAGCTGGAAGCGAGCCGAGGGATGCCGGGAGGCTGCCCGGGGACCGGGTTCGATAACTTGCTGGTGGGTCCGGGGCCCTTACGGGGCTTCGGGAATCCAGCATCCTGTGGCAGCAAGCTGTTCCATTTCTTCAGCTTGGCGTGCAGATCCTTCACGACCTCCGGGAAATTCCCGGCCACGTTGTGTTTCTCCCCGGGATCCTTGCCGAGGTGATAAAGTTGGGGGTCGCTGCCGTCGTAGTTGACGAGGAATTTCCACCGGCCATTGCGCACCGCGAGGTCGGGGTTGTCCTCCTGGAGCCCGTGGCCGAAGCCCGGGCGATCGGGGGGGCGCCGCCAGAAGAGGGGAGCGTTCCGGCTCCTGCGTTCCCTGCCCAGGAGAGTGGAGCTGAGATCTTCCCCGTCCAGCCGGGTGCCCCCGGGGAGCGCGGTGGCGCACAGGGTGTAGAGCGAGCGGTTGACATCCAGGGCGCACAGGATCGAGCTGGTGTTGGCTTTACCCACGGCTGCTTTTTCCATGAGCCCCGGGCCCCAGACGATCAAGGGGGAGCGAATGCCGCCCTCGTAGAGCCACGTCTTGGCCCCACGCAGCGGGTCAGATTTGCCGGCTCCGGTTTCGTGCCCATTGTCGGAGGCCACGATGATGAGGGTGTTGGCGGCGAGTTTCGCATCGTTGCGGATCCGGTCAAAGAGGGGGCCAAGCTGCTCGTCCATGGCGTCGAGCACTCCGTAGTAGATGGACCTCTTGGTTCCGTCGCCCCATTTGTCGAGGGGAGGGAAAAAAGGGGAATGTACGTCATCCGGCCAGAGGTTGACGAAAAAGGGTTTCTTGTCGGTCTGGGCCTCGTCGATGAATTTGAGTGCGGCATCGACGAAGCCCTTCGTGATGTGGGAGCGCTGCATCCAGATCACTCCTTCGCCGAGGCGGGTCGCATTCTGCCAGATCCGGCCGGGCTTTTCGGGGTCCTGGCCCGGCTTGAGAGTGAGAGGAAGAAGCTTGGGCCCCATGCCCTCGAAGTTGGTCAGGCTGCGGTCAAATCCGTAACGCGAAATCGGGGGGGCGTCGTCCACGTCTCGCTGGCCGCCCATGTGCCATTTGCCGAAGTGCCCGGTGGCGTAGCCGTTTTTCTGCAACTCCCGCGCGAGAACGGGGGCCTTGGGATCGAGCCACTGGGCCATCCCCCGGTTGTTGTTGGACCGGCGATTGTTGAGATAGGAGGTGATGCGCCAGCGCTGGGGATACTGTCCCGTGGTGAAGGCCACGCGGGAAGGCGAGCAGATAGGTGAGTTGACGTAGAAGTTGGTGAACTTGATTCCTTCTGTGGCGAGACGATCGATATTCTCTGTCTTGACGTGGTCTCCCTTGAAACACGACAGGTCGGTCCACCCCATATCGTCGATGAAGACGGTGATGATGTTGGGCCGTTCCGCGGCGGGAGCAAGGAACGGAAAGCAGGCAGCGATGAAGAAAAGGATGCGGGTCATGGTCTGGTGGAGCCTTTGTCTCCCCGGGCCTTGGCAGCCTCCTCCAGGAGGAAGTCCAGGGCAGGCTTGGAACCGGGGTCGTTCAGCAGGTTGTTTTGTTCGCGTTGGTCCATCGCAAGGTTGTAGAGCTCAATAGGATGAAGTTCCCCCTTGAGGGCGAAGCGGTGGTCTAGAAAGAGCTTCCACTGGCCCTTGACGGGGGTGGCATTGGAGCGCACCGCCACGACCGCCCGCTTGTCCGAGTTCTTCCTGGAAGCCTCGCTGTGGTCGTTGGGGAAGATCGGGGGCCGTGGGGGACCGGCCTCCCCGCGCAGGGCGGCCAGCTGCGAGATGCTGTCTTCCGCTCCGGTTTCCCCCTTGGATAAATCTGGCAGGGGCTTGTCGAGAATCTGGGCGAAGGTTGCGAAAAGATCGTTCAGGGCAAGGAGCCGGGCAGAGGTGCGTCCCGGGGTTTTCGGTCGGCCATCGCCGAGTTTTCCGGCGGGCCAGGAGGCAAAGAAGGGGATGCGGTGACCGCCTTCATAGGTGGAGCCCTTGTTACTGCGGAGGGGGCCGGTGGCGGTCTTGGACCTGTTCTCCGCGCCATTGTCGCTGGCAAAGATGAAGAGGGTGTTGTCGAAAAGGTTGTGGCCGGGTCGTCGTGGGTCGTCGGTGCGTTGCAGGTAATCGAGAAGGAGGCCGACCTGCACATCATTCTCGTAGATGAAGTCGAGTCGTTCGCTACCCGTGCGCTTTCCGTTAACAAAGGCGCTTGCTCCCGCCACCTTGCGTCCGGCGATGGACTTGCAGGGCGTGTGCGGAGTGTGATTGGCCGGACTGGCGAAGTAGAGGAAGAAGGGTTTTTTGGCGGTGGTCGCACTACGAAGGAAGTCGAAGGCCTTTCCGTGAAGCGTGGGACCAATTTCCCGGAGGACGTAGGAGCCGTCCAACTGTTTGCCCCTGCCGGTCGCCCCTGTAATGCGGCGATTGTGAATCCAGCCCGGGCCCCGGCGCTGTCCGGGGGTGTTGGGATGCTTCCCTCCGGGCCCGGAGGTGGGATGGCTCCTCGAAAAGCCATAGAAGAAATCAAAGCCGTGATCGGTGGGGCCATCGGCCAGGGGCTGGGTAAGATCGGCATCATCCCACCCATCTGCCGGGGATCCGTCACTGCGCCGATAGCCCAAACCGAGGTGCCACTTGCCCACCATTCCCGTGCGGTAGCCGTTGTTGCGGAGAAAACTGGCCAGGGTGGGCCGGGATTTTTCGATGAGAGGGTCGCATTGGACGCCAAAGAGGACCCAGTACTTGAGCGAGGTCCGCCAGCAGTAGCGCCCAGTCAGCAGGGCATAACGGGAGGTACTGCACCGGCTGTGGGGGGAATGGGCATCCGTGAAGCGGACGCCCATGTTGGCCACTCGCTCCATGTTCGGGGTGTGCAGCTGGGCGCTGTCCTTGTTGCCGCTCCAGTCCCGGTAAACCGAGGTGTCGCCCATCCCCATGTCATCCACGAAGAAGATGATGATATTCGGACTGGCGGAAAAGGCCTGGACTCCGGAAAGAAGGAGGGAGCCGGCGAGGGCTGGCAGAAGGAACCGCAGCATGGGGGGAAAATGGTGGGGGGAGGGAATGGGTCTTGCAAGTCGGGAGGCAGTGCGTCGTATGGGTGCTGGCAGCGATGCGGACAATTGCAATTGGTGATATTCATGGATGCCGTGCTTCTCTCGAGGCACTGGTGGGATACGCGGATATTTCCGGAGGGGATACGGTGGTAACCCTCGGCGACTACGTTGATCGCGGTCCGGATTCGAAAGGCGTAATCGACGTCCTCCTTGAGTTGCGGAGGCGGGTGCAGGTGGTGAGCCTGATGGGGAATCACGAAATCCTTATGCTGGACGCCCGGGGCTCGGAACAGGCGTTTGAAAACTGGGTGGCGGATGGCGTAGGGGGGGGCGAGACCCTGAAGTCGTACGGGGCCGAAGGACTGAAAGCAGTTCCGGGGGAACATTGGGAGTTTATTGAAGCCGCGGTGCCCTTCCATGAGGTCGAGACGCATTTCTTCGTGCATGCCAATGCGGCGTCCCAACGGCCTCTTGAGGAACAGGATGAATTCATGCTCTTCTGGGAGAGGTTCAGAAAGGTGCCTCCGCATCGGAACGGAAAAGTGATGGTATGCGGACACACTTCTCAGAAGAGCGGGGAACCGGCCAACCTGGGGCATGCGATATGCATCGATACCTGGGCCTGCGGGGGGCAATGGTTGACTGCCCTGGATATCGGGAGCGGCACCTACTGGCAGTGCAACGAAGAAGGCGGGCGCCGCGAAGGCCACATCTCGTCGCACCTCGCGGATTGATCCGGTGGCTTACTTCCTGCTTCTTCGCCGCCCGGAGAACTTCACTTTGCCGGGGTCGAAACGGTCTGGGTCATAATCATCGTCGAGCCACATGAGGTCGCCGTTGAGGGCCGCCATGTAACCGAAGGCTCCTCCACAGTCCTCCGGAGGGCAGGCGCGCTCCCCTTCGAGGAGGATTGGCAGGTCTCCCTCGCCTTCCTCCGTCCGGCCCTCGATGGCAATTTCGTGCACCCACTCATCCTTGAAGTCGTAGCGGTAGAGGAAGCGAAGGGGAAAGTGGCGGCGGCCTACGAAGCCCTTTACGGTGACTTTACTTTCTTCCTGGAAGTTCTCGCCCTTTTCGACCTCGTCGTGGTCGGGTCCGATTACGTCAAGGAGGCGCTTTCCCTTCCCGTGGCGAAATTCGTGCCAGTGCTTGTCCTCCCAGCCCATGGCCCGCTGTACCGCATCGTGCAGCTGCCTGAAGGTGGCAGTGGCGGGGATGGAGAAGCGCCGCCAGATCTCGGGCTCGATCTGGTAGAGGAAGACTTTAACGAGGAAACGGGGGGTCGTGCTCATGGGATGAGTTCGCGGCCTTAGCAAGGCGAGCCCTCCTCTGCAAGTGGAGGAATCCGATTTCCGCTGGTCTACCGCCTGGTCTGCCCGGGCCTGGTTTTCTTATTGTAGGGGGGCTTATCGAAGGTTTCGCCTTCCAGGCGGGGGTCCTTGTTCCTGCGGAGTTCGTCCATCAGGAGCCCCCGCAGCCCCTCGCGGATAGCGTCGTAGGCCTTGTTAGCGGCCAGGTTGTTGATCTGGTGAGGATCGCTGTTGAGATCGTAGAACTCCTCGCGGGGCCGGGGGCCGAACCCCAGCTCCCAGTGGCGCTTATACTTGGGATCGGCGCGATGCTTCACCATCCAGGCCTTGGTGGGCCCGGCATCGACGTCGCCAAAGGTGAGGCGGGTGCTGTTCTCGACCTGTTTGTAGGTGGGGGGCTGGGGGTCATTCAGTTTGAGGGGCTCGCCCATTGGGGCGCGTTCCGGGTTGAAATTGATAACCACGAGGTAGTCCTCGGTGCGCAGGGCACGAATCGGGTAGGGGAGCCCGCCCCGGGCGGTGTTGACGTGGGTCTCCCGGCCGATCAGGGCCCAGCCCCGAAGTTTTGCATGATCTCCCTCGGAGAGCGCGGGGAGAAGGTCTTGCCCGTTGGTGCCCTCTTCCGGCTCCAGTCCGGCAGCAGCGAGAAAGGTGGGGGCGAGGTCAATGAGGGAAATCGGCTTGGTGATGACCTGTCCCGGCTTGATGTGGCCCGGCCAGCGGGCGGCAAAGAGGACGCGGGCCCCGAAGTCATAGCAATTGGTCTTGCCGCGGGGGAATCCGGGGGCGCCATGGTCTCCGGAGATGACGAGGAGGGTGTTGTCGAGCTCCCCGATCTTCTCCAGTTCCTCGATGATTTCCCGGCAACTTCGGTCGAAGGCCATGCCCTCCCCGAGATAGTCCGCGAGGTCTTCACGCACTTCATGAACATTGGGAAGAAAGGGGGGCATGACCTTGGTGAGGGAATCCGGGTTGAGGCCCCAGAGTTTTTTGCCGGAACCCTTGGTCCACTTGCGGTGTGGGTTGGTGGGATGGAACGAATAGTAAAAAGGTTGTCCGGGTTCTCGTTTCGATAGAAAGGAACGGAAATTCTTGCGACATTCGTCGTAGAGTGTCTGCTTGGCTTTTTTAATGGAGGCCTCGTTATCGTCTTCACCGAGTGCTCTGCTGACATTTTGCGAGAACTGGTTTACCTTGCTCCCCGCTGCCCGGAAGTTGTTCTGTTTTCCGCCCATGCGGTCTTCCGCGATATGCATCTTGTGCGACCAGCCGATATGGTAGCCGGCCGCCTTCATCAGGAGGATGGCAAATCCCTCGACTTCGTTCCACGGGTCCTGGGCGCGATCGCCGTGCCAGGGCGTATGCAGCTGGGAGTGCGATCCGTTGCGGAAAAAGTGACGTCCTGAAATCAGGGCAGCCCGCGAGGGAGAGCAGGAAGGCGCGGAGACAAAGACGTTCCAGCCGAGGACCCCCTCCTTTGCGATGCGGTCGAAAGTGGGCGTTGAAACGATGTCGTTGACGGAGGGAATTTCCGGATGGGAGTAGGCAGAGGCGTATCTTCCCAGATCGTCGGCAAAGAGAAGGACGATATTGGGCCTGCTTTCAGGGTTCTTGGCGAGGACAGGAAGGCAGGTGCAGACAAGGAGGATGGGAAGGGCGAATCTCATGGGCAGGAGGAACCTATCCGAGAGGGATGCACC
This sequence comes from Roseibacillus sp., assembly GCA_022448985.1. Taxonomy (GTDB): domain Bacteria; phylum Verrucomicrobiota; class Verrucomicrobiia; order Verrucomicrobiales; family Akkermansiaceae; genus Roseibacillus_B. The sequence continues at coordinate 11,422 of JAKVCR010000035.1, forward strand.
GCGAAAGGCAAGCCCGCATAAACCGGGATCCTCATGGGGGGGAGTTGCCATGGGGGGAGGGTACGGGTAAACCGCACACATGATACGCTTCACCCTCCTCGCGACTCTGGCCTCCTCCTGGACGCTCCTGGCGGCCGGACCGGACCGCCCCAACATCCTCTGGATCACGAGCGAGGACAACAGCCCCTATCTCGGGTGCTACGGCGACCTTCAGGCGCAGACGCCTCATCTCGACAGGTTTTCGGAGCAGGGGGTGAGGTATCTCAATGCCTTTTCTTCGGCGCCGGTTTGTTCGGCTGCGCGCTCCACGCTTATTACGGGAATGAACGCCTCTACGCTGGGCATCCATAATCACCGCAGCAGCGTGTCGGTGCCCCGGTCGGTGGTCTACTACCCGCAGCTCTTCAGGGAGGCCGGCTACTATTGCACTAACAACTCGAAGACCGACTACAACATGTCGATCAACGGGAAGCGTGCGAGTTGGAAGGCTGTGGGCTGGCACGAGAGCAGTGGCAAGGCGCACTACAGGAACCGCAGGAAAGGTCAGCCCTTCTTCGCAGTGTTTAATACGACGCTTTCCCACGAGGGGCAGACCACGGACAACGCTTACCGTGGACGCAGGAAGCAGAACCCGCCCCGGCGCATCGTGCCGCCCGGCAAGGTCGTGCTGCCTCCCTACCATCCGGATACCCCGGGTATGCGCGAAAACTGGTCCCGCTACTTCGACAACCTCTTCCTGATGGACAAGTGGGTGGGGGACAAATTACGCGAGCTGGAAGAACTGGGCGAGGAGGACAATACCATCGTTTTTTACTACGCTGATCATGGCGGAGCGCTCCCGCGAGGGAAGCGCAACATCCACGACTCGGGGACACGGGTTCCGCTCATCATTCGCTTTCCGGAGAAGTGGAAGCATCTTGCGCCCGGGAAGCCCGGGGAGACTACCGACCAGCTGGTGGCTTTTGTGGACTTTCCGGCCACTGCCGCGAATCTCTGTGGTCTCAAGGTTCCCGGGATGTGGGAAGGGAGGCCCTTCCTCGGCCCCGGGACCCAGGAACGTGAATTCGTCTACCTCTTCCGCGGGCGGATGGACGAGCGCTACGACACCGTGCGCGCGATCCGCACCAAGGAGCATCTTTATGTGCGCAATTTCTCACCGCACCGTCCGCTGGGACAGGCCTACACTTATCCCTTCCGCGTCCTGGCCAGCATGGGCTCCTGGTATGAAGCCTTCAAGGCGGGGAAGTGCAACGCGGTGCAGGCGCGCTACTGGAAACGGAAGGAGGCCGAGGAGTTTTACGTGGTTGGGAACGATCCGTTCCAGGTTCGGAACCTGGCCGGCGAAAAGGAGCACCGGGACGTGGTCAACGCCCTGCGAACGAAGCTGTTCAAAGAGATGCTGAGGACGCGGGACACGGGGTTGATTCCGGAGGGGATGTACACCCGCCTCTCCGGATCCGGGACCATTCACAAATTTGCACAGAGCGAGGATTATCCGGCGGATGAGGTCCTGACCGCCGCCGCCAACACCACCCGCGGGGATTTGGGCCCGGGATTTTCCTTCTTCAGGAGATGCGCGCAGCATGAGTCGCCCCTGATGCGCTACTGGGGGGCGACCGGGGCCCTGATGCTCGGCAAGGAGGCGGCCCCGCTGAAGGACGACTTGGTGAAACTGCTCGAGGATCCGGGGTTCGATGTACGGGTGGTGGCGGCGGAAGCGCTGGGCCATCTTGGGGAGAGCGCGAAGAGCCTCCCGGTCCTCGTCAAGGTGGTAAACGAAGGAAACGTCTACGAGTCGCTTGCCGCTGCCAATGCGCTGGAGGCGCTCGGGCGAGACGGGGCGGTGCCCATGGACAGGATCAAAGCGGCCATGCCGAAGAAGGTGCGCGCGGAGGGGGCCCGGGTGGCGGAAGCGATCGAGAAGATCAAGTGACCAGCGTTGCGCAAGTGACTCTTGCGAGAGCTGGGGCAGAAGAACAGAGAGGAGAGGAGGGGCCGTCCTGGGTCTGGGGGCTGCCCAGGGACCTTGCCCGTTGCCGTAAACGGAAGCGCAGCGAACAGTCCTGCGGCAACTAATCTATTCATTGGGGGCACGCTCGGATCTGGCCTTGAACTCGGATGCGGCTTTTTCAGGTAGCCACTGGGAAAGTTCCCTGATGACCGCTTGGTGGGCGGGATCCTTCGCAAGGTTGTGGAATTCGTCGGAGTCGGTTCGGTGATCGTAGAGCTCCTTGGCTCCGTCGCGATAGACAATCAAACGCCAATCCCGGGTGCGAATGGAGTGATTACCAAAGTATGAGGAGGTAATCGCCGGTTGCTTTCTGGGCTTTGAAGGATCGCGCAGTTGAGGAACCAGGGAAAGCCCTTCAAGGTGAGGGGGCTTCGGTAATTGACACAGTTCGGCCAGGGTTGGGTAGAGGTCGAGCAGGCTTGCAGGTTCCTTGCAGGGCTTGCCGGGCTGAACCCCCGGCCCGGCAATAAGCAGCGGAACGCGGGTGGACTCCTCCCACAGGGTGCGCTTGGCCCAATGCTGTTTTTCACCCAGGTGCCAGCCATGGTCACTCCACAGGACGACCAGGGTGTTATTGGCATGAGGGCTGGAGTTCAGGGCATCCACGACAATGCCTACGCAATGGTCGACAAAGCTCACCGAGGCCAGATAAGCGTGAGTCAGGCTTCGCTGGCTTCCACTGCCGACCACCTCGGCGTGGGTCGGGGCTACTGCGTAGTTATTTATGCCCAGAAAGTTTTTCGGAAGATCATCCAGGTCAGATTCTGGATTCTTGGGCAGGGTAATCTTGGCCGCCTCGTACTTATCAAACCACTTGGGCGGCACAAAGAGCGGGACGTGCGGACGGAAGAAGCCGACGGACATGAAGAACGGCTTGTCAAAATCCTCCCGGAGCGTCTTGGCCGCCCTGTGTGCCAGTTGGATATCGGCCATCTCGGCGTCCTGCCCCGGATAGGCTCCCCAGTCCCAGGCGCCGCTCCAGTTGGCGGGCCGACTCATCGGCTTCCTCGGCCGTGGGCTTCGCTTCCGGCCAAGCGACCGTTCAATGTCCCCGGCTAATCTCCCCTTGAAATTATGGTGCAACACCTTCCCGCCGGACAAGGTGGTGTACCCGTGATCCTTGAAGTAGCGTTGGATAGTAGGCACGTCCTTGAGCGCGGGGAGATCCTCATACGTTGGCCCGAGTTCATAGCTGCCGTGCGTGGTTGGCGCGACGCCCGACATCACGCTGGTCCGCGAAGCCGAACAGACCGGCACCGCGCAATGGGCATTGATGAAATTGCGCCCCCGTTTCGCAAGCGCATCCATATGCGGAGTGACCGCCTGGGGGTGGCCATCGAGAAAGCCAACCCAGTCATTCAGATCGTCGATGGCAATGAACAAGACGTTGGGCTTCGTTGGCTTGGCCCAAATCGGAAGGGGAAGCAGGAAAGCGAGGAGGATCAGGAAGATGAGGGGTTTCATGGGACTTCCTGTTGAGGTCACTTCTGGAACTTGTCGAACCAGTCCTGAACCTTCAGCCCGGGGTGCTGATCGGCCGGGATCATTTTGATCAGGCTGCTCTTAGTCTTTCTGTGTTCGGCCTTTTTCGCCAGGTTGGTCCACTCGTTCGGATCGCCCCGGTGATCATAGAGTTCCTCGCTGCCGTCCTCGTAACGGATGTAGCGCCAGTGCTCGGTGCGGATCGAGGTGTTGCCTTCCCCGTATGATGAAATAGCAGGCGGGCGCGGTATGGATGGATCGGCTAACTGGGGCGTTATGGACTTCCCGTCAAGCCAGCCGGGAACCTGAAGCCCGGCGAGCTCCACCAGCGAGGGATAGACGTCAATCAGGCTGGCTGGTTGGGTGCAGATCGAACCGGCCTTGACTCCCGGGCCGCGAACGATGAAGGGAATATGGGTGGTCTGTTCCCAGATCGCGCCCTTGCACCAGTGCTTCTTCTCGCCGAGGTGCCAGCCGTGGTCGCTCACCAGCATGACGATGGTCTCACGACCGCGGGGATTGTTCTTCAAGCCTTCAAGAAACCGGCCGATCTGGTAGTCGACGAACGCGATCGAGGCCTGATACGCGCGGATGGTGGCATCCCACTCGTTGTTGGCAGCGATGTATTCGTGATCGCTCAAGCCCTTGTGCATGGGCTTGTGGGCATGGCTCCGTGCCAGCTTGCGGGCAAAGTCTGGCATGTCGGCCCAATCGTCTACCCCGTCCGGTTCGGCAGGGCGGCGGATCGAGTCGGGCGGGAATAACTCGAACCAGGCCTTTGGAACCTGTAACGGGCGATGAGGGCGATAGAAGCCGACCGACATGAAGAGGGGCTTCTCGGTGACTTTCTGCCACTGCTCGAGCGCCCAGCTTGCTACCTTGTAGTCCCCCATCTTGTCATCGGTGACGTCGAGGGCGTAGCCGTCGTTGGGCGCTCTCATAGCATGGAAGTTATCCTTACCCTTCGGGGGCTTGGGATCTCTCGGCCGACCGAAAAGGGCATCACCGACCTTGCCGGGGTGGCCGTGGAAGACCTTGCCGCCGCTGGCAACCCGGTAACCGTTGCCCATGAAAAACTGCTGCATGCTCGGCGTCTTGATTTTACTTTCCCCGGAGTGCTTGGCGTTGAAGTAGGTGCCGGTCTTGAAGGGGTAGATGCCGTGATTGAGGCTGGTGCGCGAGGGCCGGCACTGCGGGGAGTTGCAGTAGGCCTGGGAGAAGAGCATGCCGCTCTTGGCAAGGGCATCGATGTTCGGGGACTTCGCATCTGGATGTCCGCCGAGACATCCCACCCAGTCATTGAGATCATCCACGATGATGAAAACGATGTCGGGCGACTTGTTCTTCGCCCAGGAGAAGTGAGCCGTTGCGATAAATGCAACCAGGCAGCAAAGAGTGGATCGGAACGTGCTCATACAGGCGGCCTGGTTACTTTTTCTTTTTCGAGCGGGGCGATTCCCCGATTTCCTGCATCGGGGAGCCATGGCGGGCAATGAGCTGATCACAGCGGCCCCGCATCCGTTTCAGCGCGGAAGCATTTTCTTTATTCAATGCGATGTTAGCCAGTTGGGCAGGATCGGTTTTCAAATCGTGGAGAAACTCGAAGGGCGGCTTGTCCGGTCCATCGACAAAATAGCGTGCGTAGGACCAGTCAGTCCCACGGACCCCTTCCCAGCGCGGGATAGTACGCGGGACGGCGAGGAACTCGCAGAGAAACTCGCTCCGCCAGTCCCCGGGCGCCTTGCCCCTGAGGAGGGGCAACAGGCTGCGGCCGGTGTGATTGACGGGAGCGGGCAGACCTGCGAGATCGATGATGGTGGCCCCCAGGTCGCTGTTGAGAGCCATCTCCCGGCGGATCACACCGTGGAGCCTGCGGGCTGCCCGCGGATCGGCAATGATGAGAGGAATGCGCAGCGATTCGTCGTAGTGGGTCCATTTCCCCGCGAATCCGCGGTCGCCGAGATAGTAGCCGTTGTCGGCGGAGTAGATGATGACAGTGTTTTCGTAAAGACCCTGCTTCCTGAGCTGGTTTACGAGGCGGCCGAGGACATGGTCGATGCCGCTGAGCATGCGGAAATAGGCCCGCATGTTGGTCTGGTATTTCTCGGCAGTGTCCCAGCGCCAGAAGAAGCGCTCCCGGTTGAGGGACTTCTTGAGGAATTCGGGGTGGGCTTCATAGATTGCGGCATCGTTAAGGGAAGGGAGAGGCATTTTCTGGTCCTCGTATTTGCCGTTCATTACCTTGGGCCAGGGGAAGTGCCCGCTGCCTGGACGTTTGTCCCTGTCCTCGGCATGGGTGGCATTGAAGGAGAGCTGGAGACAGAAGGGCTTGCCCCTGGGCTGTTCCTTGAGGAATTCGATTCCCCAGTCTCCCAGGATCTGGGTTGTGTGACGGGTGCTTCCGTCAGCTTGTACCTTGAAGTAAGGCTTCCGGCCCAGCTTGCGGCGCACGTCCCACATGGTGGTGGCCTCTTTCGCGGCAATGGAGACGTGTTCCTTGCCCAGGTGTCCGGTGCGGTAGCCGGCGGCCTTGAGGCGGCTGAAGTAGCTGGTCCGGCAAAGGTCGGGGTTGAGTGGTCCCGGTGATGTGCGGTAGAGGTGCCGGCGTTCGGAGCAACCGGTGAAAAGACAGGCCCGGCTTGCCCAGCAGGTGGAGGTTGTCACGAAGGCATTCTCGAAACGCACCCCCCTGTCGGCGAGGAGATCGATATTGGGGGTCTTGACCACCGGGTGCCCTGCACAACCGAGGGTATGGTTGCGCTGATCGTCGGCGAAAATAAAGAGGATGCTGGGCGGGGCAGGGGGGAGTCCGTTGCCGCCCGGGGGCTTGGCGGCAGCAAGCCCCGAGCAGGCAGAGAGGAGGATGGCGAGAGCCCGTGACATGAGGGAAAGGGGACGGAGGCGGGCCATCATGGAGCGGTTTCCGGGCCAGCCCACCAGGTATCAAGGGTGGCCCGGAGCTGCTGGACCTTCCCGGGGTGCCGGGCGGCGAGGTTCTTCGTTTCCGCCGGGTCGACGCTCAGGTTGTAGAGCTCTGCGGGCCTGGCTTGGGCCGCACCCTGGTGATGGGAGAGCAGCTTCCAGTCGCCCGTGACCACGAAACGGGTCTGCACGCTGAGGTTGGGCTTGCTGACATCATGGATGTCATGATCGTAGGCCGCCCCGAAGACCGCATTGCGTTTCCCGAGGGCCGCCCGGTCGCGCAGGTCAATCCCGTCCATCGTTGGAGGGACCTTGAGGCCGCAGGCTTTCAGGATCGTAGGGGCGAGGTCAATCGAACTCACGAGGGTCTGCTCGTCGAACTTCTGCACGACCTTGCCGGGCCAGCGGATCATGATGGGGGTGCGGATCCCGCCTTCGTTGGGGGAACGCTTGGATCGTGGGGCGTAGCGACCGCTATCGGCGCTCTGGATCCATCCGTTGTCGGTAACGTAGAGGACAACGGTGTTTTTCCGCAGGCCCTCCTTGTCGAGGTGGGCGAGGAGCTCGCCACAGGTTTCATCGAACCACTCGCACATGGCCCAGTAGCGGGCAACGAATTTGGAGTCAGATTTCTTCCGGTATTTTTCGAAGAGCCGGGCAGGGGGGTTGTGCGGAGTATGCGGGAGGAAGGGGGCGTGCCAGATGAAGAAGGGCTTTTCCTGCTCTTTCGCCTCGGTGATGAAGTCGGTGATGGGCTTGATTCCTTGTCGGCTGACCCTGAGACCAGCATCGCCGTGACGTCCGCCTCGCTTTGGGTCGCCATGTGTCATGGCGTGGGTGAACCCGCCCCTCTTTTTTGGATCGCCCTCCCACCACTTGCCGGTCTGCAGGGACAGGTAGCCGACCTGGCCAAGAATGTGGGCCAGCCCCGGGTCGTCATCGATGCGGTCCATGATGGTCTCGTAGAGGGGCTTCAGCTCGGGGTTGGAGCGACCCCTCTTCTTGCCGGGAGGGATTCGGGGGTCATTGCCGGTGATGCCGTGCTGATGCGCGTACTTTCCACTGAAGATCGAGGCCAGGGAGGGGCGGCAGAGGGGGGAGGCAACGTAGCCCCGGGTGTAGGTCAGGGACTCCCCCGCCAATTTGTCGAGGTGGGGTGTCCTGATGTGCGGGTGGCCGAGGAAGGAGTAGTCTCCCCAAGCCTGGTCGTCCGAGATGATAAGCAGGACGTTGGGTCGGGAAACGTCCTGGGCCCGACTGATGGCAGGAGTAATGAGAATGAGGCAGGCAACGGGAAAGAATGGGAGGAGAAAGCGCATGACAGGATGTCGACGGTGTGGGAATCGTGGCGGGATGGCAACTCCGGGACGCTTATCGGTGAACATTTCCTTTATTCACGCTGTCTGACTCTTACCCTTTCGCTGTGATTCCCAATAAAGCTGTCGTTACTGCCGCCAGCCCGACCGAGTACCACCTGCCTCTTCAGACGCTGGTCGACTCGGAAGGGGTGGCTAAGACCGCTCTGGCCATTATTCTCGATGACCTTTTCGCCTCGGGAATCGAGTCAGCGGCAGTAATCGTTCATCCTGGGACGCGCGAGTCCTACCTGCAGGCCGCCGGGGAGCACGCCGATCGCCTCACCCTGATCGAGCAAGGTGTCCCCCGGGGTTACGGGCATGCGGTGTGGAGCGCCCACGAATTCACCGGGGAGGATTCCTTCGTCCTCCTGGTGGGAGATCACCTCTATCTCAGTTACGAGGAGGCGTCCTGCGTCCGGCAAATGCTGGAGGTGGCCGCCACTCATGATGGCTGTATCTCGGCGGTCAACCCGACGCATGAAAGCCAGCTGCGCTATTACGGTGCGATCGCCGCAACGCGGGTGCCGGCTTCCCCCTCCCTATTCGTGGTGCATGACGTGGTGGAGAAGCCCACTCCCACCCTGGCGGAGCAGGAGCTCATTATTCCTGGCCTGCGCGCGGGCAACTACCTCTGCTTTTTCGGGATGCACTCGCTCACCGCGGGTGTGATGGAGCATCTGGACGAAGAGGTCTCGCGGCTGGGGGAGGGGGAGCTCCTCGAGCTTACGCCCACGTTGGCCTACATGGCCAGGTCGGAGAAGTATCTTGCGGCAGAGCTGGCGGGACAGCGTTTCAATGTTGGGGAGCGTTATGGTCTTCTGCGGGCGCAGCTCTCCCTGGCCCTGGCCGGCCCCCACCGTGACGAGGTCCTCACTGACATTATTGAGATCACTGCTCATTCCCGCCCTGGATGCCCAAGCTCCTGAACATCATCACGAGTGAGGATTCTTCGGTACGCGATACTGCGCTGGCGGAGGCCTGTGCGGAGCTTTCTCTGCCGGAACTCCTGGAGGAATGTATCGAGCTCGATCGGTTTCGCCGGGAGGCTGGGAATCTCTACGAGCGGGTGCGGGCGCTTTTTTTCCTTTCCGCCATTCACCGCTTTCACCTTCCCCCCAAGCTGGGGAGGCAGATGGGCTATATCCCCTTTGAGGGCCAGGAGCATCTTCTTCGTCGCAGATTCGCGGAAGCCATCGACGTTTTCCACCTCGCGGTAGCCGAGCAGGGAGCCAACGATGCTCTTTCTTCCGCTCTTGCGGAGGGCTACCACGAGCTCGCCTTCCAGACCCTGGCCTCCCAGGTCCGGCGTTCGGTGCGGACGGTAAGGGGAAACCAGTGGATGTTTCGCATGGGTCATCCCGCGGACCATCCGCTTTCGATGGTCGATGAGCTCCTGGAACCACTCCCGGACCGCTCCCGCCGGATCCTGCGGGAACGGACGCCGGTGCGAATGGATCTCTCCCACGCGGGATGGTCTGACATTTTCTTCCTGGGTATGGATTATCCCGAGGGGGCCCGTGTCCTCAATGTTTCCGTAGACCTGGGGGTCCATGGCCGGGATTCGGAACCACGGCCTCCCATCGAGGCCCATGTCCGGGTCATCGATGAGCCGGTTATCGTGCTGACCTCCGTGGATCTGAAAGCCACCGCGCGGATCGGGAGCCTGGGAGAAATCTTTGACTTCGCGAAAGATGCCCTGGGCCTGCTCAAGGCCGCGGTGATTGCCTCCGGGGTGGTGCCGCCCGGGATTGAGGGATCAGGGCAGCGCCTGGAAAACCTTCTGGAACGCATGGTGGGGCCGGGGCGGGGCCTCGAGCTGGTCTCGTGGGTGAACGGTATTCCCAAGGGATCGCGGCTCGCCGTTTCGACAAATCTGCTGGCGGCCCTGATCGGGGTGCTCATGCGGGCGACCGGGCAAACGGAGACTCTCACCGGGCCCCTCCGGGAGAATGAAAGGCGTCTCGTCCTTGCCCGGGCCATTCTCGGGGAATGGCTGGGCGGATCGGGCGGGGGGTGGCAGGACTCGGGTGGGGTGTGGCCCGGGATCAAGTTGATTTCGGGGGTGCCGGCGGAGGAAGGAGATCCGGAGTTCGATGTTTCGCGTGGATGCCTGCTGCCGACTCATCATGTCTTCGGGGAGGACGAAATCCCGGAGTCATCACGGCAGGCGCTTCAGGATTCGTTGGTGCTTGTGCATGGGGGGATGGCCCAGAACGTGGGGCCCATTCTCGAGATGGTGACCGAGAAGTATCTCCTGCGGTCAGCGGCTGAGTGGGCAGGCCGACAGGAGGCGCTTTCTCTTCTGGATGAATTGGTAGAGGCCCTTAAAAGAGGGGATATCGAGGCCCTGGGGCGGGCCGCCACCCGGAACTTCCGGGGCCCGATCCAGAGCATCATTCCGTGGGCCACTAATCTGTTCACGGAGACCCTCATTGCGCGGGCGGAACAGGAATTCGGGGAGGACTTCTGGGGCTTCTGGATGCTGGGGGGCATGTCAGGAGGAGGGATGGGATTTATTTTCGCTCCGGAGCGCAAGGCTGAAGCCCAGGAAGCAATGGCTCGCATCATGAAGGAGACCAAGGATCAGTTGCAGGAGGCCCTGTCCTTCGGGATGAATCCGGTGGTTTACGATTTTTCGATAAACCATACCGGCACCTGTGCTGATCTACTGGAGGGGGGAACGCAGCTTCCGGAGGGCTATCTCCGGTTGCAGGAAGCGCCCGCCGAAGACGGGAAGGGAGCAAAGCAGCTCGATGCGGAGGACAACGCCCTGAGGCAGCTCCTGGAGGAAAACGGGTTTGATGCCGAGGTTCACGAGGGAATCCGGGAAGGCATACTCGCTGGCCGGATCAGCATGCCGGGCAATCGCCTTGCTCCCACGACCCGGATCGAGGATGTGGCTGCTGCTGACGTTGTTGATTGCACCGTTGGGGATCAGGGAGGGGAGAAGGAGGCCTGCCGCCTGGGAGCGGAGGCCCTGGCGTCCGGCGAGGTGGCGGTCCTTACCCTTGCGGCGGGGGCTGGTTCGCGCTGGACCGGGGGCGCGGGAACCTGCAAGGCCCTCAACCCGTTCGCTCCGCTGGACGGGAGCTATCGCACCTTTCTGGAGGTTCATCTCGCCAAGTCCCGCAAGACGGCCCGGGAGCATGGGGTCCCCTTGCCGCACATCTTTACCACGTCCTATCTAACCCACCGGCCTATCAGCGCGTTTCTTGAGAGGGTTTCAAACTATCACTACGATGGCCCTCTTCTGCTCTCACCGGGCCGGGCGGTGGGATTGCGGATGGTGCCGACCGAGCGCGACTTGCGTTTTGCATGGGAGGAGATGCCCCAGCAGCAGCTCGATCCACAGCAACAGAAAATCCGCGATTCGGCCCGGTCCGCCCTCCTTGACTGGGCGAGGAACTGCGGAGAAGGGAGTGATTACACCGAGAACCTGCCTGAACAGTGCCTCCATCCGAGGGGGCACTTCTATGAGATGCCGAATCTTCTGCTGAATGGCACCCTGCGCCTGCTCCTGCAGGAGCGTCCCCAGCTCAAGACACTGCTGCTCCACAATGTCGATACCCTGGGGGCTTCTGTCGACCCCGCTATTCTGGGACGGCATCTCAAGCGCGGCCACGGATTGACCTTTGAGGTGATCACGCGACGGCTGGCGGACCGGGGGGGCGGATTGGCATGCGTTGATGGAGTGCCTCGCCTTGTGGAAGGCCTTGCCATGCCTGATGCCGAGTCGGAGTTCGGGCTTTCGTATTACAACTCGCTGACAACCTGGATCGACCTCGACCAGTATCTTGCGCTTCTCGGCCTGACCCGGGAAGAGATCCGGACCAACGATCCGGCCAGGCTGGCCGAGGCGGTACTTGACCTGGCGGAGCGGGTGCCGACCTACCTCACCATCAAGGATGTGAAAAAGCGGTGGGGTTATGGCCAGGAAGCGGTTTACCCCGTAGCCCAGGTCGAGAACCTCTGGGGAGACCTGACCACCCTGCCCGAAGCGAATTGCGGGTTTTTCGTGGTTGAGCGGCAACGTGGCCAGCAGCTCAAGGACCCGGCCCAGCTGGACAGCTGGTTTACGGACTCTTCCGACTACGTCCAGAACCTGTGCGAGTGGGAGTGAGTTCTCCTTACTGGAGTTCCGGCACCGGATCTTCCGGCCTGATTTCCCCGCCCTGCCAGATGGTCTTCCCGGTCTCCTTGTCGTAGGTCAGGATCCGGTGGGCGGAGCGGGGGGCGGGCTTCCGGTTCACTTCAGGAATCCAATTTGCCAGCCTGTCGGCCTGGGCCCGCATGGCGGGGTTCTGCCTGGCGCGCGGCGGAGCCAGGAGATTGTTCCACTCATGGGGGTCCTGGGTCATGTCATAGAGTTCTTCCGAGCCATCGGCGTAGCGGATGTAACGCCAGTTTTCGGTGCGAATCCCGTGATTGTCGTGATTGTGGGTGGTGATCGCGGGCCACTTGCGGGGCGCCTTGGCGTTCTTGAGCTGTGGGACCAGGGTGTGGCCCTCCAGTTTTTTGTTCTCCGGGAAATCAAGGAGCTCGACGAGGGTGGGATAGATGTCGAGTAGTTCGGCGGGCCGGCTGCAGACCTGGCCGCCCTTCACCCCGGGACCCGCAAAGAACAGCGGCACGCGGGTCCCGTCATCCCAGAGGGTGTTCTTTCCGGTGATTTCCTTTTCCCCGATGTGAAAGCCATGATCGGACCAGAGCACTATAATGGTGTTTTTCTCGAGCCCCGTTTCCCTGAGGGTGTCCAGCAGGCGCTGGACCTGGGCATCGATGAAGGAGGTGCAGGCGAGGTAGGACCGGGTGAGGTTTTCCCATTGCTTCGTATCCTTGAGGAACTTGAGGCGCGGCTCGGGAAGTTTCCAGTGCATGTACCATGAGAAACGGGGTGTGTCGGCGCGATCGCTGGGTTGCACGACAGGGAGCTTCAGCTGATCGACCGGGTGCAGGTCCATCCACTTTTGAGTGGCATAGCAGGGGACGTGGGGGAGGAAGAAGCCAGTGGCGAGGAAGAGAGGCTTTTTCCGGTCTGATTTTGCGTAGGCCTTGAGGCGATCGACTGCCCAGCTGGCGACCTGGTAGTCGCCCTTGTCTCCGTCCTGGTGGGGGAAGGTTCCCCAGTCGACGAGGCGATGAGGTTGCGGGGTGTTGACGAGCTTCTTTGGCGGGAATGGCTTTCCGGATGCCCCGGGGCCGACCTCGTGCCACTCGACGAATCTGCCCTCGACGGATCGCCCGGAGCGACCGTGATAGATCTTTCCGGTCATGGCAGTGTGGTAGTTCCCGTGCCGGGCGAAGTACTGGGGCAGGGTCAGCAGGCCGGAGAATTCAGGGAGGGTTCGGAACCAGGGAGCCAGTCCGTAAACGCCGGTGGTGCCGGGGCGCAGCCCGGTCATGAGGCTGGTGCGCGAAGGGTTGCAGAGGGGCGACTGGCAATGGGCATTGGTGAAGACCGTGCCACGGCTGGCGAGGGCGTCGATGGAGGGCGTGCGGGCCTGGGGGTGCCCGCCCAGGCACCCGATCCAGTCATTCTGATCATCGATCGCGATCATCAGGATGTTGGGAAGTTCCGCTGCGCCGAGGACGCGGACCCCGGAGCTCAGGACCCATAGGAGAAGAAGGAGACGTTTCATGGGGAGGGATCAGTTGAGTTTGGCATCGAGTTGCCTGCTGAGGGCGGTGGCGAGATCGGGTTTGGCCCCGGAGATGTTTTCAATTTCCCCGGGGTCCTTTTCATGATCGTAGAGCTCAAGGTGGGACACCTTGCCACCCCGGGAGTGGCGGATAAGCCGGTAGCGGTCGGTACGGATCGTTTCCGTTCCGCCCTTGTAGGAGACGGCGGTGCGGCCGGGGGTCGCAGGGTCCTCAAGATGCGGACGGAGGGAGGTCCCCGCCAGTTCTCCCGGAGGTCGCAGGCCGGCGAGGTCGCAGAGGGTGGGGAAAATATCGACCGTTTCCACGATGCCATTGGCAGGCTGCCCTCTGGACTTTTCCAGTCCGGGGGCAACCACGATGAGCGGGGAACGCAGGGACTCCTCGAAAAGGGAGTGTTTGCCCCAGATAGCATGTTCGCCGAGGTGCCACCCGTGGTCGCCCCAGAGGACGATGATGGTCCTGTCTGCCTCGCCGGACTTCTCCAGGCCGGCGATGAGGCGGCCGACGAGGGCGTCGGCATAGGATACACAGCCTGCGTAGTGTTTGCGCACCCTGGTGGCGAACTCCGGGTCGCTGCGCGGGTCGCGCTTCCATCGGTTGTACTTCATGAACTCGCCGCTGCCGTGCCAGGTGGTCTTGCCCACCGGTTTGCTGGGATGGGGAATGCCGGGGAGGGCCACCTCATCGTAGAGTCTGACGTAGCGTGCGGGAGCCCCAAAGGGGAGGTGAGGGCGCAGGAAGCCAACGGCGAAGAAGAAGGGTTTCTTGTCCCCAGCCAGCAGGTTGAGCTGTTCGAGGGCCCCCTCGATGGTCGGTCCGTCCGGGTAGGAATTATCATCTCCGTCAAAGGACTGGAGGACATCCATGTCCTTGGCATTCCTGCGAATCTCCCCGTTGGCCTGACCATGCATGAGTCCGCGCGGGTGCTGCCAGGGCCCGCTGGGGCAGAGGTGGCGGGTCCATGCTCCCGGCATTTCCGGTTTGCGGTCGTCGTTCCAGTCCGGGCCTCCGCGGCCTCCGGGATGGTGCGACACCTTCCCGATCGAGACGGTGGTGTAGCCGTTCCTGCGAAACCAGGCGGGCATGTTGGTAGTCCGGATCTGCTCGTTGCTGGAGAGACGGAAGAGCGCTCCGTTGTCCCGTGGTCCATAGCGACCGGTCAGGAGGGTGTAGCGCGACGCGCCGCAGGTGGGCGCCTGGACGTAGTGCCGGGTGAAGGCCCGTCCCCGTCTGGCCAGGGCATCAATGTTGGGCGAGTGGATGTATCCGGCCCCAAAACATTTGAGCTCGGGCCGGAGGTCATCGATGCAGATGAGGAGCACATTGGGGCGCTCCTTCCCTGCCGCAGGAAGTGGCGTGGGCAGAAGGAGGCAGCCGGGGAGCAAGAGCAGCAGGTGTTTTATGGGCCGAGAGGAGAGGAGAATTCCCAGCCGGAACAGGGCCCCTGGCATCGCGATGCTTGTCCGGATCATTGATGTTCTACTGGCGGTTGGGTTCTTTTTAGCGGGGTAATAAAAAAGCAGAGGGTTCGTTATTTTTTCAGCAGGCGGGGGGACGCTTTTTCAACCCAGCCCGCTTTACGCTGTCCCTTGCCGGGTCGGCCTACATCGCCAAGGTCTTCGCGGGCGGCCTCGGCATGGGCCAGGAGCCGCTTGACGACCGCCGGGTTTTCAGCGGCCACATTACGGTCCTCGTGGATATCTGAAGCGAGGTTGAAGAGGGCGAGTGCTTTTTTGCCCTCGGGCCTGCCCCAGTTGCGTTTCTTCTGCTCCATGGCGACGAAGAGTTTCCAGTCACCCGAGCGCACCGCCTGCAACTGATCCATCTGGTAGTAGAAGAAGGCATCGCGGGGATGGTCCTTTGACGTGCCGTTGAGGATGGGCCAGATGTCCCTGCCATCAATAATACGGTCAGCGGGGGCCTTGCCGCCGGAGATCGTGGCGAAGGTGGGGAGCAGGTCCATTGTGTTGGTGAGGGCTCCACTGCTGCTTCCGGCAGGGATCCTGCCTGGCCAGCGCACGACACAGGGTACGCGCATGCCCCCCTCATCCGTGCGTCCCTTGCGACCTCGCAGCGGCAGGTTGCTGCCCTGTTTTTCTCTCGCGGAGCCGTTGTCCGAGGTGAACAGCACCAGGGTATGGTCATCAATGCCCTCAGCCTTGATTGCCTTGAAGAGTTCCCCCATGGACCAGTCGATTTCCTGGACCCAGTCGCCATAAGCTCCGTTCTTGCTGGTGCCCTTGAATTTTTTTCCGGGGACCAGCGGCAGGTGTACGGCGGTATGAGGAAGATAGAGGAAGAAGGGCTTTTTACTGTTGTTCTTGATGAACTTGACCGCCTCGGTGGTATATTGCGCAGTGATCGTGGTGTCCTGCTGCACACTGTCCTGGACGGCCGTGAGGTCCCGCACCAGCGGCAGCGGAACGCCTTTTCGGTTCATGTCGTTGCTGTAGGGAATGCCGAAATAATGGTCGAAGCCGTGGCTGGTGGGCATGAAATCGGGGTGGTCGCCCAGATGCCATTTGCCGATGCACATGGTGGCATAGCCCTGCTCCTTTAATACCTCGGCAATGGTGATCTCGCTGGGGTTGAGGCCCTTGCGCGCGGCGGGAAAGAGCACGCAGAGGTTCTTTTCATCCACGTGCATGTTGACGCGCCGCGGATAACAGCCGGTCATGAGGCTGGAGCGCGACGGGGTGCATACCGGGCAGGTGGAATAAAAGTCCGTAAGCCTCATGCCTTCCCGGGCCATCTGGTCCAGAACGGGCGTGGCATGTGTCTTGGAGCCGAAGGGCCCGATGTCCGCGTAACCAAGATCGTCACAGAAGACAACGATGATGTTCGGCTTCCGTTCCGCGGCCTGCACAAAGGGCAAGGCGGGCAGAAAGGCGATGAGGGCAAAGAGGATTTGTTTTCTCATATGCGATGAAGGTCCAGGCGATTTACTCGTGGGAACGGTTATGATTACATGCGTTGGAGTGGGGAGGCCGGTCGATCGCAGGGAGGGGGAGCAGGCTACTCGTAGCGCCACTTCATGATCCAGGGATCTTCCGTACGTTTCTGCATGGCCTTGAGCTTGTCCTGGTAGGTAGCGAGAACCTTGGCGAATTGAGGATCGGCAGCGAGGTTTCGCGTTTCGGAGGGATCGGAGGAGATGTCGTAGAGTTCAAACTGCGGGCGGTTGATATAGGAATCGACAGTGCGATTCCCATATCGGGCCTCTGGCCCCTTCGCGTACTGGGCCTGCCAGGTGGAAGCCGCCCAGAGATCAGAAGCGAAGGGGTAAGGCTGGCGCCAGGCAATGTTCCAGATGAGCTTGTATTGCCGGTCCCGTACCACCCTCATGGGATAATACATCTGGATTTCGTGGAAGGTGTGGGAGGCCCCGATTTCGTCCCAGCCCTCTGGATTGCCCTCCTCGACAATAGGCACCCACGAGCGGCCATGGTAGGACTTTACCGGGCGACCTGCATTTTCGCCCGGGGGAACCCTGGGGACCTCGATCATCCGCTTTGGGCCTCGGTTCTTCGGATCGTATGCGCCGGCAAGGTCGAGGATGGAGGGAGTGATATCCACATGGCTGATCATGGCGTTGTTGACCACGCCTTTCTTTTCTGCCCCGGGATGACGGACAATGAAGGGGACGCGCAAGCCCGCTTCGTAGACGGTGGTCTTGCCGCCGGGAAAGGCCATGCCATGGTCGGCGGTGTAGATGACGACGGTGTTGTCCCACTGCGCGCTTTCTTTCAGGAGGGCTACCAGATGGCCCAGTCCCTGGTCGATGCGGGAGCAGCTTTGATGATACTGGGCGATCTCTGCACGGCACTCGGGAGTGTCCGGAAGAAACCCGGGGACTTTTATCTTGTCCGGGTCGTAGAACACTTCGGTTACCTCCTTGTGTGCTCCCCGGTTGGGCTTGTTGCCAAAGAGATCGGGTTTGAACTTGAGCTTTGAGGCGCGGTCGACCCCTCCGCCGCGATGGGGATCGGAAGTACAGAAATAGAGAAAGAAAGGCCGGTCTGATTTCTCGGTAAAGAGCTCACGGCAGCTTTCCGCCATCAGGGGTGCGTTACGCGCGTTGCCGGACAGGCGCCGTTCGAACTCAAACACCGCGGCAGGAGCCACGTGGTACTTCCCGATCTGCGCGGTACGGTAACCGGCCTGTCTCATCTGGAGGGGGAGACTGACGGCGGCCACAGAGGGGAAGGAGGCAAACTTGTGAAAGGCGTGGGTGTGGCCATACTGGCCGTTTCGATGGTTGTGCAGCCCGGAGAGGATGACCGAGCGACTGGCGGAACAGGAGGCGGTAGTGGCGAAGGCGTGGGTGAAGCGTGTTCCTTCCTCCGCCAGGGCATCAAGGTGTGGGGTCCGGATGTCGGGGCTTCCATAGCACCCCGCGATGGGGCTCTGGTCGTCGGTGACGAAGAGAATGATGTTGGGGCGGGGAGCGCCAGGCATCGGAAGGGCAGCAATGAGCGCGAGGAGCAGGGCGGAAATGAAGGGTCTCATCGTGAGGGTGAGTAATCGGCAGGCGGGTAGTTCTGGCGAGGGAATAATTTGTTCTCCGGGAACAGGAAGCCTATCCCGTCCGGGCGGGGACCGAGAGCTGTCCCCAGGCCTTGGGATCGCGGTAGCTGACGGTGCCGCGTGCATCAACGCGGTAGCCACAGCGCTTGATCAGCTCGTCTCCGCTGGCGAAGTCGTCTCCCGTCGCAAGGAGGCGCGCTTTCAACTTGTCTTCCAGCTCGTCGCGCAGGGCACGGTGCGTGGCGGTCTTGATGAGATTGTGCTGCTGGAAGGGATCTTCCTGATTGTCGAAGAGTTCCCAGGGCCCCTCAAGGCTACGAGTGTAGGTGTAGCGCCGGGTGCGTATTCCCCTGTATTCGCGTCCTCCCTGGGTGCGGGGCCACTGGCCAAAGGGACTGGGGCAGGTGATGAGGGCGTGGTTGTCCTCAAGCTTGCGGTTGCCACGTATGACCTCGGCAAAATTCTCGCCCTCTACACTCTCCGGGGCCTTGACGCCGGCGAGGCTGAGGAGAGTGGGCATGATATCCGGGGTGTTGATGGGAGCTTCCAGCCTGCGGGGCTTTACCTTGAAGGAGGAAGGACAGCGGACGAGAAACGGGACACGGATGGATTCGTCCCAGGGCCGTTGTTTCTTCAGCTGACCCCGCGAGTGCAACATGTCACCATGGTCTGAAGTGTAGACCAGAATGGTGTTCTCCAGTTGGCCACTTTCCTTGAGCGCCGCGACAAGCCAGCCAACGCATTCGTCCAGTGCGCTGCAGTGGGCGTAGTAGCCGGCGTAGGTGGACTGGGCCTGCTTTCCCAGTTGGGGAGGCACGTTCTGCCGGAGGGTGAGCTTTCGATCATCGTAGCGGTCAAGCCATTTGGTGGGACCGGTTCGGTAGGGAGCGTGAGGAGGCCCCCACGAGAGGAAGAGGCCGAATGGTTTCCGGCTTCCGGAAGGCTGGGCGGCATGGTTCCTGATGTAGGACACCGCGTCCCTGGTCTGGGCATAGGCGTCGTAACCCTCCCATACCTTGGACTCCTTTTCCGTTTGGTCGAAGTAGCGCGACTTGTTGTAGTTGTGCGTGCACTCAAGCACCTTCCAGTAGTCGAAACCCTGACGGCGTTCAGGGGGAATGTAGGCTGAGCGACCAGTGCCATCGATGTGCCATTTCCCGATATAGCCAGTGTCATAGCCCGCCGTGTTCAGAACCTGGGCGAAGGAAGGGGCCTTGGTGTTGAGGCGAAGATCATTGAGAAAAAGTCCATGGGAAAGGGGATACTGACCGGTGAGGAGACAGGCCCGGTGTGGGCAGCAGACCGGAATCCCTGAAACAGCATTGGTGAAATTGACGCTCTGGTCGGCCAGGAGATCGATGTTGGGTGTGCGCACATCGGCGTTACCCATGTAGCCGTGGTCCATCGTGCGCCACTGATCGGAGAAGAGGTAGACGATGTTTGGACGCTTGCCCGGGGTCTGGGCGGCGGCCGCCCCCGGGACTGGACTGGTTGCGGCGAGGGCGCTGGCCGAACTGGTGAGGAAGTGGCGGCGTTTCATGCGGTCAAGATCGAGGATCTTCCGAGGCGTCCATCATGCAAGGAAGATCGGAGATCGATTTTGAGAGGAGGCGGACGGCTCCCCGGGGCTCGCAGGACAAACGCGGATTTAATCACCGCGCGCAAATTTTAAGGCCGGTTTGGCCACGGCCTTCATCAGGGACCCCTGCCGGGGCGGAACCGGGAGGAGCGGTTACTTCTTCTTGCTGTTCCGCTCGATCAACTTGATCTTGCGTTTAAGTTGACCGATCTCGGCGCGGGCGACGTTAATTTCATTGTAGACGGCTTCGGCCTTGTCCCGCCAGCTCTTGGCTTCCGCCAGTTTCTTCTGGCTCACCTTGGGGTCTCCTCCAGTGCCGCCGATTCCCTTGAAGGCCGCGTCTTCGATTTCAGAGGCTTTCTCGTCGAGTTTCTCCGCTTCCGGTCTGCGCTTGGAGATGACCTGTTCCAGCTCCTTAATCTTGGCCGCCATAGCGAGGACCTCCACGTTGTTGGAAGGGAGTTCAGCAGCGGTCTCAACGGGGGTGGTGGTCTTTGGCTTGGTGGTCTTTGGCTTGGTGGCGGGGGGGCGGGTGGCCGCCGTGGAAGGCAGCCCGGCATTGGCCCGCAAGGCGGCAATGGAAGCCCGCTCGCGGGCGGTTTCGAGGTTCCTTTCGCGCTCGAGGAGTTCCTTGGCCATGGAAGGGTCGTAACCAAAGCGAGCCTGGAACTCCGCGGGAAGCTCTGGGAACTTGATACGGGCGGTTCCGTACTCGTGGGTAATTTTCACTCCGACCTCGTCCACGCCCGTGATGACTACCTTCTTGTAGGTCCGACCCTTACTGGTGGTGAGGGTGGCGTGTTTCTCTCCCTTGGCCGCGTCCCGTGCGGCCGCCGCTTTCGCCAGGCGAATCTGCTCTTCCTGAGCAGCCTTCCTGGCGGCCTCCTCCAGGGCCGCCAGCTCCTCTCCGGCGGGAGAGGCGTCTTCGCCTTCTTCGGCGGGGGCGGGCCCTTCAGCGGGAAGCTCCCCGGGGTCGTCTTTGGCGGGTGCAGGCTTGGGCGAGTCCTCAGTCTGGGCCACCGCCAGAGCAAGTGAGCTCAGGCAGGGAATGAGAAAGGCAAGGGATTTGCGCATGCCATGCGAAGTAAAGCCGGGATCGGGTCCTGTCCAGTTCCAATGCCGGAGGGGAGGATCGTTTATTTGGCGAAGTTAATAAACACCCCCTCGACACGGAAACCCGTTTCCGGTTCCAAGTTTACGCCATCCAGTCGATTTGTCGCTCGTGCCAAGGCGTTCATGAAGGGCCCTGCGACTTTTGGAACTCAAATTCGTCAGAGCGGGGCAGGATCTTGAGGGGCCCTTTTGACTCGCCTCCTGTCGGCCCGGGTGATGCCCTGAAGGAGGCTGGGCCTTCCGCCTGTTTCGCCCATGGACGATCAACCACGCTCACCATCTCTCGCGCTCGCGCTGGCTCCTGTCGTGGTAGTGATGACGATTCTGGGACTGGCCATTCCGCTGCTGGGGGCCTCGGCACACCTTCCCCTCATTGTCGGAAGTGTCCTCGTGGTTTTGATCGGGAGGAGATTGGGATACAGTTGGAACACCCTCCAGGAGGGAATGGTGAAAGGCATTTCCATAGGCCTTCCCTCCATCCTGATCCTGCTTGCAATAGGGATCCTGATAGGATCCTGGCTGGTGGGTGGAGTCGTTCCTCTTCTTGTGGCCTATGGCCTGCAGCTCCTCACCCCGGAAGTATTCCTGGTTGCCTGCTGTCTTATCTGCGCGGTTGTCTCGATAGTGACAGGTAGTTCGTGGACGACCGCAGCGACCATCGGGGTGGCCTTGATCGGAGTAGCAGAAGGTCTGGAGGTCTCCAAGGCCATGACGGCTGGAGCGATTGTCTCGGGGGCCTATTTCGGAGACAAGGTCTCGCCGCTTTCTGATACCACCAATCTGGCGGCGGGGTGGCGGAGGTCCCTCTCTTCGAGCATATCCGCCACATGCTCTGGACTACCGTGCCCAGCATGATGATTGCGTTGGGGGGCTATGCGCTGCTGGGAATGCGCGCCGGAGGTGAGGGCAATGTCGGGGATATCACGCTTTTAATGGAGACTATCGAGGGGAACTTCGTTCTCTCCCCCGTGCTGCTCGTGGCCCCGCTCAGCATGATAGGATGCCTGCTTTTCCGCATGCCGGCCCTGGGAGCGATCCTGGTGGGGGGCGCAGTGGGCGTCGTCCTGGCGCTCACCGTACAAGGGGAGTCGGCTGCCAGGCTGATAGGGATACTGGAAAATGGCTATGAGCCGCAGACGGGAGTGCCCCGCCTCGACGAGCTTCTCTTGGGAGGAGGCCTTAAAAGTATGTACGGGACCATCGGCCTGATCCTCTGCGCGCTCGCATTCGGGGGACTGATGGAGCGCACGGGGATGCTGCGGGTGATCGTGGATGCCGTCATGCGGGCTGCGATCAACACTGGACGACTGGTCCTCGCCACCCTGGTCTCTTCGTTCGGGGTCAACATGATGGCTGCTGACCAGTACCTTTCCATCATCCTGCCCGGCCGGATGTACAAGCAGGCCTATGAGAAGGCCGGGCTGGAAGCGAGGAACCTCTCCCGATGTCTCGAGGATGGAGGGACAATCACATCCCCGCTGATTCCCTGGAACACCTGCGGGGCCACCATGCTGGGAGCGCTCAAGGTGGGGCCGCACCTCTTCGCACCCTTCGCCTTCTTCAACCTCCTCTGCCCGCTCGTCTCCGCGCTCCTTGGATTCACCGGGTGGACGATGCGGCGGCGGGAGGAAGATTCCGGGAGCAGCCAGGACTGATTGCGGGCGCCGTCTGCTTGAGAACGATTTCTTGCTGGCTGGAAAAGGCCCGTGATGGCATCCTTAAGGGACCCCCCAGATCCAATGGTTCGTGCCCATTTCCCCCTTCTTGTGCTCGGCCTCGTGTTCGGCCTGAGTGAACTGCCCGCCCAGGGCGAACTGATCCGAGACCCCTACATCCAGCTGACGACCCGTAGTTCGGGGATCGTGGCGTGGCGGACCAGCGAAGCGATTACCCCGGTGGTACGTTATGGCCTGGCACCGGACAATCTTGATCAGGCGGTAGCGACCGAGCAGATTGTAATGCGCGTCAGCCCTGAAATGAAGGAGCTACCGGAGGCGCCCCGTCTGGGACAGACCACGCCGGAGGGCATTTATCAGTTTGAGGCCAAAGTCAGTGGATTGGCCGTCGACTCGAAATACTACTACGGGATTTTTGACGGGGACACGCTTCTGGCTGGCGGGACGGAAGACTACTTTCTCCACACCCAGCCACGTGCTCAGCCTGGCAGAGCCCTGCGCTTCTGGGTGGTAGGCGATACGGGGGACGGAGGGATGATCCAGAGGAATGGCTACGAAGCCATGGAGGCTTACGTGGCGGCTGACGGGCGTCCGCTTGATGCCTTCCTCCACCTCGGGGACATGGCTTACGACGACGGGATCGATTTCATGTTCCAGGCCAACTTCTTTGATGTGTATGCCGGAACGATCTGCAACACGGTGACCTGGACCACCATGGGGAATCATGAAGGGCACACCTCCGATGGGACGCTGGGGATCGGTCCTTATTACGATGCCTTTGTCCTTCCCGCAAACGGGGAAGCAGGAGGGGCCCCCTCGGGAAGTGAAGCGTATTATTCCTTTGATTTCGGCCCGGTCCACTTCGTCTGCCTCAACAGCCATGACGAGGCCAGGGGGGCTGCGGACCGGATGGCAACCTGGCTCCGGCAGGACCTGGCCCAGAACAATTCAGAGTGGCTCATCGCCTTCTGGCACCATCCCCCCTACTCGAAGGGTTCTCATCACAGCGATATCGAAGACCAACTGGTTGAAATGCGTGAAGTGATGATGCCGATCCTTGAGGATCACGGGGTTGACATGGTCCTGGCGGGCCATTCGCATATTTACGAGCGCTCCATGCTTCTTGATAGTGCCTATGCTACACCCACTGATCCGGTCGGAGTGATCCTCAATGATGGCGACGGGAATGCGGCCGGGGACGGGTCTTATCTCAAGAGCGCGCATCTTCACCCCCACGGAGGGACCGTGGCGGTTGTGGCTGGCCATGGCCACGGATCGGATTTCTCCTTCGGGTTCTCCCCGGTGCACCGCGTTTCCCTCAAGGAGGGGGGATCGGTCATCATGGATCTGGAGGGAGACACCATGAAGGTGATCATGCTCAATGAGGAAGGCGTAGTGCGGGATGAGTTCCAGCTCATCAAGCGCGGCGAAGTGGCGCCCCGGGTTCCTCTGGGCGATCCCTGGAACCCCCTTGGTCCGGCGATCGTGCCCTCCGAGCGCATCGGCGGGCAGGTGCAGGTTCATCTGATCGCCCAGCCAAATGTCCCGGACGCCACGGTACACTACACCCTGGATGGATCGGAACCCACCCCGGCGGATCCGGTCTATAGCGATCCGGTCGACATCGACTCAGTGATGACGGTCAAAGCCCTCAGCGTGTGGAGGGGCGGTGAGCGGCGCAGTCCGGTGACCACCGTCGAGGTGCAGCCTGCTCCGCCCCAGGCGGTTCGTTATGTGCGGATCCCGCTGCTTCATGCCGAAGACGATGCCGTGGAATCGGGGCTGGGAATTGTCGACCTTCATTCCTCCACGGTGGGAATCACCTCGTCGGAAGNCAGTTGGTTCGGCCTGCGGTTCCGGGATGTCCGGGTTCCCCGGAACGCTACCATTCTGATGTCATTTGTCCGGATGAGACCGGCCCTGCTTGGAATGGATCCGGCGGAGTGGACAGTTTTCGCGGACTTGAGTGACCCGGCCCAGGCTTTCACGGAGGAGCTCGGGAGCCTGAGCAACCGGTTGCGGACCAGTGCCAGTGTCCCCTGGGCGGTCGCGCCCTGGACGGGAATCGGGTTTCAGCTGGCCTCACCGGAATTGGCGGCAGTGGTGGAGGAGGTTGTTCACCGTCCGGAGTGGAACCCGGGCAATGCAATGGGGCTGCTTATCTCCGGAGCCGGGGAACGGGCAGCACACGGCTTCGAAGGAACGGCGGCAGGTGCTGCTGAATTCTGGGTAGTTTACGATGAACGTGATGCTCTCACCGTGGCCGCTGATGCGAGGTTGACTCCCTATGCGGGGATGTCGGCGCAGGGGCAGCGACGGCTTTTCGCGTCATTTGAAATCCTGAACTCAGCCCAGGCACGCGGAATCTCCTACACAGTCGAAGGGTCTCCTACGATGGAGCCCGGCAGCTGGGGAATACTCAACGCCTCGTTTGCCGGACCGCTGCCGGGGGCACGTCCCGGGTTTTCGCATCTTATCTTTGAGATGAGCCAGCCGGACGGAGGGGTCTTCGGAGAGAAGTATTTCCTGCGCATCCGGGTGGCCCAGCAGTAATTGTGATTCCCGGAACACAAAAAGGCGCGGGAGGATCCTCCCGCGCACTTGATGGCCTCTCCGGGTTTCTCCGTCCCGGGGTTGGGTATGAACTTACACCTTCGCGGCGTCGGGGATTTCGAAGCCCTTGTTGTTGGGATCCTTGAGGAGAGCGTTGGCCTCGGCCGCGTGTTCCCCGGTGTGGCGCTCGGTCTTGGGATCGAAGGTGAGCCAGGGGCCGACCGTGTAGTGCTCCTTGTCCACCGGGATCTTGCAACCCTTCTCCATGACATCGTGGAGACGGCCGAAGTGTTCGGCGGCGTCCTTGTTATCACCAAAGGTGCCGGCCTTCTTGTTGAAGGGGACCTTCTTGCCGAGGCGGTAGGAGTTGTTCATGAGGTGACCCAGCACGCATCCGTAGTGGGCGTCGTGCACGTCCCCGTTCGCCATCTCGGGCTTGTTCGCCCGGCAGGCCGCGATGAAGCTCCCGAAGTTGCCCCCCGGGGTGACCTTGCCGCCCTTGACGCTGATCCTTTCACCCTTGTCGCTTCCGGGCTTGAAGTAGTGCGGGTTGGTGTCTGACATGATGCGGCCCCCGTCCTCGAAGTAATACTCGTTCTTCACCTGACGCTGGTAGCCCTTGTAATTGACGTTGCGCACGTTGAAGAAGCAGTATTGGCCGTTGGGATACTGTGCGATTCCAAACATGCTGTTGGGAGTCTCACCCTGGTCGTTCCACTGGAAGCGACCACCGATGGCCATGGCCCGGATCGGATGCGTCTGGTCGTTGTCGATGGCCCAGCGGGCGACATCAAGCTGGTGTGTGCCCTGGTTGTTGAGGTCGCCGTTGCCCGTCTTCCAGAACCAGTGCCAGTTGTAGTGGACGTAGTTGCCGTGAAACTCGTCGATCACGGCGGGACCCTTCCAGATGTTCCAGTCCAGGTTCTCGGGCGGGGAAGAGGCTCCCTTGTTGCCGATTCCGCCGCGCGGTTTGCAGCAGTAGCCATAGGCAATCTTGAGCTTGCCCCAGGTGCCGGCCTTGATCATTTCGTGCAGGCCCGCGATGTTGCCATCACTGCGACGCTGGGTTCCGTGCTGGATGACCACGCCGTATTTCTTCTGGGCCGCAACCGCCACCCGTCCTTCCTCGACATCGTGGCTCATGGGCTTCTCCACGTAGACATGCTTCCCGGCCTGAGCGGCCCAGATGGTCATGAGGGAGTGCCAGTGATTCGGGGTGGCGACCGAAATGGCATCCACTTCCGGGTCCTCAAGGGCTTCGCGGATGTCGATCACCGCCTTGCAGTTCTTATGACCCCTGGAACGGACCCCGTTAAGGCCTTTGTCCCGGGCGCGGGCGTCGGGATCCGCCACGTAGGCGATCTCGACCCCCTTCATGCCGCCAAAGCCACCGATGTGGGACCCACCACGTCCGTTCAGTCCGGCGATTGCGATCCGGAGCCGGTCATTGGCACCCTTAACTTTTGCGGAAGATTTTGTGCCAATAATCAACGGGGCAGTCCCGGCGGCGGCAGTGCTGGCGATAAAACGGCGTCTGTTCAATGAGCTCATATCGGATAAGGTTATAGTAATAGTAACGGGGCTGGCAGCTTTAATTTACTTAGATTGCTCCTCTGGTCGTCGCAACTCCGAAAGTTTTGGGGTTGAGTCAAGGGGAGAAAAGCGTAGGGCGTGGCAATGAAGTCAGACCGCGCCCTCTTCGTCTTCTCCGCCCTGTGCCTGGTGGCGCCCACGGCCGGGGGGATCGAGCTGCCCGCCATGTTCAGCCATCATGCCGTCCTGCAGCGGGAGGAGGCTGTCCCTGTCTGGGGCTGGGGGAAGCCCGGGGAAGCAGTCAGCGTGACTTTCGCGGGGCAGTCGAAGCGGGCCACGGCGGATGACAACGGGAACTGGCGGGTGGAGCTCGATGCCCTGAAGGCCAGTGCGAAGGGTCAGCTGCTTGAGGTGGAGGGAGCAGAGAGCGGTCGGGTCAGGGTGGAAGATGTGCTGGTGGGGGAGGTGTGGATGGCCTCGGGACAGTCCAACATGCAGTGGGCGCTGTCATCCACCGCACGGGCCAAGGAGGATATTCCGGCTGCAAACCATCCGGGCATTCGCATGTTCCTTACCGATCTGGTGACGGCGGCCAGCCCACAGTCGCGGGTGGGTGGCGCGTGGAACGTGACCACCCCTCAGAACGCAGGCAAGTTCTCGGCGGTTGGATACTATTTCGCACTGAATCTGCATGCTGAGGTGGGAGTCCCGGTGGGGATTGTCCGTACCGCGTGGGGCGGCAAGCCGTCGGAGGCCTTTACGAGCCGTGAAACGTTGATGAGTAAGCCGGAAGGCCGTGCCCTCCTCCAGAAACTGGAAGCCGAGGTGAAGCGTTTCGACCTGGGCAAGGCCGAGGCGGAGTATGAGAAGAAACTGGCAGCCTGGGAGAAGGCCCGGAAGGCCAACCGGGCGGAAAAGGATCCCGCGAAGAGGAAGAAACTTCCCCGCAGGCCCCGCAAGCCCAGCCCCCCGGCCCTGAGCCCGAACCGCCCGATGTCCATTTACAACGGAATGATCCATCCCTGGGTGGGCTACGCCATGCGGGGAGCAATCTGGTACCAGGGCGAGTCCAATGCGGGTCGGGCCAAGGAGTATGAAACGATCTTTCCGCTTCTCATTCTGGACTGGCGCAAGCGGTGGGAAAAGGAGCTGCCATTTTATTTCGTGCAACTGGCCAATTTCAGGATGCCGACCAGCAAACCCGGGGAGGCGAGTTCATGGGCCGAACTGCAGAATGCGCAGCGGCTCACCTTGCGACTGCCCAAAACCGGAATGGCCGTGATCAATGATATTGGAGCAGCCAAAGATATTCATCCGCGCAACAAGAAGGATGTGGGCGAACGACTGGCGCGCTGGGCGCTTGCCAACGAGTACGGCAGCAAGGATGTAGTGGTCAGCGGGCCCCTCTACCGGGCCTTCAAGATCGACGGCAGCAAGGCCCGCATTTTCTTTGACCATGCGAAAGGGCTGAAGACCCGTGATGGCAGGGAGCCGGGGCGTTTCGAGATCGCGGGAAAGGACAAGGTCTGGCACTGGGGCAAGGCCGTGATTGATGGCGAAGCAGTACTGGTCTCCAGCGAGGAGGTTTCCGAGCCGGTGGCGGTTCGTTATGCCTGGGCCTCGAACCCGGAGGGGGCCAATCTGGTCAATGGGGCCGGGCTGCCTGCCTCCCTGTTCCGCACCGACAACTGGAAACTCTCCACCGAGCGGTAGCGGTGCCCCGTGCCACGGGGCAAAGGGGACGGTTTGTTTCAGCTGGATTAAATAAAGGGGGATGCCGCCCGGACGGGAAGGCCAGATCCTGCTTGCTCCCGGATTTTGGGCCGCGCTAGCGTATAAGCATGCAACACGCTCGCTTCACCCTGCTCGTGGCTTTGTTCACGGGGTTGATTGGTTCCGCTCAGGGCCAGAAACTAGTGGCCAACTACGACGAGGGAAAGGTGCCCGCGCTCAAGCTGCCGGACCCGCTCGTCCTGCCCGGGGGGAGTCGGATCACGTCGGCCGGGGAGTGGGAAAAAAAGGGCCGCCCCGCCACCCTCAAGCTCATTGAGGAGCAGATGTACGGACGCATGCCGGTTGGGAAACCGGCGGGCTTCAAGGTGGTGCTCGACAAGGAAGTCCCCGATGCGGTCGGGGGGAAGGCCATCCGTCGGGAGTATCTCGTGAGCTTCGTGGAGGGCAAGGGACCGCAGGTCCGGATGCTCCTCTACCTGCCCAGGAATGCGAAGGGGCCGGTGCCGGCCTTTCTTGGGTTGAATTTTCGCGGCAACCAGTGTGTCGAAAAGGATGCCCGCATTACCCCGGAACTGGGGTACGTGGTGGGATCCCGGAAGGGGCAGGACCGCAGGGCGCAGGCAGAGGCTCTGCGCGGGAGTGCCGCTGGCCGCTGGCCGGTCGGCATGATCCTTGAGGCGGGCTTCGCGGTGGCCACCGCATGCTGCGGCAATATAGATCCCGATTATCACGACGGCTGGGAAAACGGAGTGCATCCGCTTTTTACCGAGGGGAAGCCAAAGCCTGACGAATGGGGAACGGTCTCGGCGTGGGCCTGGGGGCTGAGCCGTCTTCTTGATGCGCTGGAGGAGATCAAGGAGGTTGACGCAAAACAGGTTGGGGTGATCGGGCACTCCCGACTGGGCAAGACCTCTCTCTGGGCGGGAGCGACAGACCAGCGCTTCAAGGTGGTGATTTCCAACAATTCCGGGTGTGGGGGAGCAGCCCTGAGTAAACGGGCCTATGGTGAAACGGTCGGCCGCATCAACCGGTCCTTCCCTCACTGGTTCAACGGCAACTTCAAGAAGTACAATGAGAACGAAGGAGCCCTGCCCTTCGACCAGCATCAACTTATCGCCCTTATTGCCCCCCGGGCGGTTTACGTGGCCAGCGCAACCGAGGACCGCTGGGCTGATCCCAGGGGTGAATTCCTCAGCGTGCTCCATGCCCAACCGGTCTATGAGCTTTACCAGAAGTCATCCCTTGGGGTGGCCAAGCACCCCGCCCCGGGCCGGAGTGTAGGGACTTTGACGGGGTATCACCTCCGCGCCGGCCGGCACGATGTGACCCCCGAGGACTGGAAACATTATCTGGCCTTCGCAAGTAGGAACTTGCAGGAAGCTCAGAAATAGGATGATTTCCTGTGCTCGACCGCTCTCCCCTTGAACCCATGAAATACCCAGTAATAAACCCAACTTTCCTTCTCTCAGTGGCCCTTGGTCTCGGCACCCTGCCCCTATTGGCCCAGGACATCGAGGATGATTTCAACGACGGCGACGATGCTGGCTGGTCCCGCTACCTGCCCTTGGAGGCCTTTGGCGCCCCGGCAACCTTCTCGTTCCCGGACGGCAACAGCTATCGCATCCAGTCCGCGGCTTCACCCGATCCCGGGCAGCTGGGCGCGGCGCGGGCCGGAGCCCACCAGGAGGCCACCGTCTACGAGGCCTTTCGGGTGGAGGTGGATCTTGTGAACTGGGACAATGACCTGGGCCAGGACATCGGGGTGCTGGGGTCCCTGAGCTCGGTTGGCCTGGGAACGACCAACGGCTACGCTTTCACCTACGATACGAATGCGGAGGGTGCCTACCTTTCGGTGGTAACCGGGGAGCAGCCCACCACCCTGAGCTCCTCACCGGTGATTCTCGTCCCAGGGCAGAGTTATCGATTTGTCCTGCAGGGATTTTTTGATGCGGATAACTTCGTCGGGGAGCTTCGCGGGGAGATTTTCGAGCTGAACGACCTTGAGAACCCGCTCGTCAGTGT